>CAYNPY010000053.1:17294-25076 GCA_964399195.1 uncultured Fibrobacteraceae bacterium
ACGTCCTGGATCTTCACGTGGATCGGGAGCTGGTGCGCCTCGATGAAGTCGAGCTTGGCCTTGGCCAGATCCTTGGGCCAGATGCCGACGGGGCCGACGCGCCCCGCCAGGCGGGAGATCTGCTCCATCACGCTGCGCGTGTCGTGCGGGAAGTCGATCTCGTCGTGCTTGTCCTTCAGCCAGGTGAGGCTGTTGGCGGCGCTGGCCGGGGCGCAGGCGTTGACGTCGTTCGGATTGCGGCCGCCGTCCAGGTCCATGTTGGTCATCGTGCAGCCGATGTTGCTCTTGACCGTGTCGACGCCCGCCAGCGCCGAGACGCTGAACCACTGGTCCGGCAGGGCCGTCGCGCGGGTTTCGGGCCAGGCGAGCGAACCGCGGCCCACCTGCACCAGCGCCTGCTCGAAGACGGCGAAGCGGTCGCGCGCGACGGACGCCAGCCAGACGGGCGCCTCGTCGTCGAGCAGCGGCTCGGGCAGGATCGTCAACGCGTACTCGACGGGACCGGCGGGCAGCCCCGGCTCCAGGCCCAGCAGCGAGAGCGGGAACTGGCAGGTGATCGTCTCGACGGGCGCCGCCTCGCCCAGCGGATGCAGGCGCAGGTTGCGCACCACCCACTGCGACGCCGACGACGACCCGGGCGCGAAGGCCGCCACGTTCAGGTAGCCGAGCGCGGGGTCGGCCTCGAACGTCACGACGCAGCCGCCGATCCCGCTGGGAGGCGTGGTCTCGAGCGACAGGACGTCCTGGTAGCTGTACTGCTCGAAGCGGACCTGCTGGACGATGGCGGCCGGCGCGGCGGTCGCGAGCAGGGACAGGCAGACGATCAGGCAGGCCGTCGGAAGCGGCGCGGGCACGCGAGGCATGGCGGTTCCCCCTGCCGGCCTCCGGGCCCCGCGCCAATTCCCGGGGTCGGGACGCGGCGCCACGAGTGTACACCCGCGCGCCGCGACCCTGGCGGAAATAGTGGACCGTCCCGGCCGCCCGCCGCTGAATCCGGAGCAGGCCGGTCCCGATCAGGCGAGCACGGCGAAGAGCGAGCCGGGGAGCAGGTCTTCGACCGGCAGCGGCGCCGCGTCCTCCGCGGCGGGATCCTTCACCACGGTATCGACGTCTTCCCGGGCCGTACCGTTGAGGGCGGCCAGGCGCGCGGTGAAGTCGACCATCGCCATGCGCAGGCCCTCGGGCACCGACGCCGCGTCGAACGAGCCGCCGCGGCCCGCGCCGGTGAAGGCGCCCTGCACCTGGTCGCGGAAGGCGAAGTAGGCGTCGCGCACGTCGGCGGCCTTCTGGAGCGACGCCTCGTCGCCGGCGGCGCGCAGTTCCTTGAGCTCGGACTTCACGTCGTGGCGCACGTCGCGCACGAGGTGCTTCAGGTCGCGCTGGATGTGCGCGCGGCCGGAGGATTCGATGGAGCTGACGGACACGGTCGACCTCCTCGGGGACGGTCGCGGCGGCCGGTGCGGCCGCCGCCCTCGTCCAGGTTATCGGAGGCCGGCGATCCGGCTTTAGCCGGCGTTGCGACCGGGACGCCCGCGCCGCTCAGCGGTACGCGCTCTTGACCGCGCCCCAGGTGGTCCGCTCGTCCGCGGCAACGACGCTGAAGTCCAGATCCACCCCGGAGACGACCTGCGTTCCAGTGACCGTCACGAGCGTGGGGCTCACGCACTGCGGATCGCCGTAGCAGACCTCGAGCCAGCCGAAGGACGTGCTGAAACCCTCGCCGCCGACGCAGTAGGTGCCGGCGTAGAGCCCGAGGATGACATACGGGCCCGACGCGTCCGGCTCCGGCATCGGCGCGAAGTGGTCCCCCTGGCAGTCCGCGCTCGGCGTGGCGGAGACGTAGCAGACGAACTGGTCGGGCGCGAACGTCACCGTGCCGCGGATCTCGGCGCGCGGCAGGAAGAAATCGAGGTCGCTCCGCGAGGTCGTGGTCGGCACCAGCGCGGGATCCGGCGTGCTCGCATACCAGCCCACGATGTCGCCGCTGCCGGTCGCGGCCAGGCCGCCGCCGTCCACGTCCAGGGCGGCGGCCACGATGACGTTCTCGGCCAGAGCGTTGTCGAAAGACAGCGTGAAGGGCTGGCTGAACGGCGCCGGCCCCACGGCCCAGGCGCCCGTGGCGATGAAGTTCGGATCCTCGCCGGCGGTGCTGGTGTCCATGACCGCCACGTACAGCGTGTCGGCCGCGTAGGAACCGTCGTACGTGATCGTGCCGGAGAACGTCACGACCTCGGCGTCGGCGCCGCGGACGACGAGACAGGCCATGACCGCGCACAGCAGGAGACAGGGCAGCAGGCAACGAAGACGGGGATTGTCGCGCATGTTCGACTCCTATCGCGAGATGGGCATCCTTGCCCGGCGGCCGCGCGCGGACACGGAATCCGCGCCGGCGCCGCAGGCGACGAGGCGAAGCGGTCGGGGCGGACCTTAGCACTCGTTGCGTGCGGCCGACAACGGCGATGTGATGCGTGGCGCACGCAATGTCGCCGCCGCGGAGCGCTCACATTCGACGAGCTGATTGCTCCTCATTCCAACACCCGCCGCAGCAGCAGTTCCCGCAGTTCCCCGGAATCGTCTGCGCAGCCGATGGGTCCCCACGCCTCCAACTCCGTCCGTCCGTAGTACCCGTGCGCGACGCCGAGGCTCGGCACGCCCGCCCGCCGGGCCATTTCCAGGTCGAACGGCGTGTCGCCCACCATCACGGCCTGCTCCGGCGCCAGCCCGTGCGCTCGCAGCGCCTGCAGCAGGGACTCCGGGTGCGGCTTGGTGGCGTCCCCCACCTCGTCCGGCGTGACGATCGGGTCGAAATACGGCTCCCACGCGAAGCGGGCGGCCTGCCGGCGCAGGGGTTCGCCCCGCTTGCTGCTGGCGATGGCCATCTTCACGCCGGCCGCGTACAGTTCGGCCAGCAGGTCCGGCATGCCGTGAAACGGCCGGATGAGATGCTCGCTGCCCGGCCAGTCGAACGAGCGGTAGACCGGGTAGACCTCCGCGTAGCTCAGACCCAGGGGCCCGAACACGCGTTCGATCGCCTCCCGCACGGGCAGCCCGACGCACTGCAGCCAGGCGTCGCGGACTTCCGGACCCAGGCCCAGGATGCCGCGCGTGTGGTCCAGGCCCGCCTCGATCTGCGGGCGGCTGTCGACCAGCGTTCCGTCGAAATCCCAGACGATGAGCTTCGTCTTCATGCGGCGGCTCCCGGCCGGTACCGCAGCCCCTCGCGCCACCGCGCCGGCCAGCCGGCCACGCCGCCCGCGGCGCCCAGCAGCGCGCCGACCACCGCGCCGCGGTGGCAGTTGTCGCCGCCCGCCATCGTGTTGGCGACCAGGCCTTCTTCGGGACGCTCGGCGTACCTGCGGGCGAAGTGGAACGACGCCGGCACCGCGTCCTGCACGTAGCACGCGGGAGAGAGCACGCGGCCGACGACCTCCAGGTCATCGAGCCGCTCCCAGCGATCATGGTCGCCGCTCAGCAGTCCGTTGCGGCCGCGCCGGCGCGCGGCGTCGATCGCCTCGCGCAGCGGCTCGCCCGCCAGCGCCGGCAGCAGCACGTCAGCGACCGCGTCCAGGGCCTGCGCCATCAGCGGCCCCTTGTGGGTCAGTTCGCGGTGCTCGTGGGCCAGCGCGCGAGCCCGGGGCGGATCGTGCGCGAACGAGATGAGGAGCGCCAGCGGCCCGCACAGGCCGCCGATGTGCTTCTCGACGACGCCGCAGTCGCGCAGCGGGCGGCCGCGCGCCCGGTTGGCGAAGAAGCCGCGCGCCCACTCCTCGACGTACGTGTCGCGGTGGCTGTCCGGGTCGCGCAGGAATGCGACCATCCGCTCGGCGTAGATATCGGCGTCGTAGGCGCCGCTCTCGGCCAACTGAGCCAGCAGCAGCTGCGCCAGCCGCAGGTTCAGCGTGTTCTCGCCGGCCCGCAGGTGCTGGTGGTAATGGATGCCCGCCTGGCCCCAGTACCGCGCCTGGTCGTGGAGGATGTCGGCGTCGGGATCCGGCGGCACATAGCGCGAACGGTGCAGGATGCTGTCCGGGTGCGGATTGCGCGGCGGCAGCAGGTCGCGCACCTCGCTGTAGTCGCGGCGCAGCGCCTGGCGGTCGTAGTACCAGTGGACGGGCATGGCCAGCGCGTCGCCCAGGAACAGGCCCCACAACGCGCCGAGCGCGCGGTCGCGGGCGGCGGCGTCCATGTCGTCAATCGTGGGCATCGACTCCCTCTACATGCCGTGGGGAAACGTCTTCAGGTCGATGACGCCGCTCTCGCGCACCTGCCGCAGGGCCCGGGCGTATTCCAGCAGCACCTTCAGGGAGTAGTCGATGCGCGCGCGCAGGGAGGCGTCGTGCTCGTCCGCCGGCTGGTCGCCCTTCAGCATCCGCCCGACGTTGCGCACGATCACGTGGTCCGGCAGGTAGCACAGGCGGGTGTTCTTGTAGCTGCTGCCGCGCAGTTCCGCGACCGGGTAGCTGCCGCCCAGTCCCGCCGAGACGCTCACGATCAGGCCCGGCTTGTGCGCCAGCACGTCGGCGCCGCAGAGCAGGAAGAAGTTCTTGAGCGCCGGCGTCACCATCCCCGACCACTCAGGCGCGACCACGACGAGGGCGTCCGCGCCCCGCAATTCGCCGGCGATCGGCCCCCACAGCGCCTTCCACTTCTCGTCCCCCTTCGACACGCCCTCGTCCCACAGCGGCAGGGGATTGCCCGACAGCGACAGCAGGTATGTGTCGGCTGCCCCCAGCAGGCGCAGCCGCTGTTCCAGATGCCTCGCGACGCGGGCCGACTCGGCTTCGCGCCGGTGGCTGCCGGCGACGATGGCGATCTTCATGCGCTCGTTCCTCCAGCGCCGCGTCACCGCGGCGTCGTTGGCCTCAGCCGCCGGCCGGCCAGGAAGCCCAGCCCGCTGACGGCCGCGCCCAGGCAGGTTCCCCACGCCAGGTCCACCGCCGTCACGAGCCAGGGCCAGTCCCTGACCGTCGCCAGATTGGTCAGGTCGTACGTGGCGTAGGTGATCAGTCCGAACAGGGCCCCCAGGCCCACGGCCTTCCTGGCCGAGCCGGCCCGCAGGGCAGGATTGACGACGAAGACCAGCAGGCCCGCGATGAACAGCAGGTAGAACGCCACGGCCGCCGCCCACAGCACATCGGGGCGCAAGAGGTGGCCCAGATGCTCGCGGTAGAACCCGCGCGCGACCAGGCCCAGCCAGACCATGTCGACCGCGAAGAACGCCAGCAGCGTGCACAGGTAGAGCTTGAGCTGGTGCATGTCCGCCGGCCCCCATGACGCGTTCAGGTGCGCGACAGCATAAGGCGAAACCGCCGGGCGGCCATCAGGACGGCGGCCCGGTGATCAGCCGCGCCGAGCGGTTGCGGGTGACGTAGTTCCAGCCCCACTGCACCAGCACCAGCAGGCGGTTCTCGAACTCCACCAGGTGGATCAGGTGGACGAACAGCCAGGTGAGCCAGGCCGCGAAGCCGCGGATCCGCAGGCCGCCGATCTCCGCCACCGCCGCGGAGCGACCGATGACCGCCATGCTGCCGCGGTCCCGATAGCGGAACGGGCTGATCACCCGGCCGCGCAGCCTGTTTTGGATCAGGCGCGCCGCGTACGCCCCCTGCTGCATCGCGACGGGCGCCACGCCCGGCAGCGGCCGCCCGTCCGGTTGCCGCGCGTGGGCAAGGTCGCCCAGGACCAGGATCTCCGGATGGCCCGGCAGCGCCAGGTCCGGGCCGACCATGACCCGTCCTTGCCGGTCGAGCTCCGCTCCCGTCGCCGCGGCCAGGGCCGCCCCCAGCGGCGACGCCTGCACGCCCGCGGCCCAGACCACCGTCCGCGCCGCGATGGTCTCCGCGCGCGGTCCGTCGCCGACCGTCACGCCGTCCGGCGAGATCTCCGTCACGGCCGCGCCGGTGCGCACCGTGACGCCGAGCCGCAGCGCCGAATCGGCCGCGGCCCGCGACAGCCGCTCATCGTAGGCGGGCAGGATGCGCTCGCCCGCCTCCAGCAGGTGGATCCGCGTCCGCTGGGTGTCGATGAGGCGGAAGTCCCGCGGCAGCGTGTGGTGGGCCAATTCGCCGATGGCGCCCGCCAGTTCGACGCCCGTCGGCCCGCCGCCGACCACGACAAAGGTCAGCCACTCCTGGCGCCGCGCCGGGTCGGGCTCCCGCTCGGCCTGCTCGAACGCGGCGAACACGCGCCGCCGGATCGCGGTGGCGTCCTCGATCGACTTGAGGCCCGGCGCCAGAGGCTCCCAATCGGGACGGCCGAAGTAGTGGTGGCTGACCCCGGTCGCCACGATGAGCGTGTCGTACGGAATGCTCTCCCGGCCCAGCAGCACGCGGCGGCCCGCGGTGTCGAAGCCCGTGACCTCCGCCTGCAGCACGCGCGCGTTGCGCTGCCGCCGCAGCACCGACCGCAGCGGCGAGGCGATGTCCGCCGGCGACAGGCCGCCGGTGGCCACCTGGTAGAGCAGCGGCTGGAAGAGATGGAAGTTCCGCCGGTCGATCAGCGTGACGCGGACCGGCGCGCACCGCAGCGACTGGGCGGCGTACAGCCCCGCGAAGCCGCCGCCCACGATCACGACGTGATGACCCGGCGCCGCCACGACGGCGCCCCGCGGGCCTCGTTCGTCCGGGGCGTCGCTCACCGGACCAGGTTCCGCAGCACCGTGTGCAGGATGCCGCCGTTGCGGAAGTAGCGCACTTCCACCGGGGTGTTCAGCAGCGCCCGCGCCTGGAACTCCACCACGCCGCCGTCCGCGCGCGCGGCCCTCACCGTCAGCAGGCTCTGCGCGGCCAGGTCGTCGCCCAGGCCCAGGATGTCGTAGGTCTCGGTGCCGTCCAGGCCCAGCGACTCGACGTTCTGGCCGTCCAGGAAACGCAGCGGCAGCACGCCCATCCCCACCAGGTTGGAGCGGTGGATGCGCTCGAACGACTCGGCGATCACCGCGCGCACGCCCTGCAGCAGCGGCCCCTTCGCCGCCCAGTCGCGGCTCGAGCCGGTGCCGTATTCCCTGCCGGCCAGGATGATCACCGGCGTCCGGGCCTGCTGGTACATCATGGCCGCGTCGTAGATCGGCAGCACCGGGCCGTCCGGCGACCCCAGGTACCGGGTCCAGTTGCCCTCCCGCGGGGCCACCAGCTGGTTCTTGAGCCGGATGTTGGCGAACGTCCCGCGCGCCATCACCAGGTCGTTGCCGCGCCGCGCCCCGTACGAGTTGAAGTCGGCCGGCGCGACGCCCTTCTCCTGGAGGAATCGGCCTGCCGGACTGTCGGCGGCGATGTTGCCCGCCGGGGAGATGTGGTCGGTGGTGATCGAGTCGCCGAACAGGCCCAGCACGCGAGCCCCGCGCACGTCGCCGATCGCGCCGACCTCCCGCGTCAACCGCTGGAAATAGGGCGGATGGTGGATGTAGGTCGACGTCTCGTCCCACTCGTAGAGGTCGCCGCCGGTCACCTCGATCGCCCGCCACGCGTCGGTGCCCGCGAAGACGCCGGCGTACTTGTCGCGGAACATCTCCGTGCGCACGTGCGCGGTCACGGCCTCGGCGATCTCCTCGCCGGTCGGCCAGATGTCGCGCAGGTAGACCGGGCCGTCGGTCCCCTCGCCGAGCGGCTCGGTGCTGAGGTCGATCTCCACGGTCCCGGCCAGCGCGTACGCCACCACCAGCGGCGGCGAGGCCAGGAAGTTGGCCTTGACCAGCGGGTGGACGCGTCCCTCGAAGTTCCGGTTGCCCGAGAGCACGGCCGCGCCCACCAGGTCGCCTTCGGTGACCGCCTTGGCCACCGCCGG
>CAYNPY010000054.1:0-24746 GCA_964399195.1 uncultured Fibrobacteraceae bacterium
CGCCTGCTGAACGAGGAAGCCAAGGTCATCTGAAGCATCCGGTCGTCCGTACCGGCAAGCCGGCGGACGCCTCAACCCGCGGGGGAACGTTTCATGCCGAACATTGCGGTCTTCATCGAACAGCGCGACGGCGCGATCAAGAAGGTGGCCTGGCAGATGATCGCGCAGGCGCGGCGGCTGCTCGACGCCGCGGGCGGCGAGGTCTGGGCGGTCCTGCTGGGCGGCGACGCCGCCGCTGCCGCCGGCCCCGCCGGCGCCCACGGCGCGCACAAGCTGTTCTTCGCCGGCGACCGGTTGGCGGGCTACGACAGCGAGCGCTACGCCACCGCGCTGGCCGCCTTCTGCCGCGCGCAGAAGCCGGACCTGGTCCTGGTGGGAGCCACCGCCATGGGCCGCGACCTCGGTCCCAAGACGGCGGCCAAGCTGGGTTGCGCCTGCGTGAGCGACGCCGTCGCGCTGAAGTTCGAGGGCGGCGCCTGGGAGATCAGGCGGCCGGTCTACGCCGGCAAGTGTTTCGTCGACGTCGTGCCGAAGACGGCGCCGGCGATCGTGGGCATCCGGCCGAACGCCTTCGTCGCCCAGGAGTGCGGCGGCGCGGCGGCGCCGGTGACCGCGTTCGACGCCCAGCAGGAGCAGGCGGCGCCGAAGGCGATCGTCCGCGAGGTGGTCGCGGCGGCCGCCGGGCGCGTCGAGCTGACCGAGGCCGACATCGTCGTCTCGGGCGGTCGCGGCATCAAGGGCCCGGAGAACTATGCGCTCATCGAGGAACTCGCGTCGGCGCTGGGAGCCGCCGCGGGCGCGAGCCGCGCCATCGTCGACGCGGGCTGGGTCGATTACTCCCACCAGGTGGGCCAGACGGGCAAGACGGTCGGGCCGAACCTCTACATCGCCTGCGGCATCAGCGGCGCCATCCAGCACCTGGCGGGCATGAGCAGCAGCAAGTGCATCGTCGCCATCAACAAGGACCCGGCCGCCCCCATCTTCAAGGTGGCGGACTTCGGCGTCGTGGGCGACCTGTTCGAGGTCGTGCCCGCGCTGACGAAGGCAGTCAGGGAGATCCGCGGCTGATCGGCGCGGCGATGCCGCCCGGCGCGATGCGTTGAACGGCGAGGGCCGCGACCCGACGGGCGCGGCCCTCGCTGCTTCCCGGCCCCGCGCGCGACGTCAGCGGGCCTTGCCCGCCAGCGCCTTCTTCATGCCACCGTCGACCGGCTGCGTCCCGAACCAGACCGACCACAGCGCCTCGGCGAACTGCGGATTGGCGATGACCCCGCGGGTCTCGCCGTTGAGGTCGGTGGCCACGCCCTGCCCGGGCAGGTACGTGAACAGGATGACGTCGCCGGACTGGGCGTCACGCGTGAAATAGCCCTCGAAGGTCGCCAGGTCCTCGGCGATCGCGGTGCGGTCGGGGTAGTTCTTCTCGATCACCTCGCGGAACGCGCCGATGAGCTTTTCCCGCGAGAAGCTGCGCCGCAGGTCCATGCGCAGCCGCTTGGGCGCGTCCAGCGTCCAGATGGCCGCGGCGCGGTCCTCGCCGAGTTCGGCCTCCGCGGCCACCCAGGAGGCGATCGTGTAGACGTCGACCTTGAGCACCGTCTTCTCGCGCAGCGCGGCGCCCGTGGCCACCAGCGCCAGTTCGCCGTCGGCGGTCGCGACCGTGATCGTGTCGGGGTACTCGGTGCCCGTCTTCGCCTCGACGAGCGCCCCGGCCTGACTCGCCAGCAAAAGGGCCGCCGCCAAGGTGGCGGTCGCGATCCGGTGACGCATGATCCGGTCTCCTTCGGTCCGGGGTCGGCGCGGGCGCCTGTCATCGCGGGACGGCAGGCGCGGGTCCGTGAGCGTATCGCCGTCCGGCCGGCGCGGCAAGCGAAAGCCCGGGCGGCGGCACGCGACCTGCTTCGGCCCGGGCGCCTGCGCGATGCCGGTGCCGGACCGGGACCCGACCGACCGCGGATCTGCGCAAGCCCTTGACGGACAGCAACCTGGGAAGCGGGGTGCCGGTGCGCGAAACCGACCGCCAGACGCCGCCGGCGGGCGGCCTGCTGAGCCTGGCCATGATCGTGCGCGACGGTGGCCAATTTCTGGACTCGTTGCTGGCCGAGGCTGCCCGGCACTGCGACCAGATCGTCGTCATCGACACGGGCAGCCGCGACGACAGCGCCCGCGTGGCTGCGGCGCGCGGCGCCCTCGTGGAGCACCTGGACTGGGACGACGACTTCGCCGCGGCCCGCAACGCTTCGCTGGCGGCCTGCGCCTGCCGCTGGGTGCTGTGCCTGGACGCCGACGAGCAGTTGAGCCCGGCCGACTGGGCCGCCGTGCGCGAGATCGCCGGTCGCTGGGAGGCGAGCGGCGCCGCCGCGGCCCGGCTGGTGACGCGCAACTACATCCGCAAGCCCTGGAGCCGTCGCGGCTGGACGCCCGTGCCGGCGGCCGACGCGCACGCGCTGCCGGGGCGCGAGGGGCCGGTGGCCCCCGGCTACGTGCCCACCGCGAAGGTGCGCCTGTTCCCCCGCGTGCCGGGCGTGTGCTTTCGCGGCCGCCTGCACGAGACGGTCGAGGCGAGCCTGGCCGCGGCGGGCGTGCCGGTGCACGAGATCCCGGTGGTGGTGCACCATTTCGGCACGCTCGTCGAGGACCCCGCGAAGGCGAGGCGCTACCTGGAACTGGCCCGCCGCAAGGCCGACGAGACGCCCGACGACCCCGTCGCCTGGAAGGAGCTCAGCGACGCGGCCCTGGCCGCCGGCGAGCGGGCGACCGCGCTGCAGGCGGCCGAGCGCACGCTGGTGCTGGCGCCGGGCAACGCCGAGGCGCGCCTGACAGCCGGGCTGCTGCTCAAGGAGAGCGGCGCGCTGACGCGTGCCGACGCGCACCTGCTGGCGGTGGCCGCCTGCCCCGGCGCCGACGATGCCCAACTGGCGTTGGCGTTCCACCTGCGCGCGCAGGTCGCGATGCTCGACGGCCGCGGTGAAGCCGCCGGCGCGCTGCTCCTGGCCGCCCTGCGCCTGGCGCCCGGGGACGGCCACCTCCACAACACGCTCGGCGTCTGGCACCTGACGGCCGGTCGCAGCGAGCCGGCCCGGCTGGCTCTCGAGCGGGCCGCCACGCTGTTGCCCCACCTGGCCGAGCCCTGCCTGAACCTCGGGCGCCTGTACGAGGCCGCGGGTCGGACCGCCCTGGCCGTTCGCCAGTACGAACTGGCGCTGCGGCGCGAGCCGGGCCGCCCCGCGGCCGACGCGGCGCTGGCGCGCCTGCGCGTGCACGCCTGAGTCGCGCCCCGCGCCTGCGCCCGACCCCCGCGTTCAGTTGAGCCTGGGCCAGATCGAGCCCAGGTCCAGGCCGCCGGCCTCGGCGATCCGCGCGTGATGGCGCGCCTGATCGTCCTCGCCCAGGCGGCTGCACGCCAGGGCCAGGCAGGCGTGAGCCAGGAGATTGTCCTGATCCAGCTGCAGCGCGCGCCGGCACGCGTCGGCCGCCGCGTCGAACTGCCCGAAGCGGCAGAAGAGCCGGCCCTGGCGAGCCAGCGCCTCGGCCGACGCGGGGTCGAGCGCGAGCGCCTGGCCGTAGGTGGTGAACGCCTCGCGCAGCTTCTCCTGCTTCTCGAACACGGAGCCGAGGGCCAGCCACAGATCGGCAGTCTCCGGCAGGTCGGCGAGGAAGCGCAGGCAGGCCTCCTCGGCTTCGGGCGCGCGGCCTGCCGCCAGCAGCGCCGCCACCACGCGCGTGCGCGGAACGGCGTCGCCCGGGGCGAGCCGCGCCGCCGCCTCGAAGCTCTCGAGGGCGGCCTGCGGCCAGCCGAGATCCAGATAGACGTCGCCCAGGCCCAGGTGGGCCGCCGGCGAGTCCGGCAGCAGCACCAGCGCTTCGCGGGCGACGGCCTCCGCGCGCGCCGGCCGGCCCAAGCGCCGGTACAGGCGCGACAGTTCCAGCAGAAGCGGCGCCGGCGACCCGGCGCGGTGGCAGCCCGCCTCCAGGACGGCCGCCGCCTCGGGCAGATCGCCCGCGGCCTCCAGCCAGGCGGCGTAGGCAAGATAGTTCACGGCCTGCGCGGGGTCGGCGGCAACAAGTGCCTCGCCGGCGGCGCGCGACCCGACCGAGGGAACGGCGGCAACCGCCGGGCACGACGCGGCACCGAGCCACGCCGCCACGGCGCAGGCAGGGACAATTCCAGGTTTCATGTCATCTCCGGGTGCGTTCGCTGGCTGCGGCCGCCGCCCCCTGCGGCGGCCGGGTCGGCGGCTCTCATCAAGTTCGGTGCCAGCCGGCGCCCCGGGGCGGAAAGGCCGCCGCCGCCCGGAGTCGGCGGCGGCGGCAGGAGCAGGAACGGATTCGAAGGCGCGCGTTCAGCCGTCGAGCCGGCGCCTGACCTCGGCCAGGGCCGAGTCGGCGTCGCGCACGATCTCGGCCAGGATCTCGCGCAGCGGCTGCACGCGCTCGACCAGGCCGACGGACTGGCCGGCCATGAGCGAGCCGTGCTCCACGTCGCCCTCGACGGCGGCGCGGCGCAGCGAGCCGACCCAGTACTCCTCGACCTTGTACTGGGCTTCCTGGCGGGTGATGGCGCCCTGGCGCAGCTGTTCGAGCAGCTCGAGCTGCAGGTCCCCGAAGTGCTCCATCGCGTGGTTGTTCAGGGCGCGCACCGAGACCACCGGCAGCTTGGCGCTGTACTGCGGCGTCGAGACCGCCTCGCGGGCCCGCGCCTTGATGAAGATCTCCTTGAAACGCGGGTGCGCCGCGCACTCCTCGGCCATCACGAAGCGGGTGCCCATCTGGGCCCCGGCCGCCCCCATCAGCACGAGGTGCGCAATGAACTTGCCCGTGGCGATGCCGCCGGCGACGAAGATCGGCAGCGACGGGAAGTTGAACAGGATCTCCTGCAGGAGCACGACCGTCGAGACGTGCCCGATGTGGCCGCCCGCCTCGCTGCCTTCGAGGATCAGCGCGTCGGTGCCGTAGTCGATCATGCGCGAGGCGATGCTGCCGGTCGAGGCGAAGCAGAGCACCTTCGCGCCGCTGTCCTTCGCCTTCTGCACCTCGGAGGCGCGCGGGATCGAGCCGGCGAAGACGATGTGGCTCACCTTGCGCTCGCAGAGGATGTCCAGGTGCGGCAGGTAGTTCGGGGCGATGGTGATGACGTTGCCGGCGAACGGCCGGTCCGTCAGGGAGCGCGTCTCGTCCACGTACTGCGCGAACGTCTCGGGCGGCATGTTGCCGGCCGCCAGCACGCCGAAGGCGCCGAGGTTGCTCATCAGCGAGACCAGCTTGGGGTCCGAGATCCAGGTCATGGCCCCGCACATGATGGGCAACTCGCTGCCGAGGAACTCCTTGCCGCGGCGCCAGACCTTGTCCAGCGCGGGCGTGGAGACAACCGGTTCCTGCCTGCTCATCGCGGTTCCTTTCGTGGCGGTGGTCGCGGTCGACGAACTCGGTCCGGTATAGCAGAAGCGCGCGGTCCGCGCAACGACGGCCGGCCGCCGGCCGCTTCCCGGGGGCCGGCGTCAGGCCAGGTTGTCCAGCAGCACCTCGGCGATGTCGCGGGCCCGCAGGCGCTCGCCGCGGTCGGTCTCCTTGATCGCGTCGCCGAGCATCGTCAGGCAGAACGGGCAGGCCGTGCAGACCTCGGAGGCCCCCGTCGCGGCTGCTTCCTCGATGCGGTGATGGTTGATGCGCGTGCCCAGGTGCTCTTCCATGAACATTCGCCCGCCGCCGGCGCCGCAGCAGAAGCCTTCGCGGCGGTGGCGCGGCATCTCGGCGACCGTCAGGCCGGGCACCGCGCCCAGCACCTCGCGCGGGGCGTCGTAGACGTCGTTGTGGCGGCCCAGGTAGCAGGAGTCGTGGTAGGTGACCTTCACGCCGGCGCCCGGCTTCAGGCGCAGACGGCCCTCGCGCACGAGCTCGGCCAGCAGTTCGCTGTGGTGGATCACCTCGACGCCCTCGAGCCCGAAGTCGGGGTACTCGTTGGCGATCGTGTTGAAGCAGTGCGGGCAGGCGGTCAGGACCTTGCGCACGTCGTACCGCTTGAAGGTCTCGATGTTCAGCGGCGCCTGCATCTGGAAGAGGTATTCGTGGCCCACGCGGCGCGCCGGATCGCCGCAGCAGCCCTCCTCGCGGCCGAGGACGGCGTAGTCGACGCCGGCCCGGTCGAGCAGTTGCACCAGGGCGCGCATGACCTCGACGTTGCGGCTGTCGAAGCTGCCGGCGCAGCCGACGAACAGCAGATAGGCCGCGCGGCCCTTGTCCCGCAGGCGCGGCACGGGCAGGTCGCCGATCCAGTCCTCGCGCGCGGCGCTGCTGAAGTTCCAGGGATTGCTGTTGTTCTCCAGACCCCGCAGCGCGTTCTGCAGCGCCGCGGGGACCTTCGCCTCCATCATCACCAGGTGCCGGCGCTGGTCGACGATGTTCGGGATGTGGTCGATCATCACCGGGCAGCTGCTGACGCACCAGCCGCAGGTGGTGCAGGCCCAGATCGCCTCCTCGTCGTTCACCTCGCCGATGAGGGCCGGACGCTCGCGGGCGGCGACGGCCGCCGCCGCCTCGGCCCCGCGGCCCTGCGCCTTCAGCTTGCCGACGCGCACCAGGTGCTCGGCCAGGTCCCAGGCCTGGTCGCGCTCGTTGGTGATGATCTCGCGCGGGTGCAGGGGCTTGCCGGTCAGGTCGGCCGGGCACATGTCGTTGCAGCGGCCGCATTCGGTGCAGGTGTACATGTCCAGGAAACGCCGCCAGGAGAAGTCCTCCAGGCGCCCCACGCCGAACGTCTCGCGACCCTCGAATTCCAGCTTCTCTAGGGCGCCGGACGGCGTCAGGCGCCGCAGGTAAACGGCCGGCAGCGCCGTCAGGACGTGGAAGTGCTTGCCGAAGGGCAAGAAGTTCAGGAACGCCAGGACCAGGACGACGTGCGCCCAGTAGTGCACGTGCAGCCAGGTGGCGGTGGCCACCGGCCGGCCCGGGTCGTACAGGCCCGCGCAGGCGGTCGCCAGCCAGGACCAGCCGCGCTCTGGGTGCCCCGGCTGCAGCGCGAACAGGGCGGCGTCGGCCAGGATGTCGGTGACCATGAGCGCCCCGATCCAGACCAGGATCAGGACGCCCTCGGCGCTCAGGCGCAGGCGGCGCGGGCGCGTCACCAGGCGGCGCCAGATGCCCCAGGCGACGGCGGCGACGACCAGGGCCGCGAACGCGTCCTTGACCGCGACGTAGGCCAGGCCCAGCCCCCCGCCCAGCAAGGGCAGGTGGAAGTCCGCGTCGAACCCGCGTCCGATCAGCGTGCACGTTCGCGTGAAGACGACGATGAAGCCTGCGAAGATCGCCGCGTGCATCCACCCGGCGCCCTTTTCCTGCAGCAGGCGCTGCTGGCCGAAACCGATCACCAGCAGGGAGCGCAGACGCCGGCGGACATCGCCGCGGCGGTCGTCCGGGGCGCCGGCCCGCAGCAGCCACCAGCGGTCGGCCATGGTCCCGACGAACAGGGACAGCGAGCAGAACAGGAGCACGGACATGGCGACGGCGTTCACGGTTCTCCTTACGGCGGCGGCGCCCGCGGCCCGGGGCGCGGCGGCGCTCAGGCCGGGCCGCCACCGGGGAAGATAACCGGCCGGCGCCGGGGACAAAAGGGCGCGATCGCCCGCGGACCTCGGAGGTTTACAGCGGGGGCGCGCCCGGTTAACCTGACGTTCGCACCCCCGCGGCCGCCGCGGCCCGCACTCCAACCTCGGCGAGGGCGACGATCATGACCTCCGTTCCCGAACCCGTCAATCCCGCCGACGACGTGATCCGCTCCGTGCTGGCGGGCATGAAGCGCGTCGTGGTGGTCGGGCTGTCCGCCCGGCCCGATCGCGCCAGCCACGGCATCGCCCGCTTCCTGGTCGGGCGCGGCCTGGACGTCGTCGGGGTCAACCCGGCGCTCGAAGAGGACGTCCTGGGCCTGCCGATCCACGCCGAGCTGGCGGACGTCGCCGGTCCGGTGGACGTCGTGGATGTCTTCCGCCGGAGCGACGCCGTGCCGGCGATCGTCGACCAGGCGATCGCCATCGGCGCCCGCGCGATCTGGCTGCAGGAGGGCGTCGTGCACGAAGAAGCGGCCGCCCGGGCGCGGGCGGCCGGGCTGACCGTCATCCAGGACCGCTGCCTCTACAAGGAGTGGCTGCGGTTGCTGAACGGATGACGGACGTGACGGACGGGCAGGACCGGGCGGACGGCGGCGACCTGGTCACCGGCGCGCTCGGCTTCGCCGGGCTGCACCTCGTGCGAGCGCTCCTGCGCGACGGCCGCCGCGTGGCTGGACTGGGGCGGCAGCCCGGAGACGAGTCGTCCCCCGCAGCGGCCGGCGGCTTCGCGCGCGGCGCTCGCGGCGGCGACGGCGCGCTGCGCTACGAGGGCCCGGCCGGCGCGTTCGCCTACTTCGAGGTCGACCTGCGGGACGGTCCGGCCGTGGCGGAAGCGGTCGCCGCCGCGCGGCCGCGCGTCATCTACCACCTGGCGGCGCAGAGTTCGGCCGCGGCGTCCTTCGCCGATCCCCGCGGCACGTTCGAGTCCAACCTGCTGGGCGCGCTCTCGCTGCTGGAGGCCGTGCGCGCACTGCCGGACGGTGAGCGGCCGGTCGTGGTCGTGGCGGGCTCGGCCGAGGAGTACGGTCGACAGCCGCCGGGCGCGCCGCCGCTGGACGAGTCCTGCCCGCCGGCCCCCGTATCCCCGTACGCCGCCAGCAAGGCCGCGCAGACGCTGCTGTGCCTGCAGTACCACCGGACCTGGCGCCTGCCGGTGGTGCTGGCGCGGCCGTTCGCGCATACCGGCCCCGGGCAGCAGCCGCGCTTCGCCTTCGCGTCGTTCGCGCGCCAGATCGCCGACGCCGAGGCGGGCCGGGGGCCCGCCGAAGTGGTCACCGGCGACCTCGGCGCGGTGCGCGACTACCTCCACGTGCATGACGTGGTGGCGGCGTACCGGGCGCTGGCCGCCCGCGGACGGCCCGGCGAAGTCTACAACATCTGCTCGGGAACGGCGTTGACGATGGCCGAGGGACTGCGGATATTGGTGGCCGCCGCCCGCGTGCCGGTCGCCGTCCGTCGCGATCCCGGGCGGAGCCGGCCGGCGGACACGCCGCGATTGGTGGGGGACAACCGCAAGCTGCGCGAGCAGACCGGCTGGGAGCCGGCCAGCGACGCGCGCACCGCTCTGCTCGACCTCCTGGACGAGGCCCGAAAGGAATCCGCATGATCCGCATCTGCATGGTCGGCACCGGCTACGTCGGCCTGGTCTCCGGCGCCTGCATGGCAGACTTCGGCAACGTCGTCACCTGCGTCGACATCAACAAGGAGCGCATCGAGAAGCTCGAGCGCGGCGAGATCCCGTTCTACGAGCCGGGACTCGACCGCCTGGTGCTGAAGAACGTGCGCGAGGGCCGCCTGCTGTTCTCGACCAGCCTGGCCGAGGGCCTGCGCGACGCCGAGGTCGTCTTCATCGCCGTCCAGACGCCGATGTCCGAGAGCGGCGAGGCGGACCTGCAGTACGTGATGAAGGTCGGCGAGGAGATCGGCGACCTGCTCGAGGACTACAAGGTCATCGTCACCAAGAGCACGGTGCCGGTCGGCACCAGCCGGGCGCTCCGCAAGGTCATCGCCGGGCGCGTGCGGCCGGGCGTCACCTTCGACATGGCCAGCAACCCGGAGTTCCTGCGCGAGGGCTCGAGCATCGAGGACTTCATGCGCCCGGACCGCGTGGTCATCGGCACCGACACGCAGCGCGCCGAGGAGCTGCTGCGGGAGATCTACCGGCCCCTGTATCTGCTCGACACGCCCATGGTCAAGACGGGGATCGAGACCTCGGAGCTGATCAAGTACGCCGCCAACGCCTTCCTGGCCGTGAAGATCTCGTACATCAACGAGATCGCGCGCCTGGCCGAGAGCGTCGGCGCCGACGTCTTCGACATCTCGAAGGCGCTGGGCCTGGACAAGCGCATCGGCTCGAAGTTCCTGCATCCTGGCCTGGGCTTCGGCGGCAGCTGCCTGCCGAAGGACACCAGCGCGCTGGTCCACATCGCGGGCGAGGCCGGCCAGGACATGTCGATCGTCCGCGCGGCTATCGAGGTGAACGCCGGCATCCCGGCGCGGGCGGTGGCGAAGGCCGAGGCGCTGGCCGGCGACCTGCGCGGCCGCGCGGTGGCCCTGCTCGGCCTCGCCTTCAAGCCGAACACGGACGACATCCGTCAGGCCGCCAGCCTCGAGCTGGTGAAGCTGCTGAAGGAGCGCGGCTGCCGGCTGCGCGCCCACGACCCGGCCGCGATGGAGAACTTCAAGCTCTTCCATCCCGACCTCCAGTATTGCGACTCGCCGTGGGAAGCCTGCGAAGGCGCCGACGTCTGCATCCTGGTGACCGAATGGAACGAATACCGCCGCCTCGACCTCGGGCGGCTCAAGGCCACCATGGCCGGCGACGTGTTCCTGGACTGCCGGAACGTGTACGACCTGCCGCAGGTGCGGAAGCACGGATTCCGTTACGATTGCTTCGGGCGGGCCAACCACCGCTCGCCGGCCGCCTGAACGGCGCCGGAAGGCCGACCACCGCCCCTCGCGGGCAAACGAGACGGGTACCATGAACGCTCCACTCCGTCGCGTGGGACGCTACGACCTTGTCACGCCCATGCTGCCGTGCAAGGACGAGATCCTGGCCAAGTTCGAGAAGCTTCTCCTCTCCGGCCGTTACATCCTGGCGGACGAGGTGCGTCTGCTCGAGGAGGAACTGGCCGCCGCCTGCGGCGTGGCCGACTGCGTGGGCGTCGCTTCGGGCTCGTCGGCCCTGTTCGTGGCCCTGGCCATGGCCGGTGTGCGACCCGGCGACGAGGTGATCACGACGCCGTACACGTTCGACGCCACGATGGAGGCGATCATCCTCCTGGACGCGGTGCCGGTGTTCGTCGACATCCTTCCCGGCGACCTCAACCTCGACCCCGCGAAGGTGGAGGCGGCGATCACGCCGCGCACGCGCGCGATCATGCCGGTGCCCATCTTCGGCGCGCCCTGCGACATGGACGCGATCGAGGCCATTGCCGCCCGGCACGGGCTGGAGGTGGTGATGGACAACGCGCAGGCCTTCGGCACGCTCTACAAGGGCCGCCCGATCTCCGCCTGCGGCCGCATGGCCACGTTGAGCTTCTACCCCACCAAGAACCTGCCGGGCATCGGCGACGGCGGCGCCGTCTGCTGCCGCGACAAGCAGGACGCCGAGCGGATCCGCCGCATCCGCGGGCACCAGCCCGTGCGCGCCAACAACCACCTCTACACCGGCTGGAACAGCCGTCTCGACGAAGTGCAGGCGATGGTGATCCGCGTGCGCCTGGCCCGCTTCGCCGAGGAGCAGGCCGACCGTGATCGCGTCGCGGCCATCTACGACAGCTACATTCCGGCCGACTGCCGCCTGCGCCTGCACGGCGACCACCCCGGGATGCGCATGACGTACCACCAGTACTGGGTGCGTTCGGGCGATCGCGACGGTCTGCGCCGCGCGCTGGACGCCGCCGGCGTCGACGTCGGCATCTACTACGATCCGCCGCTGCACCGGCACGAACTGGCGGTCTACGGCCGGGCCGCCGGGCAGCTGCCGGAAGCCGAGCGGGCGGGGCGCGAGATCCTCACGCTGCCCATCCACGCGGCGCTGCCGTTCGAGGACGCGCACCGGATCGGGGCGGTCGTGCGCGACTTCCTGGCCACTGGCGGGCAAGGTGCGTGACGCGACGACAGGAGGCGCCGGAGCGCTGACGTTCGCCAGCCTGGCCTCGGCCCTGGCGCGCTGCCAGGCCCAGGCGGTGATCGACCGCCTGCAACAGCGGGCGCGCAACCTGACCTGCGGGCTCGAACTGCTCAACTCGCCGGTAGCCGAGGGTCCGCGTTCGCGCGAGGCTTTCGTCGCCGCCAGCCGGGCCGAGGTCCGCTTCCTGCTCGCGGAACTGGCCGACGGCCGCGCCCGCTGCCTCGTGCTGGAGGCGGCGGACGCGCTGGCGGCCGGATTGGGGACGGCCACGATCGTCTGCGTGCCGGATCGCGGGGCGCCGTTCGACGCCTTCCTCAACCGCAGCGGCCGCATCATGGACGAGGTGGAGCCGCGCAGCCGGATCGGCGTCATGTCCCAGCGGGTCCGCGCGCAGCTCCAGCACCTGTGGCCCGACCTGAGGTTCGAGATCCTGCGCGGAGGCGTGGACCGCGCGCTGGAGATCCACCTGCGGCACGGCGAGATCGACGGCCTGGTCCTGCCGGCCTCGGTGGCCGAGCAGCTGGGCATCCAGGGCATCGTCGCCGAGATCTTCGCCCCCGAGTTCGTGCTGCCGGGACCTGGTCAAGGCACTTTGGTCGTGGTGGCCCGCCCCGGCGACGACGAGGCGCGCGAGTTGCTGGCGCCGCTGCACTCGGAAGACTCGGCCCGCGAACTGGCGGCCGAAACCGCGTTCCACGCCCGCATGCTGCCGGACCAGGACCTGCCGGTCGGGGCGCTCGCGCGCGTGGACGGCGCCGCGGTGGAGATCGTCGGCTGCACGGGGAGCGGCCGTCGTCATGTCGCCGTCGCCGGCGCCGCCACGGAGGCGGCCGCGGTCGGCGGCGAGCTGGCCCTCAAGCTGCTGAGCCACCGCGACTCGCTGGTCGACCTGCTGGAGGGCGATTTCCCGGAAGGACTGCCCGACGAGCGGGACGAGGACGCCGAACTGCTGGGCGGACTCGGCGAGGACGAACCGGCGTCAGACCGCGGCGACGGCTTCGACGATCTCGACGATCTGAGCGGGTTCGAGGACCTGGCCGACGACGACGGGTTGGACGGAGAGTTCGACGATGCGGACGACTCAGGCGACCCCGGCGACGGGGACGACGAGTCGCGAGGCCGCCACCGCCGCTAGCCCGACACCGTCAGGCGGGCCGCGGCCCGAGATCGCGCGCGACGCGCGCGGCCGCGAACGGGTCGCGCATCTGCGCCGTCCCCACCTGGACCGCGACCGCCCCGAGCGCGAAGAACTTGAGCGCGTCCTCCGCCGTCGCGATCCCACCTACGCCCACCACCGGCACGCCCACCCCGCGCACGATCTGGTCCACTTTCGCCAGCGCGATCGGCAGGATCGCGGCGCCCGAGTAACCGCCGAACCGCCGCGGCAGGAACGGCTGCCCCGTCCGGAGGTCCACGTCCAGGCCCACGACGGTGTTGATGGCGCTGACCGCGTCGGCGCCCTCGTCGCGGGCGGCGGCCGCCAGTTGCGCGATGTCGGCCGTGTTCGGCGTCAGCTTGGCCAGCAGCGCGCGGTCGGGCAGTTCGGCGCGCGCCGCGGCGACGCAGCGCGCCACCGTGGACGGGGAGCTCCCGAAATCGTGGCCGCCCTCGGCGACGTTGGGGCAGCTGAGGTTCAACTCGACGCCGTGCCAATGGGCGTGGCCGTGGGCCTCGCTGTGCAGATGGCGCACCATCGGCCCGAACGCCTCGGGCGTCGTCGCCGCAAGGCTCACCACGGTCGGCACGCCGCGGGCCTCGAGCTCCGGCAGCACCTCGGCCAGGAAGGCTTCGAAGCCGACGTTCTCCAGGCCGATGCTGTTGAGGGCGCCGCAGGCGGTCTCCACCAGGCGCGGCATCGGATTGCCGGTGCGGGGCGCGGGCGTCACCGTCTTGGTGACGACGGCGCCGATTCCGGCGTAAGGGCCGTCGCAATCCGGCGCGCGGAAATCGTGCGCGTGCAGCCCGTAGGCGAAGCAGCCGGAAGCCGTCCAGACGCGCCCCGGAAACCGGCGGGGCCCCAGCGTGAACGCCGCGGTAACGTCCGTCCGCCACCAGTCCGGGAGCATCAGCGTCCACCCTCCCTGCCGGCCGCCCCTTCGCCAGCCCCATTGACGAGCCAGGGCAGGTCGGCGGCCGCGAAGACCGGGCCTTCCTGGCAACAGGTCGCGTTGCGCAGCACCCCATCGCGGAGCGCCGGCACCACGCAGCCCTTGCACACGCCGTAGCCGCAGCCCATGTGCTCCTCGAGCGACACGAAGCAGTCCCAGCCGCGCTCGACGGCCAGCCTCGCCGCCGCGCGCAGCAACGGCAGGGGCCCGCAGGCCATGACGTCGGCCAGGCCGGGCCCCGGCAGGTCCGGCAGCGAGCGGGCCAGTTCCGTCACCGTGCCCGTGAAAGCCGTCCGCCCGGGCGGCACTCCCGCCGCCCGATCCACCGAGACCCGCCACGCCGGCTCGAGCAGGCCCCACGGCACCTCGCCGCCGTCGCGGGCGCCGAAGCAGGCCAGGTCGTCCTCGCGCCGCCAGCGCTCGCGCCAGGCCAGGACCGGGGGCAGTCCGACGCCGCCGCCGAGCAGCACCGCCTTTCGCGCGTCGCGCGGCGCGGGGAACGGCGCGCCGAGCGGGCCGAGCACCTGGAGCGCGGCGCCGGGCGAAAGCTCCGCCAGCGCCGCGGTGCCGCGGCCGACGACCCGGTACAGGAGCGACAGGGACTGCCCCGAGGCGGCGAGCACCGAGAACGGCCGGCTGAACGTCCAGGCGCGGGCGCCCGCTTCATTGACCATGACGAACTGGCCCGGCAGGAACGAGAACGACACACCGAGGTCGACGTCCAGGCGCAGATAGGCCGACGACACGTGGGCGTTGGCGGTGACGCGGCCGACCACGGCGACCGGTCCGGCGGGCGCGCGGGTCACGGACGCGGCCCCGCGGCCGGCTCACGCAGGCGATCCCAGTTCGGGTCCCGCTCGCGCTCCGGCTTCTTCGGCTCTTCCTGCTTCTTGTCGTCCGGGACGCCCTTCTCGTCCGGGACGTTCTTGTCGCCCTGGCTGCCCTGGTCGCCTCGCTCATCCGTATCCGGCCGGCTCGGCTCGGTTCCGCCCGGCGGCGCCGCCGCGGGCTGTCCCTCCTGCGGCGCCGGCGTGGCGCCCCCGGTCGCCGGCTCGGGCGGCCCGCCGGAGGAGCCCGGGCCGGGCGTCGCGCGCGAAGTGGCCGCGGCGGCCGGTCGCCCGCCGATCGGCACGATGACCTCCGGCGGCGGGAACACCAGCGGCTCGCGACGGGCCAGGTAGATCATGCGCCGCCTTGCTCCCGGGGCGCCGCCGGCGACTCCCGCGTCGCCCGCGTCCACCGCAGTGACCGTCTCTTCCTCCAGCTTCCGGCGCTCTTCGTCGCTGAGGGCCGCGTAGTTGCGCGCCTGGATCTCCGACCGCTCGCGCAGCAGGAACTCCAGCAACGTGCCGCCGTCGGCGGCGCCGACCTCCCGCGCCTGGGCCGAGCGCGGATAGCGCGCGGCCAGGTCGCTCGCGACGGCCTGCGCCGAATCGGGATTGCCCAGGCGCGTGCCTTGGGTCACCCACAGCCCGTAAAGGGCGCGCGCGGCGACGAGCGAATCGGCGGCGCTGTCGGCGGCGGCCTCGGCATAAAGGGCGGCGGCGCGCGCGGGCCGGTCGAAGCCGAACAGCATCGCGTTGGCCTGCAGCAGCTTCAGCCGCGGCACGCGGTCGCCCTTGGCCGCGGCCAGGTCCGTCTCGGCGGCCAGATAATCCCGGAGATGGTCGTTGAGACTCCGCGTGCGCTCGGGGTCCTCCAGCTCGTTCCGCTGGGCCAACGCGGTCTTGAACTGCTCATGCGCCTCGGCGTACTCCTGGCGCTCGAGGAAGCGATAGCCGAGCAGGTCGGCGACTCGCGACTTGATGACCGGAGTCAGCCATTCGGCGGGCATCGACTGCAGCAACGCCGCCGCATCGTCGGCCTTGCCGCGCGCGACGAGCAGCTCGCCGCGCGCGAGCGCCAACTCGCCCTCCGCCCGTTGGAAGGCCGCGGCCTGATCCAGGCCGCCGAGCAGGTCGTCGGCTGCCTCCACCTGGCCGGCGCGCACCAGGACGCGCCCGCGCAGCAGCTCGCCCCGAAAGGCGAGCTCGCCCGGCTGAACGCGCCCGAGCATCTCCGCCAGCACGGTGTCGGCCTCTGCGTAGCGATCGAGTTCCCAGAGGCACTCCGCCAGCTTCAGCGCCACGCGGTCGCGCTCGCGGGCCTTGTCGCCGAGCGCCAGATACTGCGAATAGGCGTCGCGCGCGGCCTCCCAGTCCTCCAGCGCGAAGGAATTGTCCCCCGAGACGCGGCTGACCTCGGACCGGAAACGCGAGTCCGGGAATGCGCGCTCCAGCTGACCGAGGTAGTCCCGGCTGCGCTCGAGGGCGCCGATCAGCAGATGGTTGAGCGCCTGGATGTAGAGCGCCTCCTCCAGGTACTCGGTGGCCGGAAAGTTCTGGAACAGGAGATCGAGCTGACGGATCGACATCCGGTACGACTCGAGACGGTAGTACGCCTTGGCGCGCAGGAACAGGGCGTCGTCCGACAGCGAGTGCCCCGGGTATTCGTCCAGGAGCTTCTGCGCCTTGGCGATCGCGGTCTCGTAGTCGGTCTTCTGGGCGCCCGCGGGCTTGGGCGGGTCCTGATTGCGGCGGATCGCGTCGTCGCGCACGCGTTCGGCGCTGTCGAACGCCTTCTTGGCGTTGAAATAAGTGTTGTACTTCGCGCAGCCGGCCCCCGCCAGCAGCGCGAGCGCGAACGCCAAGGCCAGCGCCGGGCGGAGCGCCGGCGCGGCCGCGGAGGCGCCGTGCGTCCACCGGGCGCGGCACCGTCCCCCCGCGAGGGGACACCGCGCCGACGCGCCGAGCGGGCGGGGCGCAACCCCGGTTCGGGGCGGTTGACGACAAGCTGCCACGTAAACCCCTGGGGACGAATCGGTTGCCGACTGGCCGGCGACCGCCCGGTCTCCGTCGGCGGCTTCCGCCCGCCGGCGCCCGCGCGGCCGCGCTCCCATTGAGCACATCATATGCAATCCGCGCACCATGGGGCCGGTTCCACCGGTCACCGGGCGCCGGGCGCCGCCGGACCGCGCCACGTCAAGCGCCCGCGCAGGAAGGTCGCGGCGACCTGTCCGGTCAGCGTCTCGCCGATCCAGGGCGAGTTGGCGCTGCGCGACTGGAATCCGCCGGCCTGAACCGTCCAGCGGCGCTCCGGATCGATCAGCACGAAATCCGCCTCCGCTCCCTCCTCGAGCCGGCCGACCGGCAGGTTCAGCGCACGCGCGGGCCGCTCGCTCAGGCAGGCCAGCAGTTGCCCGAGGTCCAGCAGGCCCGGCGTCACCAGGTAGGTGATGCCGACGGCCAGCGCCGTCTCCAGCCCGATGACGCCGAACGGCGCCTGGTCGAACTGGTACTCCTTCTCCGTGGCCGTGTGGGGCTCGTGATGGGTCGCGATGGCGTCGATGGTGCCGTCGGCCAGCGCCTCGGCGATGGCGTTCAGGTCGTGGGCCTCGCGCAGCGGCGGGTTGGTCTTGGCCAGCGGCGAGTAGTCGCGGCAACGCGCGTGGTCCAGGCTGAAGTGGTGCGGCGCCGCCGCCGCCGTCACGCGGATGCCCTCGCCCTTGGCGCGGCGGATCAGCTCGACCGCCCCCTTCGTCGAGACGTGCGCCACGTGCAGGTGGCCCTTCGCCGCGCGCGCCAGCTCGAGGTCGCGGAACAGCGCCGCGTCCTCCGCCGCGCGCGGCATTCCCGCCAGCCCGAGCCGCGTGGCCCAGAAGCCGCCGTGCATGACGCCGCGCCCGGAGATCGTGCGGTCCTCCGGGTGCGTGATGATGGGCACGCCCAGCATCCCGGCGTACTTCAGCGCGTTGCCCAGGAGGTTGCCGTTGGCCACGGGTTCCGGGCTGTCGGTGAAGCCGACGGCGCCGGCGGCGACCATGTCGCCGAACTCCGTCATCGCCTCGCCGCGGCGGCCGGGGCTGACCGCGCCGGTGGGGAAGAGGCGGCAGAGCCCGGCGTCGCGGCCGCGGTCGATCAGGTAGCGCACCATGCCCGAGTTGTCGATGGCCGGGTCGGTGTCGGGCATGGTCACGACGGCCGTGAAGCCGCCGGCTGCCGCCGCGCGGCTGCCGGTGGCGACGGTCTCCTTCTCCTCGAAGCCCGGCTCGCGGAAGTGCACGGCCAGGTCGACCAGGCCCGGCGCGCAGACCAGGCCCCCGCCGTCGAGCACGGGGATGCCCTCCGGGGCGGGCGAGCCCACGCCGATCGCCTCGAGGCGCCCCTTGCGCACGTGCAGGAAGCCGCGCCGCCGCCCGATGGCGCCCTCGCGGCACAGGCGCACGTTGGTGACCACGAACTCGGCGGGGATCCGCTCCCAGCTCCACTCCATGTCGGACCTCGCTGCGCGCCGCCCGCGCGGGCCGCGCGCCGTCGGCTAGGCCGCGGCCGGGGCCAGGGCCCCGGGGTCGCCGCCGGACAGCAGGTAGATCAGGGCCATGCGCACGGCGACGCCGTTGGCCACCTGATCGAGGATCACCTGGCGCGGACCGTCGGCCACCTCGCTGGCGATCTCCACGTCGCGGTTCATCGGGCCCGGGTGCATGATGAAGGCCTCGGGCTTCAGCTTCTGCACCACTTCGGCGCTGATGCCGTACATGCGGTGGTACTCGCGGTTGCTCGGGAACGAGCGGCTGGCGTGGCGCTCCAGCTGGATGCGCAGAACGTTCAGGACGTCGGCGTCCTTGACCGCGCGCAGCAGGTCGTACTCCACCTTCACGCCCAGGCGATCGAGGCCCGTCGGCACCATCGTCGGCGGGCCGCACACGGTGACTTCGGCGCCCAGCTTGGTCAGGCCCCAGATGTTCGAGCGCGCCACGCGGCTGTGGGAGATGTCGCCGATGATGGTCACCCTGCGCCCGCGCAGATCGCCCAGGCGCTGGCGCATGGTCATGATGTCCAGCAGGCCCTGCGTCGGGTGCTCGTGCGCGCCGTCGCCGGCGTTGATCACCGAGCAGGCCAGCACGTTGGCCAGGTACTTCGCCGCGCCGGAAGAGCTGTGGCGGATCACCAGCATGTCGATCTTCATCGCGGCGAGGTTCTCGGCGGTGTCGCGCAGGGTCTCGCCCTTGGACAGGCTGCTGGTGGCGGTGCTGAAGTTGACGATGTCGGCGGACAGGCGCTTCTCGGCCAGCTCGAAGCTGATGCGCGTGCGGGTGCTGGGCTCGTGGAAGAAGTTGACCACCGTGCGCCCGCGCATGATCGGCACGCTGCGCACGGGCCGGTCGAAGACGGCGCGGAACCGCGAGGCGATGTCGATCACGCCGAGGATCTCCTCGGCCGTCAGGTCCTCCAGGCCCAGGACGTCCTTGCTGCGCAGGATCATGCCTCCCCGACCTCCCCGACGACGACCTCCACCTTCTCGTCGAACTCCTTCACGCGGACCTTGATGATCTCCTTCTGAGACGTGGGCACGTTCTTGCCCACGAAATCCGGGCGGATCGGCAGCTCGCGGTGTCCGCGGTCCACCAGCACGGCCAGGCGGATCGCCTGCGGCCGCCCCCAGTCCATGATGACGTCGAGCGCGGCGCGCACGGTGCGCCCGGTGTAGAGCACGTCGTCGACCAGGATGATGATCTTGTCGTTGACGTCGAACGGCATCTCGGTGGACGACACCTTCGGCGAGGGGCCCAGGCGGCTGAGGTCGTCGCGGTAGAACGTGATGTCGAGCGCGCCCTGCGGCACCTCGATGCCCTCGACCTGGCGGATCGCGTCGGCCAGCATGCGGGCCAGCGACACTCCGCGCCGCTGCACGCCCAGCAGCACCAGGTTGTCGACGCCCTTGTTCGCCTCGATGATCTCGTGCGCCATCCGTTTGAGCGCCCGGTTCATCTCCTTGGCGTTCATGATGACGGCTTTCTCGGTGAAGTTCATGGCTGCTCCCCCGGCTGCGGGCAAGGCCCCGGCCGGCAGCTGCGGTTCCCGGCCGGCGGGCATGAAAAAGCGCGGCCCGGCGGCCACGCAGTCCGGGCGGCGGCGCCCGGCGGATCGGTCTGGTGTCGGCGCTGGTCGTTCCCGGCGTGGACCGCGCGCAATGTAGCAGCCGGCCGCGAGCCCCAGCAAGGTGTTTCTCCCGGCCGAGCCCCGCCGACTTGATAACATTTTTCAATTGATTTCGGTTCGTCAACAGGTCAGGTTCTTGCATACCCCTGTGCGACGATGGGTGTACTCCACATTATCAGGGAGGAACGGGAATGACCAGGCACGCCGCCACCCTCGGAAGCCTCGCACTCTGCCTGCTGGCCCTGACGGCCGCCGACGTCCAGGCGACCAATTCGATCAAGAACAACTGGAACACCTATTACGGCGCCACCGCCTGCGCGAACGTGAAGGCCGCCGCCAACGCCTGCTCCCTCTGCCACACGCCGTCCAATCCCTACACGATGAACCCCTACGGCGACCTGCTGATCGACAACGGCCGGAACTTCGCCGCCGCGGCCACGGTCGATGTGGACGGCGACGGGCGCACGAACGGGCAGGAGATCACCCAGGATTGCACGCTGCCCGGGGATGTCGCCTCGCCGGCGGATCTGCCGACGTGGGGCGCGCTGAAGGCCGCCTACCGTTGACCGGCAGGGCCCAGCCCCGCCGGACCCAGTTCGCGCACTTCGCACCCCAGTGAAGCCAGGAAGCGGCGGTCGTGCGAGGCGACGACGACCGCGGCCTCCGGCGGCGCTTCGCGCAGCAGACGGCGGGCCAGCCTGCGGCCCTCGCCGTCCAGGCCCACGGTCGGCTCGTCCACCAGCAGCAGCGGGCGGCCCGAACGCAGCGCCAGCGCCAGGGCCAGGCGCCGCCGCTGGCCGCTGCTGAGGTCGCGCGGATGGCGCCCGGCCGCGTCCGCGGGCAGGCCGAGGCCCGCCAGGAACGCCGGCGGCGGCAGGCCGGCCAGGCACGGATCGACGGCGATTTCCGCCGCCACGGTGCCGCGGCTGAACAGGTACTCGGGGAACTGCGGCGACAGCATGGCCAGGCCGTGGCGGGTGTCCAGGGCGCCGCGACGGTAGAGCCGGCGCTCACCGAGCGCCACTTCTCCGCGGTCCGGCCGCCGCGCCCCGGCGCAGACGGCCAGCAGCGTGCTCTTGCCGCAACCGTTGGGGCCGCACAGGCCGAGCCGCTGGCCGGGCGCCAGTTCGAGATCGACGCCCGCGAAACCGGCGCCGGCACCGAAGCGGCAGGCGACCCCGCGCAGCGCCAGGACCGGCGCGCCCCCGCGACCGCGCGCGGGCGGCGCCGCGTCCGGCGCCTCATCCGGCTCACCGAAAGCGTCGGCGCCCGCGCCCGCGGCCAGCAGCTCGGCGGCCGGGCCGCGCGCGCACACACCGCCGTCGCCCAGCACCAGCAGCTCGTCCGCGCGCAGCGCCTCGCGCCGGTCGCAGGTGGCCGTCACCACGCAGCCGCCGGTCTGCCGCCGCCAGGCGTCCAGGCGGTCCAGCACCCACGCGGCCTGCCGGTCGTCCTGCAGCGACGTGGGCTCGTCGCACAGGAGCACGCGCGGCCCGGTGCCCAGCGCCAGGGCCAGCGCCAGCCGCTGCTTCTGCCCCGCCGACAGCAGGCGCGGGTCGACGTCCAGCAGCGCCTCCAGGCCAAAGCCGTCGGGCGCCGGCACGGGTCCTCCCCGCCCGAGCGCGAGCTCGGCCGCCACCGTCGCCGCCACGAACTGATCGTCGGGATCCTGAGGCAGCAGCGCCGCGGGCGCGCGCAGCGGCGACTCCGGCCCCGCCAGGAACGACAGCAGGGACGACTTGCCGGAGCCGTTGGGACCGGCCACGGCCAGCCACTGACCGGCCCGCAACGTCAGGTCCAGGCCCGCCAGCAGCGGCGCCGTGCCCGCGCCGCGCCGCTGCGCGAGCGTCCAGCCGCGCAGTTCCAGCAGCGGCGCGCCGTCAGCCGGCATCGGCGGTGACCGCGCGCGGGTCGCCCTGCGCGGCGGCCTCGTCCAGCAGGGCGATGAGGGCGGCGCTGCCCTCGGCGTCGAAGAGCCGCCTGCGGAAGGCGGCCGCCCCCGGGTAGCCGCGGAAGCAGCGGGTGATGTGCGAGCGCACGACCAGGCAGCCGTGGCCGTCGCCGCGGGCGGCGACCTCGCCGCGCACGTGGTCGGCCGTCACCGCGCACATCTCGGCGAAGCTGACGGTCCGCGCCGGGCGGCCCTCGTCCACCGCCCTCATCTGCTCGAAGATCCAGGGATTGCCCATCGCCCCGCGCCCGATCATCACGCCGTGGCAACGCGTGTGCTCCACCAGCCGCCGGTAGCTGTCGCCGTCGACGACGTCGCCGTTGCCGATGACCGGAATCTCGAGGACCTCGACCAGGTGCGCGATACGGTCCCAGTTGGCCTGGCCGCTGAACTTCTGCGCGCGCGTGCGCCCGTGCATGGTCACCCAGGCGCAGCCCAGTTCCTGCAGCAGCAGGCCGACCTCGTCGTAGTTGACCTTGTCCTCGTCCCAGCCGGTGCGGATCTTGGCGGTGACCGGCACCTCGCTGCCCTCGATCACGGCCCGCACGATGCGCTCGAGCAGCGGCACGTCGGCCAGCAGCGCGCTGCCGCCGCACTTGCGCACGACCTTCTTGACCGGACAGCCGAAGTTGATGTCCAGCACGTCCAGGCGCCGGCCCGCCAGCAGGCGCGCAGCCTGCCGCATGTGCTCCGGTTCCGCGCCGAAGATCTGGACGCCGACGAGCCCCTCCTCGCCGTCGGTGTCGACCAGCTTCCAGGTGTTCTGGCCGCCGTACGTCAGGCCGCTGGCCGAGGCGAACTCGCAGAAGCCCATGTCGGCGCCGTAGCGGCGGCAGATGGTGCGGAAGGCGCGGTCGGTGACCCCGGCCATCGGCGACAGCAGGCGGCGCACGCCGCCCAGCCAGGGCAGGCGCGGGTCCAGGCGGGTTTCCTTGCGCGGCAGGGCGGTCGGCATCGATGCCTTTCCGGGCGGGGTTCGTGGCCGGGCCGCCGGGCGCCCTGGCCCGACCGGCACCGCGCCAAGCTAACCCGCGGCCCCGGGCGCGGCAACGGCGGCGAGAGACCGGATTGCGCGTTGGCCGCTCCGCCCGGCCGCCCTATGATGACCGCCACCGCCGACGAAAGGCCGCCGATGGTCGAGATCTGCTTCGTCAATTCCCTGCGCGGCTGGGGCGGGGCCGAGGTGTGGATGCTCGAGACGGCGACCGCGCTGGGCGCGCGCGGCATCCCGACCGGGATCGTCGCGCAGCCGGGCAGCGAACTGCTGGCCCGCGCGCGCGCGGCCGGCCTGCCGGCTGCCGCGATCCCGATCCGCTTCGACGGCGCGCCGTGGACCCTGGCCCTTCTGGCGGCCCGGCTGCGGCGCTGGCGGCCGCGCGCGGTGATCGCGAACCTGACCAAGGATCTCAAGGCCGCGGCGCCGGCCGCCTGCCTGGCCGGCGTGCCCTGCCGGCTGGCCACGCGCGAGAGCGACTTCCCCCTCAAGGCGAAGGCGTACTATCGCTGGTACTTCACGCGCGCTGCGACGGGCGTGCTCGTCAACTCGGAAGCGACGCGCGCCACGGTGCTGGCCAGCGCGCCCTGGCTCGACCCCGCCCGCGTGCACCTGCTGTACAAGGGCGTCGACCTCGGGCGGTTCCGCGCCCGCGCCGCGGCGCCCCGCGACGGCACGATCGGCTTCGCAGGCCAACTCATCGAGCGCAAGGGCCTCGGCACGCTGATGGCGGCGTGGTCGCTGCTGGAGGCCCAGCCGGACGGCGGCGGCGCCCGGCGCCTGCTGGTGGCGGGCCGGGGTCCGCTGCGCGAGCAGCTGGAGTCGTAGTCTGAATACATTTTCCAGATATATATACGCGCGTGAATGTTCATGCTGCGGGGAAAGGACAATCTGCCTGCCGGTCAAGCCGTCTGTGGTGCTGTCCGGACCGAACAACGGGTGCGTGCCGATGATTTCATTCCCGGGGAAAGCGGAACGCAGCAAATGTACAGGGTATTCCTTAACAGAACATAAATCAGCAAGTACATGATGCACACGTACCAGCGGTGTAATCTGCAAACACAGGGCTTCCAGCGAAGAAATAGGTACTGCAAAAAAGAGATACTCAGCAGAGGCAACGGTATTGCTATCCGGGGCAGTAAGACCGGTTATGGCAGGGTCATAAACAGTAAAATCAAAACTTTCGGAAAAATATTTTTCAAAAAGTTTCCCGAATCTCCCATAACCAAAAAGCACCGCTTTTTTAATAAAACACCTGAAATTTTAATAAATATTGCTAAAAATAGCCAAAATCCGGCAGAAATCAGATTTATTTGTTAACTAATTACCCGCCCGGAAAATGAAACAATCAGGAAAAATATTTGTGCAGGACTTGACAAAAGAAAATATTTTTACAATTTTCCGGTAAAAGTTTTACATAATTTATCAAAATTGTAAATAAGATTACACATTGAAGCGCTCAACTGTTGACATATTTCTTGACCTGGTGACTATAAATGCACTCTCCTGCGAAGAAAAGCCGGTTGCTGATTATATCAGGAAGCAGCTGAACAGGCAGGAGTTCAGCATCGTTGAGGATGGTTCTGCGGGGAAAACAGGAAGCAACACGGGAAACATTATTGTCCGCTATAAGAACGGCGGTAATAAGGTATTACTTTCCCACATGGATACAGCACGCCCGACTAAGGAACTTGTTCCTGTAGTCAGAGACGGAAAGATATCCGGTTCCGGCGGAACAATTCTGGGTGCGGACAACAGAGCAGGGTGTGCAATCTTGCTTTCTGCGGCATTAACTGTTGCAGATGAATTTCCCGAAGCCCCGGGATTTACCCTGGCATTTACAACCTGTGAAGAAACAACACTGGGCGGCTCAAAAAACCTGGAAATAAACGGAAGTGTATCCAGAGGATTTGTATTTGATTCCTCACATGAACCGGGCAGGTATATATATTCTGCCTGCGGTGCAAAGAGGATATATA
>CAYNPY010000055.1:0-24464 GCA_964399195.1 uncultured Fibrobacteraceae bacterium
GAGCTGCCGGCCAGCGCCGCCTCGATCGGCTCCCACTCGTCGTGGCGGCTCCAGTGCGTGCCCTCGAACTGGTGCTGGACGTAGAACAGCCAGACCCCGCTCGTCCAGGAGATGACGACCACCGGCAGCTGCACCAGCAGGTAGTTGCCCAGGCCGATCGTCAGGCTGGCCACGACCGCGATGGCCAGCAGCGCCAGGTCGGTCAGCAGCACGCTGGCGGCGGCGGCGCGGCCGCCGCCGCGGCGGGGGATGCGGTAGGCGATCAGCGACAGGTAGAACGGGACCACCAGCAGCAGGAAGAACGGGTTGCGGACCAGCCGGTAGCCCAGGCGCTTGCGGCGGGAGGCGGCCAGGTACTCGTCCACGGTCATCGTCCAGACGTCGCCCGTGCCGCGGTTGTCCAGGTCGCCGGCCGTCGTGTGGTGCCGCTGGTGCGACTGCTTCCAGTCGTCGAACGGCGTGAAGGTCAGGATCCCGGTGATCCAGCCGGTGACGCGGTTGGCGGTGCGCGAGCCGAAGAACGAGTCGTGGCAGCAGTCGTGGAAGAAGATGAAGATGCGGATCATGAGCGCGGCCGCGGGCAGGGCCAACACGAGCGTCAACGCCCAGTGCCAGCCCTGCAGGCGTCCGTACACCATCAGCGCCAGCAGGCCCAGGTAGGGGACGATCGTGTTGACCAGCTGCCAGACGCCCTTGCGGACGTCCGAACGCCCGAACGGCGCGAGTTCCCGGGACAGACGCGTGCGATCGATCGGCGCCCGCGGGCGCCCGGACTCGGACATGGTTTCACCTCGGCTGACGGCGCGGTCGGCGGCGCGAGCGGGCTATTTTTTTCCGGGGCGGCTTCCCAGCAGACGGGCCGGGAGCATGACCAGCGCCCGTACCAGGGCCAGCACGGCCCCGACGGTGATGCCGATCAGGCGGAATGGGATCAGCAGCAGCCAGACGACAGGATAAAGGAGCAAGCCCAGCACGGCCACCGGCCAGCAGAGAACGAACAGGATGCACCACAGCAGGAACTTGATCATGGGTATCCCCTTCCGTCCCGCCCATCATAAGCACTGCCGATCTCTGAGCCAAGCCATTTGTTGGCAACGAGGTAACCCGGTCGGAAGGCCGCCGGTCCCTGCCCGGCGGCTCCCTCTCCCCGGGCTCCGTGCCCCGCGCTCGCAAAAAACTTGAAATGGTCCGGAACTTGCGATAACGTCCATGCGTGTTTTCGCCGCCTTCGCTCTGCCGGTCCTGCATGGAACTGCCAGCCGCGAACAGGAAGCGACACCGCCGCCCGGGGCAGCGCCAGCAGGCGTCTGTTCCGGCGCGCAGGTTTCCCCGCCTCGGGCGGGGGATACGGTCCGGCACCGGCCGGGCCCGTTCGAAGCGCAAGGGGTCACGTCGGAAGTGGCCGGCGGCCCTGCGCGCTTGTAAGCCGGACAGCCGGCATCTGGAGAGACGACCGTGAAGAAACTGTACGTGGGCAACCTGCCCTTCAGCGCGACCGAGGACGAGATTTCCCAGCTTTTCGGCCAGCATGGCACCGTTCATTCGGTGGCGCTGATCAATGACCGCGAGACGGGCCGTCCCCGCGGCTTCGGCTTCGTCGAGGTCGACGATGACGCTCTGCAGGCGATGATCCAGGCCCTCGACGGCAAGGAGATGGGCGGCCGCGCCCTCCGCGTCAACGAGGCTCAGGACCGTCCGCGTGGCGGCGGTGGCGGCGGCGGCGGCGGCGGTGGCCGCGGCGGCTACGGCGGCGGCCGGGGTGGCGGCGGCGGCGGCCGCTGGTAGTTCCCAGCCCACGCACTGAAGGGATCGCCCCGCTGCCGATGGCGGCGGGGCGATCGTTTTTGTCGCCGCCGGCACCCCATGCGCGGTTGGTGCATAAATCAGAGCTTTATTGTATGATCTTTCCTGCGGTCCCACTTCAACGGCCGTGCCGGCTCCGCCAGCCCGGTCCAACCGCACGGGAGTGAGCGCATGAGACATTCCAGCATTCTCGCCGGCATTCTGGCGACCGCACTGGGCGCGTCCGCGCCCGCCTTGGCGGTGACGCACATCGTCCAGCAATCGGGCTTCGCCTTCTCGCCGGACTTGATCACCATCAATGTGGGGGACACCGTCACCTGGCAGTGGGGCAGTCTGTCGCACACGGTCACCAGCGGGACCGGCGCGGCCGATCCGCAGGCCGGCAGCCTCTTCGACGCGCCGCTCAACTCGTTCAATCCGTCGTTCTCCCACACATTCACGACGGCGGGGGCCTTCGACTACTTCTGCCGCCCGCACGAGTTGATGGGCATGGTCGGCGTCGTCATCGTCCAGACCGCATCCGGCGTCGATGAGGTGCCGCTCCGCGCGGGCCTGGCGCTGTCGGGCGCGCCGAACCCGTTCAACCCGCGGACGGTGATCAGCTTCGAATTGCCCGAAACCGCGGCGGCGACGCTTCGGGTGCACGATGCCGCGGGCCGCCTGGTGCGGGTGCTCGCGGACGGGGTGACCCGCTCCGCGGGACGGCACGAGACCTCCTGGGACGGCCTGGACTCCGGCGGCCGGCCGTTGCCGGCCGGCGTGTACGTGGCGACCATCGAGGCGGCGGGACGCCGCGACTCGGTGAAGCTGACGCTGGCGAAATGACGGGGGCGCCGGGGGACGGAGCCGCGGAGGGGGCGGTGCGCCACCGCGTCTTGCCGCGGCCCCGTCCATTCTGCTAACGTCCCGGCGGGGGGCGAACCTGTCCACCCACCGGAGGGCTCCGCCATGCTCGAGAAGCTCCACGACCACATCGTCGGCGAGTTGCAGCAGAACGCCCGCACCGACACCGTCTTCGTCGTCGCGGCGGTCCTGTTCAACCTCGTCGTGCTGGGCATCAACTGGGCGGTGGCCGCCTCCGGCCACGACGGCGCTCGCGGCGCGCGTGACGTCATCTTCGCGCTGCTGGTGGTGGCCACCTTCGCGATCAACGGCTTCTGCCTGCGCGCGCTGGCGGCGGGGCGCTCGACGCGCCTGAAGCTGGTGCGCGGCCTGCTGGACATGTACCGCGACAACGACGTCGCCCGTTACTACGACGAGTCGCTGGTCGCGGCCTACGGCGCGCGCTATTCGATGTTCATGGCGGTGACGGGCGTGCTGGCGGCGCTGGCGATCGTCGTGCCGTTCATCGCGCGGCTGGCCGACTGAACGCCGCGCGGCGGCGGGAAGCGGGAGGACGACATGTCCCTGGGCGGACCCTACCGGCGCGGCGGCAAGCGGCGCGGACCGGCGAAGGCGCTGACTCCGGAGGAGATCGCGCGCGGGCTCAAGGAACTCAAGGGGCTGGCGGCGCCGAACGCGAACTACCGCGAGCGGTCGCTGGCCCTGCACGGCCTGATCTGCGCCAAGTGCGCGCGGGAATTCACCGCGCAGGACCGCCACCTGCTGACCGTCCACCACAAGGACGGCAACGACCGCAACAACCCCGCCGACGGCTCCAACTGGGAGAACCTCTGCGTCTACTGCCACGAGGACGAGCACAGCCGGCAGCGGCTGGCCGACTACCTCGGCGGCCGCGACCGGGGTTCGGGCGGTTAACGGCCGCCGTCCTCCCGCAGCAGGTAGTGCAGCAGGGCGGTGGCTTCCTCGTCGGTCACGCCCAGGTCCGACATCGGGGTCCCGTACTGCTCGACCAGCGCGCGCGTGAGCGAATCGTGCTCGGCCATCCACTCGGGCGCGACGATCTGGCGGCGCAGCCACGCCTCGGTCCGCCGGCCGGTGACGCCGAGCAGGTCGGGCGCCGCCTCGCTGCTGCCCATCTCGTGGCAGCCGTTGCAGCTCCTGGCGTCGAACAGGGCCTCGCCGGCGGCGGCCAGTTCGGCGGACAGGACCAGCGACTGCGCGGCGCGCGGACCCCGGTCCAGCGCGGCGGCCTCGGCGGCCGGGTCCGCCGGCGGGCCGCCCGCGTCCTTGGTGGCGCCGGCGCCGGCGCTCTGCCGCGGCCGCTCGCCGCAGCCGGCCAGCGCCCAGGCTGCAAGGAAGACGAACAGGAGCGACAACGGGCGGACGTTCGGGCGGCTGCGGGTCATCGGCGGTCTCCCGGGTTGGCGGTGGGCCGCGGCCGCCCCCCCGGCGGCCGCGGCCCACATGATGCGCACGCGCGCCGCGAACCGCAGCCCCCTATCGGCCCTGCATCTCCTTGAGCAGGTGCCCGGCGTCGTAGAGGTCGCGCAGCGTCAGCGCGATGGCCGCCGCGTGCACGGAGACGGCGCGGTTGGTGGTTTCGTCGTAGACGAAGTTGCCGGCCAGGCTCTCGATGTTGCCGTCGAAGACCAGGCCCACCAGCCGGCCTTCGCGATCGACGACCGGCGAGCCCGAGTTGCCGCCCGTGATGTCGCAGGTGCTCACGAAATTCAGCGGCGTCGCCAGGTCGAGCTTCTTCAGCCGCTCGCGCAGGCGCGGCGACAGCGAGTACGGGTCCCGCCCGCCGAACGACAGCGCGCGGTCGACCAGCCCGTGGAAGGTCGTGAACGCGGGCGTGCGCGTGCCGTTGCTCGGGTACTCCTTAACCTGGCCGTACGACAGGCGGAGCGTGAAGCTCGCGTCCGGGGGCGCCTGCTTGCCGAGCACGGCGAAGCGCGCCGCGCCCAGCAGCTCGCCGCCGGCCCGGGCCGGCCCCTCGACGTGCTCCCGGAGCCAGTCCTCCTGCTCGCGCAGCAGCGGATCCAGCTCGCGCGCCATGACGATGAGCGGATCGACGCTGGCGGCGATGGCCGCCTCGCCGCCGTCCAGCAGCGCCCGGCGCGCGGCGGGGTCGCCCAGCCGCGTGCCGCCGATCAGGTCCGCGGCGCGCGCCGCGGGCTCCCGGCCGGCCAGCGCGGCCAGCAGGAACGGGTCGTCCGGCGCGAGGTCCGCCTGCAGGCGCCGCAGCGACCGTTCGAGCAGGAACTGCTCCAGCTCGGCGAAGACCGGCGCCGGCGAGAGCAGCCGGAAGCGTTGCCGCTGCAGCTGGGCGTCGTGGTAGCCCTCGAGGCGCTCGCCGTCGGGCTTCTGCGCCTCGGCCACGTAGCGGACCAGCCCCTGCGCCGTCCGGGCCAGCCCGAAGCGCGGCAGCGCGCGGCCCTCCACCTCGCGCAGCCGCGTCAGGCGCGCCTGCTCCGCCTGCTCGATCAGCGACCACGCCTGGCCGTACTGCCGCTGCAGTTGCGGGTCGGCCGCCACCAGGGCCCGCAGCTCCGTCTCCTCGGCCTCCTTGCGCGCCCACACCGCCGGGTCGAGCAGGCCGCGGAACTCGCCCAGCCGGGACTTGCGGCCGTTGTTCAGGCCCATCAGCAGGCCGCCCGCCTGCCGCGCCTGCTCGGGCCCGCGCGCGGCGTACTCCTGCAGCGCCGAGATCGCCTCGTCGAGGTATTTCTCGGCGCGCGGGAACGTGTGGTCGCGCCGCGTCTGCAGCTGCGCCACCGTCAGCAGACGCTCGGTGCTGCCGGGATGCCCGGGGACGAAGACGAGGTCGCCCTCGGCGGCGCCCTCGGTGCGCAGCGGCAGCCAGGCCGGGCTGGCCAGCGGGCGGCCGTTCTCGTAGACGCGGAACAGCGCCAGGTCCAGGTCGTGCCGCGGGTAGGTGAAGTTGTCGTCGTCGCCGCCGAAGTAGGCCGCCTGCGCTTCGGGCGCGAACACCAGCCTGACGTCGGTGAAGGCGCGGTAGCGGTACAGCCAGTACTCGCCGCCGCCGTACAGCTTGACGATGTCCGACTGCAGGCCGGTCGCCTCCTGGCTGGCCTTGGCGATCGCCGCGCACGCCGCCTCGCGCGCCCTGACGGCGTCGGCGCCGGTCGCGTCGGCCGGCAGCGCGGCCAGGACCTGCGCCGTGACGTCCTCGTACGACTGGAGGATCACGACCTCCAGGTCCGGGCACCTGAGTTCCTGCGCGCGCGTGCGCGCGACGTAGCCGTCCTCCACGTAGTCGTGCTCGGCGGTGGACAGCTTCTGCTGCTGGCCCTGCGCCACGTGCGCGTTGGTCAGGACCAGGCCGTCGGGGCTGACGAACGAGCCGGAGCCGCCGCCGATGCGCACGCAGGCCAGGCGCAGGCGCTCGAGCCACTGCGGCGTCACGGTGAAGCCGTAGCGTTCCTGCAGCAGCGCGGTCGGCGGGTTGTCGAAGGTCCACATGCCCTCGTCGGCGAGGGCGGCGGCGGGCATGGTCAGAAGCGCGATCAGGAAGGCGCGCACGAGAGAGCGGGGCATGAGATCCGTCTCCGTTTCGACGGGCTGTGGCCGGGCTCCGGCTTCCCTCCCGCCGCCCGGCCGGCGAAAACGATAGCTCACGAAGGCGCCCGGCGGTAGTCTGGGCCGATGGATCCCGGCAGAACCACTCGGCTCGAACCCTTTCCGACCGGCGCCGGCCGCGCCGCCGGGACACTGCACGCGTGCGTCACCCGCGACGCGCGCCTGCTGCGCTACCGGCTGTCCCTGGCGGTGCCGGGGCTCGTGCTGCCGCCCGCGGCGGACGTCCCCGGGCGCCGGCACGGATTGTGGCGGCGAACCTGCGCCGAGCTGTTCATCGGCGTGCCGCCGGACCGCGGCTACCTCGAGTGGAACCTGTCGCCGTCCGGGCACTGGAACCTCTACCGTTTCGACGACTACCGCGCGGGCGGCCGCGAGTCGCCGGAGGACGTCCGTCCGACCCTCGAACTGACCCGCACCACGACCGGCGCCGTCGTCGAGGGCGCGCTGCCGCTCGGTCCGCTCCGGCTGGAGCGATCGCGACTGGTGCTGGGCGTCTGCGCCGTGGTCGAGACGGGCGATGGCGCGCTGTCCCACTGGGCCGCCCATCATCCCGCCGAGCGCCCGGATTTCCACGACCGCCGCGGCTTCGTCCTCGATCTGCCGGCCTCGTCCTCGCCGCAGCCGGAACCCCGCAATCCCGAGGTGGACTCATGAATCGACCGCGCTCCGTCCTGCCGGCGGCCGTCGCCCTGCTGCTCCTGTTCGCGACCGCGCCCGCGTCCGCCGTCCTGCCGGCGGCCGACCAGCCGGTCCGCAACCTGTTCCTGATCCGCCACGGCGAGTACGTGCGCGAGGAGGGCTGCGACGAAGAGGTCGGCTGCGGCCTGGACGCCCTGGGCCGCGAGCAGGCGCGCCTGGTGGCCGCGCGGCTGGACGGCCTGCCGCTGGCGTTCACCTCGCTGCAGTCCAGCCCCATGACCCGGGCGCGCGAGACCGCCGCGATCATCGCCGCCCATTTTCCGCAGCTGGCGCACCGCATCGAGGGCGACATCCGCGAGTGCACGCCGCCCACGCGCCGGCAGGACGTCATGGACGGGCTGGAGCCCGGCGAGGCGGCGGCCTGCGAGACGCAGCTCGCGGCGGCGGCCGCGCGGCTGCTCGTGCCGGCGACCGGCGGCGCCGACGAGCACGACATCGTCGTCTGCCACGGCAACGTCATCCGCTGGCTGGTCTGCCGCGCGCTGGAGGTGGACCCGCAGGCCTGGCTGGGGATGAGCATCGCCAACTGCAGCCTGACGGTCATCCAGGTCAGGGCCGACGGGTCGTGCAAGCTGGTCGCGTTCGCCGACAGCGGGCACATCCCGTGGTCGCAGACGACCTACCCGGGAGTCACCTGGAATCCCTGAGCGGTCAGGGACTCGGGAATCCGCGCAGGTACTGCGGCGGCACCGGCGGCCCGGCGCCCAACTCCTGCGCCGCGCGCAGCGCCCAGTGCGGCTCGCGCAGCAGCGCCCGGCCCAGCAGCACCAGGTCGGCCCGGCCTTCGCGCACGATGGCGTCCGCCTGCGCCGGCTCGGTGATCAGCCCCACGGCCCCGGTCGCGACGCCAGCCTCCCTGCGGATGCGCTCGGCGAAGCGCACCTGGTAACCGGGCGCCGCCGGCACCACGGCGTCGGGCACCGTCCCGCCCGACGAGCAGTCGACCAGGTCGCAGCCCAGGGCCGCGAGCTCCCGCGCCAGGGCCACGGCCTGGTCCTCGTCCCAGCCGCCGGCGACCCAGTCGGTGCAGGAGATGCGGATCCACACCGGCAGCTCGTCGGGCCACTGCGCGCGCACGGCGGACGTGACCTCGCGCGCCAGCCGCGTGCGGCCCGCGAAGTCGCCGCCCCAGCGGTCCCGGCGGCGGTTCGTCAGCGGCGAGAGGAACTGGTGCAGCAGGTAGCCGTGCGCGGCGTGGATCTCGACCACCTGCGCGCCGGCTTCGCGGGCGCGGCGGGCGGCCGCCCCGAAGGCGGCGATGACGGCGGCGATGCCGGCCTCGTCCAGCTCACAGGGGACGGCGTGGCCGGCGGCGAACGGCAGCGCGCTGGGCGCCACAATGCGGTCCCAGCCGCCGTCCGCGGCGCCGACCGGCCGGCCGCCGCGCCACGGCGGCAGGGTGGAGGCCTTGCGCCCGGCGTGCGCCAGCTGGATGCCCGGCGCGCAGCCCTGCGCGGCGACGAACGAGAACACGCGCCGCAGGGGCTCGACCTGCCCGTCCTCCCACAGGCCCAGGTCGGCCGGGCTGATGCGGCCCTCCGGCAGCACCGCCGTCGCCTCGGCCAGCGCCGCGCCCAGCCCGCCGGCGGCGCGGCTGCCCAGGTGCGCCAGGTGCCAGTCGGTGGCGCGGCCGCCGGCGTCGGCGGAGTACTGGCACATCGGCGACAGGACCAGGCGGTTGCGCAGGGTCAGGCCGCGCTGGCGCAGGGGCGTGAACAGGCTGGCGGTCATCGGGGGTCCTTTCCGGGGCGTGGGCGCGGTCCGGGGTGCGGCGGCGCGGAATCCGGGGGCGCGGCGGCGCCCGGCATCCTATCATGGCGCGAACGTCCCGCCGACCCCTGACCGCGCCCGCGCGGGCGCCGCCGGAGGCCATCGCCTTGCTCATGCAGATCCTGATCATCGTCGTCGCGCTCGGCGGCGTCACGCTCGGCGCCGAGCTCCTGGTGCGGGGCGCCTCGCGCCTGGCGCTGCGCGCGGGCGTCTCGTCGCTGTTCGTCGGGCTGACCATCGTCGGTTTCGGCACGTCGTCGCCCGAGCTGGGCGCCAGCCTGACCGCCACGCTGCGGCAGTCCTCGGACGTGGCGCTGGGCAACGTCGTCGGGTCGAACATCTTCAACATCGCCGTGATCCTGGGCCTGACCTCGCTGCTGCAGCCGATCCGCGTGCAGCTGGCGGCCGTGCGCCGGGACCTGCTGGTGGCCGTCGGCGCGGCGCTGGTGCCGTGGCTGGCGCTGCCGTTCGCGGGCTTCATTCCGCGCCCCGTGGGCTTCGCACTGGTGGCGCTGCTGGCCGTCTATCTGGCTGCCGCGTATCGCCACGCGCGCCGGGCGGCCGCCGCCGAGGTGCAGCTGGTCGAACTGGAGATGCGGCCGGCCCTGAAGGAGGCGCGCGGGGCGGTCGTCCGCGACGTGGTCCTGGTCGTGGCCGGGCTGGCGCTGCTGGTGCTGGGCTCGCGCGGGTTCGTCGACGCGGCGATCGGGATCGCGCGGCAGATCGGCTGGTCGGAGCTGGTCATCGGCCTGACGCTGGTCTCGGTGGGCACCTCGCTGCCGGAGCTGGTCACGTCCCTGGTCGCGGTGCGGCGCGGCAACACCGACATCGCCGTGGGCAACGTCATCGGCTCGAACATCTTCAACGCGCTGGGCATCGTCGGCGTCTGCGCCGCGGTGGCGCCGCAGGCGGTCAACCACGCGCTGCTGGTGCGCGATGCGCCGCTGATGCTCCTGCTGTCGCTGGCTCTGCTGCCGATCATGCGCAGCGGCGGACATATCTCGCGGCTGGAAGGCGGCGCGCTGGCGGGCGCGTACGTGGCCTACGCGGCCTACCTGATCGTCAGCGGCGGCTGAATCCCCGCGCCGGCACAGCGGCAGCGGTCAGCCGTCCAGCCGCCGGCAGTAGGTGTACTTGGCGTCGCCCGGCGCGTAGAAGTCGGCGAAGACGCCGGCGGTGGCGTAGCCGCTCCGCTCGTAGAACGCGCGCGTGGGGGCGTACTGCGGCTTGCCGCTGGTCTCGGCGTAGAGGGCCAGGCCGCCGGCCGCGCGCGCGCGGCGCTCGGTCTCCCGCAGCAGGCGCCGGCCCAGCCCCGCGCCCTGGCCGGACGGGCGCACCGCGATCCAGTAGAGGTCCCAGCTCACCGTCGAGCACGGCACCCGGCCGTAGCAGCTGTAGCCAAGCAGGCGCCCGCCCTCGTCCTCCGCGAAGAGGAATTCGTAGCCCGCCTCCGCGCCGCGGGCCAGCGCCTCGGCCACCAGCTCGGCCGCGATGGCGACCTCTTCGTCGCTGAAGTAGCCGGTGGCGCGCACCAGCTCGCGCACGCCTTCCACGTCGGCGGGCCGCACCTGGTCGCGGAAGCCGGTTTCGCTGCTCATCGGGTCCACGCTCCGGTTCCGGCGCGCAGCGGCACCGCTCAGCCCCGCGCCGCGGCGACGATGCGCCCCATGGCCTCGGCGAACGGGATCCCCGCCCGCTGCAGCGCGGCGGCGAACCCGGCGTCGGGCGACAGGCAGGGGTTGGCGTTCACTTCCAGGATGAAGGGGCGGCCCTGCGCGTCGACGCGGAAGTCGACGCGCGCCCAGCCGCGCAGGCGGAACAGGCGCCAGCAGGCCAGCGCCAGGCGCGTCATCTCGGCGACCAGCGCCTCGTCCCCGGCCGGCAGGTCGAACCGGCGCACGGTGTGGCGGTACTCGAACGAGTCCTCGTGCCACTTGGCCGCGTAGCCGACGATGCGCGGCTTGCCGGCGGGATAGCCCTCGAACGTGATCTCGGCCGGCGGCAGCACCGCCGGTCCGTCCGGCCCGTCCAGCAGGCCCAGGTTGAACTCGCGGCCCTCGACGAACGCCTCGGCGAACCACGGCGAGCCGGGGCGGCCCTCGCGGCGGGCCAGCTCGGCCCGCGCGGCGGCCGGGCCGCCGTCCACCACGGCGCTGTCGTCCATGCCGAGGGAGGCGTCCTCCCACACGGACTTCACGATCCAACGCGCGCCTTCTGCGCCGCCCGGGTCGGCGCCCGCATCGGCCAGTCCGTCGCCCAGCCAATCGGGCGTGGGCAGGCCCGCCCGCCGCAGCAGCCCCTTGGCCAGCACTTTGTGCGCGGTCAGGAAGATGGCTTCGGCCGGGCAACCGGCCAGCGGCACGCGCAGGGTCTCCAGCAGGCCGGGCGCCAGGTGGATCAGCCGGCCGTGGCCGTCCAGCCCCTCGACGAGATTGAAGGCCACATCCGGAGTGGCGCCGCCCAGCGAGAAGGCCAGCGACTCGAGGTCCAGGTCGCAGCCCCAGGGCTCCACCGTGTGGCCCAGGCTGCGCAGCGCCGCGCCGACGGCTTCGACCTGCGCCAGCACGTCCCTCTCGTCCGGCGCCGCGTCGGCCGCCACGCGGTTGTGCAGGATCACGATCCGCATGCGGCGGCGCCTTCCGCTAGGTGTGGGCCGGCGCGACCCGCGCGGCGGCGGAGTCGACGATGCGCCTGATCAGCTCGTCATACGGCAGGCCCGCCATCCGGCAGATGATCGGCAGGTCCGAATGTCCCGGGTGCAGCCCCGCCAGCGGGTTGAGCTCCATCAGCTGCGGCTCGCCCGCCGCGTCGCAGCGCAGGTCCAGCCGGCCGCCGTCGCGGCAGCCCAGCAGGCGCCAGGCGGCCAGCGCCACGGCCTCCGCCTTCGCCACCACGGGATCCTGCGCGGAGACCAGGCGGTACTGCACCCGGTCCTCCCACAGCTCCTTGTTGGCGTAGGTGTAGGCGCCCGGCTCGGCGCGCTCGCCCAGGATCACTTCCATCGTGCCGACCACGCGCGCCGCCCGGCCGGTCCCCGTGATGCCGGTGGTCAGCTCGCGCCCGGGCAGGTAGGCCTCCACCAGCACCGGCTGCCGGAACTGCGCCAGCAGCCGCTCGCACGTGGCTCGCAGCTCGGCCGGCGCGCGCACCAGCGAGGCGCCGTCGACGCCCTTGCCGGTGCCCTCGGCCAGCGGCTTGCAGAACAGCGGGAACGGCAGGTCCACCGCGGCGATGTCCGCCGCCTCGTGCACCTCGCGGAAGTCGGGCGTCGGCAGGCCGCCGTCGCGGAGCACGCGCTTGGTCAGGCCTTTGTGCAGCGTCAGCGCCAGCACCAGCGGGTCACTGAACGTGTAGGGGATGGCGTAGGCGTCCAGCAGAGCCGGCACCTGGGCCTCGCGGGCGATCCCGTGCAGGCCCTCGGCGATGTTGAAGACCAGGTCCCAGCGGTCGCCCGCCGCCAGCCGCGCGGCCAGCGCCTTGACGTGGCCGATGCGGTCGGTCTCGTGACCCAGCCGGCGCAGCGCGCCCTCGATGGCCTCGATCGTCGCGGGCTGGTCGAACTCGGCCGTCTCCTCCTCCGTGTAGCCCATCGCCAGGTAGTCGTCGCGCAGGTCGTAGGTCAGGCCGATCCTCACCAGGTGGCCTCCAGGGCGGCCTGGCCGGTCTGGCCGCTCTGGCCATCCGGGTAGCGGTGGACGTGGCCCTCGTAGTTGCGCAGCAGCACGTCCGCGCCGTCGCGGCCGACCAGGTAGTCCGGCTGCAGCGGGATCTTGCCGCCGCCCCCGGGCGCGTCGATGACGTAGGTCGGCACCGCGTAGCCGGTGGTGAAGCCGCGCAGCCCGCGGATGATCTCCAGCCCCTTCTCCACCGTGGTGCGGAAGTGGGAAGAGCCCGAGATGGGGTCGCACTGGTACAGGTAGTACGGGCGCACCCGCATCATCAGCAGCGAGTGGACCAGCGCCTTCATCACGGCGACGTCGTCGTTCACGCCCTTCAGCAGCACGGTCTGGCTGCCCAGGGGGATCCCCGCGTCGGCCAGCCGGCGGCAGGCGGCCGCCGACTCCGGCGTGCACTCGGCCGGGTGCAGGAAGTGCAGGCTCAGCCACAGCGGGTGATGCTTGCGCAGCACCTTGACCAGCGCCGGCGTGACCCGCTGCGGCAGCACGGCCGGCACCTTGGTGCCGATGCGCACGAACTGCACGTGCGGGATCTTCCGCAGCTCGCCCAGCAGGTAGTCCAGGCGGTCGTCGCTGAGGGTCAGCGGGTCGCCGCCCGACAGCAGCACGTCGCGGATCTCCGGATGGCTGCGGATGTAGTCCAGCGCCGTGTCCCAGCGGTCGCGGCCCGGGCGCAGTTCGTCCTGGCCGACCACGCGCGAGCGCGTGCAGTAGCGGCAGTACGTGGCGCAGCGGTCCAGCACCAGGAACAGCACGCGGTCGGGGTAGCGGTGGACCAGGCCGGGGACCGGGCTGTGCCCGTCCTCGTCCAGGGGGTCGTCCGCCTCGCCCGGCGTGCGCAGGAACTCGCCCTGCACCGGCACCACGGTGCGCCGCAGCCCGCAGTCCGCGTCGAAGGCGTCCAGCAGGCTCATGTAGTACGGCGTGACCGCGACCGGCAGCAGCGAGCCGCAACGCTCCAGCGCCGCGCGCTCCTCGTCGGTCAATTCGAGCACGCGCGACAACTGCTCGGTCGTCTTGAACGCGTGGCGCAGCTGCCACTTCCAGTCGTGCCAGTCGCTGTCCTTCACGTCCGGGAAGTGCGCGCGGCGGAACAGGCGCGTGCGCGGACCCGTGCGCGGCAGCCGCTTGGCCAGAAGGTGTTCGAGCTGGATCGGGAGCGCGGGGATGTTGGCTGGCGCCGCGGAGGGATCGGGTTCGGCAACAAGCGACGGAGGGTCGTCGGGAGAGGTTCCCGTGTCGACCTCCTGCAGGTTCCGGCCCAGCCCGGCCAGGGAGTCCAGGCGAGCGCTGAGTTGTGTCAAGGTCCGCCTCCGTGAGGACTGACCGTGGTGCATGCCCGGAGGGGGCTGGCGCCGCCGCCGGAACGTCGTCTGCTCCGGCGCGAGCCCGGCGGGACCCTCCTGGGTCGCATGACGACGCGCAGAAAATATGGCAAGTGGAAAAAGTGTCAACCGCAATTGCCCGCATTCGCGAAAATTCCCGCGCCCGGCGCCCCGACGCGCCACCGGTCGGGCGCCGTCCGCCGCGGTCAGACGTGATTGCGGAGCATCAGTTCGCGCGGGTGCGGGTTGAGGTAGACCTGGTCGCGGACGTAGGGGACCTCCAGCAGCTCGACGTAGTGCCGCAGCAGGGTCACCGGCACCACCAGGGGCACCAGGCCGCGGGCGTAGTCGTCGATCACCGCCAGCACCCGTTTCTGCTCGGCGTCGCTGACGCGTCCCCGCAGGTGCCCGGCCACGTGCTGAAGGGCGTTGGCGTGGCGCCGCGGCGTGGCCAGCACGCCCAGGGCCTCCATGTAGAGGGCCAGGTACCGGTCGCGGAACGCCGCCGGCGGCTCCTGGGCGACGCGCGCCACCAGCCGACCCAGCTCCTGGTAGTGCCGCGGGCTGTGGGCCATCAGCAGGTACTTCTCGCGGGCGTGGAAGGCGACGATGTTGCCGCGCGCCCAGCGCCCGGCGAACGCGTCTTTCACGCGTTTCCAGGCGAACAGCCGCTCGACGAAGTTGTCGCGCAGGCGGGCGTCCTCCAGCCGGCCCTCCTCCTCGACCGGCACCAGCGGCTGGGCCGCCGTGAACGCCGCCGCGAACAGACCGCGGCCGCCGCGCGCCGGCATCCCCTTGTCGGGGTAGACCTTCACCCGGAAGAGGCCGCAGCTGGGCGAGTTCTTCTTGAACACGAACCCGTCGAGATCCTCGTTCGCCAGCTCGCGCGCGCGGCGCCGCGCCCACGTGTTCATGGGAGCCGTCCAGTCGATGCCGGAGCGGGGCGCGACCATCCGCGGGTCGTCCTCGGCGCCCTCCAGGCGGACCGACTCGCGGGGGATCCCCATGCCCACCTCGACCTCCGGGCACACCGGCACCAGCTCGCAGTACTGCGCGAGCGTCCCGGTCAGCCAGCGGTCGTGCTTGTGGCCGCCGTCGAAGCGGACCTCCCGGCCCAGCAGGCAGGCGCTGACGCCGATGCGCAACGGGCGGGGGCCGTCAACAGGGGCGGGGGCGGGCTGGGCGGTGCGGGCCATGGCGTCTCCCGGGTCGGGACCAGGCGTCGATGCGGGCTGGCGATTCCGCGCCATTGATAGCAGGATTGGAGGGCGCGATCCAGCGCCAGAACGTCGAGGGAGGCGCGATGACGCCGAAGCCGAAAGCCAAGCCCTCGCCCGGACCGCGGCCGGCACCCGCGCCCGCCCGGTCGCCGCGGCCCGCGACGCCGCCGGCGCCGAAGCGCGCGCCGACGCCCGCCCCGGCGCGCGAGGACTTCTCCATCGCCAGCTGCGACTGCGAGGACTGCCGCGCCGCCTGCCTCAACGCGCCCGGCTGGTTCACGCCCGAGCAGATCCCCCGCCTGGCGCGGCACCTCGGGCTGTCGGTGGAGGAGACCTTCCGCCGCTACCTGGCCGTCGGCGTCACCCACCTGGACGACGGCACCCGGCGCCAGGGCGTCATGCCCCACAAGCTGCGCGACGGCAAGAAGCCGGGCAGCCGCTGGACCCTGGCCGAGATCGCGACGCCCGGCCGCTGCGTCTTCTACGACCGCGGCCGCTGCACCATCTACCCGGTGCGCCCGGACGAGTGCGCGCGGATGATGCACGACCGCGGCGACCGCACGCGCCGCATCCGCCGCCGCATCGTCGAGAGATGGACCGAGGCGGCGCTGGCGCCGTTCCTGGCCCTGGCCGATCGCGCGGCGCGCGGCCGACGGGGGCGGCCCTGAGACGCATTTAAAGACAAATTTAGTATTGATTATGCCTGCGCCCTGCTACGCTCAATGGTCCGTTCACCCTGCGGTCGTCTTCCTGCACCGAGGAGTCCGGACCATGCCCCACACGACCCCTGATCCCCGTCGCCTCGTTTGCCTGTTGGCGGCGCTCGCCCTGATCGCGAGCAGCGGCACCGCCGCGGCGCGCACCTACAGTTTCCCGCACGTCTTCGACCACCACGGTCGCGTCTCGAACACGCAGTTCACCTTCGACACGACGATGTTCATCACGTACTCGGGCGCGGTGGCCTGCGTCGGCGGCGGCGTCGCCGACCAGCAGGTGCACGTGTACCTCTACGACGACGAAGGCCGTCCCCTGACCAGCCTGACCGGCGATGACGTCTGCGCCCCCTGCACGGTCACCGTCGGCGCGACCGACCGCTCGGCCAGCCTGAACCTCGAGGCCGCCGCCGAGGCGGCCGGCGGCATGCCGGAGGTGCTCAGCGGCTTCGCCGTCGTCGTCGTGGAAGGTGACGACGTCGAGAACGTCAACGTCCAGGGCTTCGTCGTCAATTCGCACACGAATGCCTTCGACCTCTCGGTGTTCGGGTTCACGCCGGAAGAGGTCCGGGCCCCCGGCAACAAGGCCGGCGCCTTGTTCCCCTGCGGCCGTGTCTTCAGCGTCGGGCGCATGCTGGCGACTCCCGGCGCCCAGGCCGATGACCCGTACACGTTCGACACGACGATGTTCTTCACCTACGCCGCCGGCCTGGCCGGCGAGCCCGCGGGGCCCGGCGCCACGGTCGAGACCTACCTCTTCGACGACGCCACGGGCGCGCTGCTGGTCGACGCGGTCGGCACGCCCGTCTGCAACCCCTGCATCACCCCGCTGAGCCAGGCGGCGCCGAAGGCCGCGCTGCGTCTGGGCGGGATGCTGCCGGGCGGGAGCGTCGTCTCGGCGGCCGTCTCGGCGGTCTGCGTGGTCAGCGGCGATGCGGGCAGCGTCGCGGCGCAGGCGTTTGTCGTGAACCGCCACACGTCGCCGTTCGACGTGAGCATCTTCGCGCCGGCCTTCCGCGAGCTCAGCGCCACCGTCGCCTCGACGGTCCCCGGCGAATCGGCGTCGCGACTCGGCCTGCGCAACTTTCCCAACCCGTTCAACCCGCGCACCACGTTCGCCTACGCGCTGACCGCGCCCGGCAACGTCCGCGTCGGCATCTATGACGCCGACGGCAACCTGGTGCGCACGCTGGTGCAGGAGGGGCAGGACGCGGGCGCTCATGAGGTCGCCTGGGACGGCCGGGCCGACGACGGCCGCCGCCTGCCTTCTGGCGTCTACCTCGGCCGGATCGAGACGCGGGAAGGGACCGAGACGCGCAAGGTCACGCTGGTCCAGTAGTGCCGTGCAGCGTTGGCGACGCACGAGCCGCCGCGCCGGTTGCCGACGCGGCGGCTTTCTTCCACGACGCCGCGCTACGCCCGGGCCACCAGCGCCCCGCCCGCCACGATCAGCGCCGCCCCGGCCAGCAGACGCGGCACGTTCACCTCGCGGCTTTCGGTGAACAGGACCAGCGCCAGCAGCACCACCACCAGGGTGTTGAGGTTGTAGAGGGGCGCCAGCTTCGACAGCGGCGCGCCGAAGCGGCCGAGGCCCACGACGACCGCGAGCATGCCCAGACCCCAGCTCGCCCCGATGGCCAGGGCGACCGCGCCCGCCCGCGCCGTCAACGCGCGTTCCCCCAGGAACGGCAGGGCGACCAGGCCGGTTGCCGCCACGCCCAGCCCCACCAGCGGCAGGTACCAGCCGGGGCCGCCGCCGGCGCGGCCGTAGACCTTCTGCAGCGTGCCGGTGATGCCGAACAGCAGGGCGGGCAGCAGGCCGCCGACGAGCAGGCCTTTCCAGGCGGTGGGCACGGGAAGCCTCCGGGGGCGGAAGGGTTCGGGGAGCGGGGGCGCCGGAACTTGCCTCGGCACTTGCCCCGGGACTTGCGCCGGCGCAAGCCGGACGGCGCGCGCCGTCGCGACTACGCCGCCGCAGCATCGCGCGGCGGGGCACAACCGTCAATCGGCCAGGCGCCGGCCGCGCCGCCGCCGGGCGCGAACCGTGCTACAATGGCGGAACGCCCGCTGCCGGTCGCCAACGCGAAGGGGATCCCCATGACCCGCCTGCTCCGGTCCACGCTGATCATCCTGCTGGCACTGGCACCGGCCCTGGCCCCGGCCGCGGCGCCGGCGGTCTCGCCGCTGCGCGAAGCGCTGGCGGCGCTCGACGGTCTGGACCCGGCCGGCATCCCCGGCGGCCGCCTGCTCGACCGCGCCCTGCCCATGGCCGGGCTGGAACTGCAGGACGGCGGCGGTGCAGGTCCCGCGATCGGCGCGGCGGCCTGGCGCCAGATGCTGCACGAGCTGCGCCTGGCCTCGCTGCAGCCGCCGGCGGACTGGCCCACGCCCGAGCAGGCGCGACGGCTGGCGCGGCAGGCCAAGGACGCGGGCACGGTGCCCATCGCCCTGCTGGACGCCGGCTACGCGCGGCTGCGGGACGACGCGCTCGAGCGCGGCCTGGTGCGGTGGCAGGACGGGCGCCTGGTGCAAGCGCCGGACAAGGGCGGCGAGTCCCCCTACCTGGAGCGGCGCGCGTTCGCCGCGGCGACACTCCTGCCGCGCACGTATCGCGGCGCGCAGGTGACCTTCACGATCCCCTCGAGCCTGCTGGCGAGCGACGGGCCTCGCCCCGCCGCGCTGCAGGTGGACCTGGCCGACGGCCGCGGCTGGCGCCCGGCGGCGTTCGACGAGCCGCTCGTGGCCGCCTACGACGCGACCGGGCCGCGCACCCTGCGCCTGCGCGCCGAATACCCCGGCGGCGCCGCGCGCGAGGCTTCGTTCGCCTTCGAGGTCGCCGCCCTGGCGGCGCCGGCGCCCACGGCCGTCTGGCCGATCACCGCCACGATCCCTTACGAAGGCGTCTACGGGTTCGGCCAGGCGTACGTCTACCTGGCGCCCGGCCACGCGACGGTGACCGAGCCGGTGGTCATCGTCGAGGGCTTCGACATGGACAACCTGATGGACTGGGACGAGCTGTACGCGCTGCTCAACCAGGAGAACATGCTCGAGGATCTGCGGGCGGACGGCTTCGACGCCGTGGTGCTGAACTTCAACGACTCGACCGACGACATCCGCCGCAACGCGCTGATCCTGGTCGAACTGCTGCGGCAGGTGGGCGCGGCCCAGCCGGACGGCCGCGACAAGGTGGTCATCGGCGCCAGCATGGGCGGGCTCCTGACGCGCTACGCGCTGGCCTGGATGGAGCAGCAGGGCCTCGACGCGAACGCGCGCGCGTTCATCTCGTTCGACAGCCCGCAGCTCGGCGCGAACATCCCGCTCGGCGTGCAGTACTGGCTGGAGCTCTTCCAGATCGAGTCGACCGAGGCGGGGCACCTGCTCAGCCGCCTCGACACGCCGGCCGCGCGGCAGATGCTGCTGTACCACCACTCGGCCTCCGGCGGCGGCACCGGGCAGCCGGCGGCGTTGCGCGGCGCGTTCCTGGCCGACCTGGCGGCGGTCGGCGGCTGGCCGCAGGACCTGCGCAAGGTGGCCGTGGCCAACGGCAGCGGCCAGGCGCTGGGGCAGGGCTACGCCCCGGGAACCCAGCTCATCTCGTACGAGTACTATTCGTTCCTGGTCGATCTGATCGGCAACGTGTGGGCCGTGCCCGACGGCGGGCCGCGGCAGATCCTGCGCGGGCTGATCGACCGCATCTGGCCGCTGCCGAACGACGAGTTGAACGTCACGGTCACGGGAGCGCTGCCCTGGGACAGCGCGCCGGGCGGCTGGCGCGCCTCGCTGGCCGACATGGACGCCACGCCGGCGCCGTACGGCGACATCATCGCGCTGCACCCCAACCACTGCTTCATCCCGACGGTCAGCGCGCTGGCGCTGGAGGGGCTGGCCCCCTACACGAACGTCTCGCTGCTGGCCGACCCGGCGGCGCTCTCCCCGTTCGACGCCGTCTACTTCCCGGCCGCCAACCAGGAGCACATCCTGGTCACGATGGAGAACAAGGCCTGGTTCGCCGCCGAGATCGCGCGCACGACCAGCGGCGTCGCCGGCGAGGTGGCCGCCGCGGCGCTGCCGCGCGTGCTGGGCGCCCGCCCCAACCCGTTCAACCCGCGCACGGAGATCGTGGTCGAACTGCCGGCCGCCGGCGCGGCGCGCGTGGAGATCTTCGACGTGGCCGGCCGCCGGGTGCGCACGCTGGTCGAAGCGGTGCTGCCGGCCGGGCGCACGGCCGTGGCCTGGGACGGCCGCGACGACGGGGGGCGCGAGCTGGCGTCCGGGACCTTCGTCTGCCGCGTGAGCGCTGCGGACGGCGCGGGAGCGCGGCGGCTGACGCTGGTGCGGTAACGCGCGCCGCCGCGCAGACTCATTTCACGAGCGTGAGCCGCCCGCCCGTCTTCTCCTGGTCCGCCTCGACCACGTAGACGTACGAGCCGGCCGCCACCGAGCGGCCCAGCTCGTCGCGGCCGTCCCACTCGACGGTGCCGCGCTCGGGGGCCCCATCCTGGTCGTACAGCTCGCGCACGCGGCGCCCGAAGGCGTCGAACACCGTCACGCGCACGCTGCTGCCGGCCGGAGCCCGCCAGGCGATCGTCACGCGCGGGTTGAACGGGTTGGGGTAGGCGCTGGCGGTCAGGACCGGCGCCAGGGGCACTGAGGCCACCGATTCGAGCCGGAACGTGAACGTGCCGATCGGCTCGCCCGGCGTGAACGGGGCGCTGTTGATGGCGAACAGCGGCACCGGCGGCACCGTCGGCTGGTCGGGCGCGGTGTAGGTGGCCCCGCTGTCGGTGCCCGAGTCCCACGGGAACAGGGCCACGGTCAACTCATTGACCCACTGGCCGCCCGGCCGCAGGTCCAGTCCCATCACGCCCACGAACCAGTCGGGGCTCGGGGCGATCATCGTCACCAGCGTGACCAGCGGGTGGGCGGGCGTGGCGGTGAACTGCATCGTCGCGCTGCCGGGCAGCTCGGCGATGGCCGGGCCCAGCAGCACGCTGCCGGCGGTGCCGGCGGTGATGGCGGCCTGGACCTCGCCGGCCAGGGTGGCCTGCTGGCCCCACTCGGCCATGCGCTTGATGCCCAGGCTGGCCAGGGTGCCCGGGGTCCAGAATTGGACCGCGGCGCTGTGGGTGCCGCCGACCAGGCCCGAGAAGTGGGCATTGGCCGGGAACATGTCCGGGTGGGTCGTGGCGCTCCAGTTGACGTCGAAGGTGACGCTGTAGATGGCATCGCCCGGCTCGGCCTGCACGGCCGTCCCGGCCGCCAGCCAGGCCACACAGGCCAGGCCGGCCAGCAGCGGGGCGCGAAGGGGGCGGATCGGATTCATGTCGTTCCTCCTGGCCGTTTTGCGGCCGACATGGGGGTCGGCCGGTGTCCAAGGGCCTTCCGGCAGGGGTGCGCGTATGGTACCGCCATGGTACGATGCCCGCCAACCGGAAACCGGCCGCCCGGCCGCCACCCCCCAACCCCCCGAGGGAAGCTCCCGTGACCGGACCTTTCATCCCCGCGGCCGTCATGGTCGGCGGCGCCTGCGTGCTGGCGATCGAGATCCTGGGCACCCGCCTGCTGGGCCCCGCCTACGGCGTGGGCCTGTACCTGTGGTCGGCCCTGATCGGCATCGCCCTGGCCGCCCTGGCCGTCGGCTACGCGCTGGGCGGCCGCTGGGCCGACCGCGGCCCGAACCTGACGCGCTTCGGCGCCCTGTTCCTGGCCGCCGGTGTCTGGACGATGCTGATCCCCTGGCTGCGGGGGCCGGTGCTGAACGCCGTCGACGGGCTGGGGCTGCGCGCGGCCGTCCTGGTCAGCGGCACGGTGCTGTTCTTCCCGCCCCTGCTGCTGCTGGGGATGGTCAGCCCGTATGCCATCCGCCTGCGGGCGGCCTCCCTGCAGGAGGTGGGCCGGACCGCGGGCAACCTCTACGCGCTGTCGACCTGCGCCAGCGTGGCGGCGGCCATCGGCACCGGGTTCTGGCTGATCCCGGCGCTCGGGGTCAGCCGGCTGGTCTTCGTGATCGGGGCGCTGCTGGTGGCGACCGGCGCGGTGGGGCTCGTGGCGGGCCGCAGGCCGCGCGCGGTGGTCGCGGCGGCCGTCCTGGCGCTCGTCGGCCTGGCCGGCGCCGGCGCCGCCGCCCCGCGCGAGCAGGCCGACCCGGCGCGCGGCCTGGTCGCCGTGACGCAGAGCGCCTACGGCGAGATCCGCGTCGTCGACCACCAGGGCGCGCGCGCGATGCTCATCGACGGCGCGCCGCACAGCCTGGTCGACCTGGCCACCGGCGCGCCGGCCTTCCCCTACGTCGACGTGCTGGGGATCGCCAAGCGGTTCTTCGCCGAGCCGGGGGACCTGCTGCTGGTGGGCCTGGGCGCCGGCACGGTGGCCAAGGTCTTCGGCGCCGACGGCTGGCGCGTCCGCAGCGTCGAGATCGATCCCGTCGTCACCCGCCTGGCGCGCGCTCACTTCGGGTTCGGCGACGCCGACGGCCCCGTGTTCCACGAGGACGGCCGCCGCTTCCTGGTCGACCATCCCGAGACCTACGACCTGGTGGTGATGGACGCCTTCGGCAGCAGCGCCGTGCCCTTCCACCTGGTGACGACCGAGGCCTTCGCGCTGGTCAAGTCGCGCCTGCGCCCGGGCGGGCTGCTGGCGATGAACCTCGAGGCGGTGGGCTGGGACGACATCCTGGTCCGCTCGCTGGCCGTCACCGTCGCCACGCGGTTCGCGCACGTGAAGGTGCTGCCGATCGTCGAGCCGCCGAGCGAGCTGGGCAACCTCGTCATCCTGGCCTCGGACCGCGCCCTGGAGCTGGACCAGGACCTGCCGCGCCCGGACGACCGCTGGAGCGCCGCCTACAACCTGACCCACGCCTGGGACAACGCGTTCACCGTGGCGGCCGGGCAGGGCCAGGTGCTCACCGACGAGCACAACCCGGTGGCCGTCTGGTCGGACCGCATCAACGAGGCGGCGCGCCGCAAGAACCGCGAGTGGATCGGGGGCAGCGGGCTGGCCTGGTAGGTCGACCGCCGCGCGCCGGGTCAGCGCCCGAGGGGGCGGATCTCGCCGGTGACCTCCACGCGCACGGGGTGGCCCTCGATCTCCTTCGGCAGGTCCAGCCGCAGCGAGTCGGCCGCCGTCGCCACGTAGACCGCGATGCAGGGCGTGCCGTCTTCCAGCGCGCCGATCGCCACCCCGACCACGCCGGGCCGCGCCATCAGCGCGGGGATGTGCTCTTCCTGCACCGTCTGGATGTCGCGTCGGGGCATGTCCGCCTCCCTGGAATCAGCCCGGCGTTCGCCGGGTCCGCAGGCGGCGCCGGCCGCCAGCGCCAGCAGCGCCATCGCCATCGCCGTCACCATACGTCGAGCCATGCGCGCCTCCCACGGGAAAGGCCCCCGACCTGCGGCCGGGGGCCCTGGCATCCGAACGGGTCGGAGCCGCCGTCGCCGCTAGTTCCCCACCATCGTGGCGCCGAAGTACGACAGCACCTGGCCGATGGGATTGGCGATCGCCGTCGTGGTGCTGCCGGCGAACAGCAGGCCCACGGCGCGCGGGTTGGTCGTCACGTCTTCGACCAGCAGCGAGCCCGAGTCGCCGCCCGCCAGGAACTTGCTGCGCGAGTTGGCGATCACGATCTGGCCCGTGAAGGTCTTCGTGAAGGCCGAGCCGCCGGCGCACTCGTTCTCGTAGGCCACGCTGATGGTCGCATTGAGGCCGCTGACCTTGCTGCGGGTCAGGCCGGTGGTGCGGCCGCTCTTCTTGACGAGCTGGCCCACGAACGCGTTGACCGTCGAGGCCGAGATCGTGCCCACCTCGAGGATCGCGCCGTCCTCGCGCACCATGCCGCTGATGATGTTCGCGGTCGAGGCGTCGACGTTCGAGCTGGGCAGCGCGCGCGACGCCACGAGCGTCGCCACGTTCTGCGCGTTGTTCGCGTTGCAGGCGATGTCGATCAGGCCGGGCTGGATGATCGGGTCGCCGGTCGCCGAGACGCGGCTGTTGCCGCCGGTGACGATGTCGGCCTCGAACACGTGGTAGTTGCTCAGGATGCGCTTCTGGCCGCCGACCTGGATCAGCGCGCCGAGCGTGCCGCCGCAGCAGTAGCCGTTGGCCAGGTCGTAACGCCAGCCGCCAGAGGTTCCCAGCTGGATCGGCGGGGTCTGCTTGGCGGTGTGGCTCACGGCCGGCGTCGTGCTCTTCATGGCCACGATGCGGTCGGTCATGAGGATCCTGACCGGCACGCCGTCGAGGTTCTTCGGGGCGCCGGCGCGGGCGCGCTCGCTGGTGATCAGCAGCAGAACTGCGGGCTGCCCGTCGTCGGTCAGCGTCGTCGCCGTGCCGATGACGTCGGGATCGGCCATCAGGGCCGGGGTGAAGCGGTCCTGCACCGCCATCACCGCGCGGATGGCGGCGTTGTCGGCCGAAGCCTTGTCGGCCAGGCTGACCTGCGACTCGGGCGTGGTCGGGGTGACGGCTTCCTCGCGCGAGCAGCCCCAGACGCAAAGGCTCAGCACGAGCGCGACGATGGTCAAGGCCAGGAAGCGGATCCGGAGCGAACGGGGCATGACGATCCTCCTGTCGTAACGGGACGAGGCGAGCGCCCTTGACGAGGCGGATGTCCAGCGTACAGGGAAATGAAATCACGGGTCAACAAGAAACCGTGATGATTCCGTCCCGTTTAGTAGAAAAATGAATCCGCGAATTAATTCACCTAATCGTCCCGTCATCGCGGACCGCGAGCGAACGGCCGTTATGGGCGCGCCCCAGCTCCAGCAGACGGGCCGCCGCGCCACGGCTCCAGGTGACCGGATCCTGGTACTGCGC
>CAYNPY010000056.1:0-24238 GCA_964399195.1 uncultured Fibrobacteraceae bacterium
AGCGGGCGCTCTCGGTGTTCACCTGGGAGGCGCGGGCGCGGCGGCTCGAGGGCCTGTTCGCGGGACAGCCGGCCTGAAGCGGCGCGCGCGGGGGAGGAGAGAGGTGACGGACCGAACCAGCGGCAGCGCGGACCGGCGGGCACGATGCCCGTCCCGTCCGGTCGGGACCGGGACCGCGTGAGCGGCGGGCGCCTTCGGCGCGCGTTCGCGGCCGCTCTCGAAGGCGCGGCGCGCCTGCTGTCGCGTCCCCTGTCGGAGGCCGACCTCGCGGCCCCGGCGGTCGTGTTCGCGCCGCATCAGGACGACGAGACGCTGGGCTGCGGCGGCCTGGTGGCGCTCAAGCGCGCCCGCGGCGCGCCGGTCACGGTCGTCTTCCTGACCGACGGCCGCACCTCGCATGCGCGCTTCCTGGATCCCGACGAGCTGGCCCGCCGGCGCCGCGACGAGGCGCTGGCCGCCTGCCGCCAGCTGGGCGTGCCGGAGGACTCGGTGCACTTCCTGGACTTCCGCGACGGCGAACTGACGGGCGCCGTGGAGGCCGCCGCGGCGCGCGTGGCGGCGTTGCTGCGCGGCCTGCCGGACCATGCGCTCCTGGTGCCGTACGCCGGCGACACCACCGCCGACCACCGCGCCACGCGCGAGGCCGTCCTGCGCGCGCTGGCCTTGCTGGAGGGCGGGCGCTCGCGCGTGCTGCTGGAGTACCCGGTCTGGTTCTGGCACCACTGGCCGTGGGTCTGCCCGCCGGTCGCGCGGCGCCTGCACCGGCCCGCCGCCATCGCGGCGGGGCTCGTCGCCGCCGGCCGACGGCTGCGGCACCTGCGGCGGCGCGGCGACGTCGCCGCCGTGCTGGCCACCAAGCGGCGGGCCCTGGATTGCCACGTCACGCAGACGCAGCGCGCGCCGGGACAGCCCGGCTGGCCCGTGCTGGCGGACGTCGCGGGCGGCGCCTGGCTCGCGCGCTTCTTCACCGGCAGCGAATATCTGCGGCGCCGCGTCGTCGCGACCGGCGAGGCGGTGCGGCGGTGAACCGCGGCCTGCGCCCGACCGCGGCCCGCCTGGCGGGCGCGCTGCGGGGCCGCTGGCGGCGCTGGCGGGCGCCGCGGGTGGCGGCGGGTCCCGCGCAGGGACTGCGCCTGGACCCGGGCGCCGGCGACCCGGACGCGGTGGCCGGCCTCTACGAGGCGCCGGTGCAGGCCGCTGTCGCGGCCGAACTGCGCGCCGGCGACGTCGTGCTGGACGTGGGCGCGAACATCGGCTTTCTGACCGTGCTGGCGGCGCGCCTGGTCGGACCCGCCGGCCGCGTCGTCGCCTTCGAGCCGGTGCCGGCCAACGCGCAGCTGGTGCGGCGCAACGCGGCGCTCAACCGCCAGCGCCAGGTGCAGGTGGTGGAGGCCGCGGTGGGCGACCACGTCGGCACGGCGAAGCTGGTCCTGGCCCGGCACGCCGGCGGCGCCGCGCTGCAGGGCGCGGACCGACCGCAGGACGCCTGCGGCGAACTGACCGTTCCGGTCGTGACGCTTGACGACTGGCTGGCCCGCCTCGCCCCCTCGCTGCCGGGCCCGGTGCGGCTGGTGAAGGTCGACGTCGAGGGCGCCGAGGCCGCGGTGCTGCGCGGCGCCGACGCGCTGCTGCGCGGGCAGCGCCCGCTGGTATTGCTGGAGGTCGACGCCGCGACGGCCCCCGCCGCCGAGGCGAAGTACGAGACGTGCCGCAATCTGCTGGCCGGCCACGGCTACCGGGTGGAGCGGCTCCCGGAAGCCTATCCGCAGCTGGAGTGGCGGGTGCTCCACCTGCTGGCCAGGCCGGCGGAGGCCGCGGCGGACCCGGGCCGCGGGCCGTGACTCAGGTTGCGCGCCGGGCGGACGATGCCTAGGCTGGTCCGGGGCCCCGGGGGACGAGGCCCGCGGCGGGCATTACGCGGAAGAAGGAACCGATGCCGAACATCCTGGTCACCGGCGGCGCCGGCAACATCGCCAGCGCCCTGACCACGCGCCTGGCGGCCGATGCCGCCAACTTCGTGGTCGTGGCGGACAACCTCCTGACCGGCAACGTGAAGAAGGTGCCGACGCACCTGCCGAACGTGCGCTTCGTCAAGTGCGACGTGAACCGCTGGGACGACATCGGCCCCTTGTTCTTCGTCCACAACTTCGACTTCGTGTTCCACTTCGCGGCCGTCGTCGGCGTGCAGCGCACGCTGGCCAACCCGCTGATGGTGCTGGACGACATCAAGGGCTTCGAGAACGTGCTGAAGCTCAGCAAGAACACGGGCGTCAAGCGCGTCTACTTCTCGTCCTCGAGCGAGGTCTACGGCGAGCCGTTCGAGATCCCGCAGAACGAGAAGACGACGCCGCTCAACTCGCGCCTGCCCTACGCGGTCGTCAAGAACGTCGGCGAGGCGTACCTGACCACCTACCACCGCGAGTACGGCCTGCCCTACACGATCTTCCGCTTCTTCAACACCTACGGGCCGAACCAGACGGAGGACTTCGTGCTGCCGCGCTTCGTGCGCCTGGCCATGCGCGGCGAGCCGCTGACCGTCTACGGCGACGGCCAGCAGACGCGCACGTTCTGCTACGTGGACGACACCGTCGGCGCCTGCCTGAGCGCGCACTACCGCAAGGCCTTCGTCAACGACGTGGTCAACGTCGGCGGCGCCGAGGAGATCACGATCCGGGCGCTGGCCGAGCTGGTCATCGAGGCCTGCGGCTCGCGATCCGAGCTGAAGTTCCTGCCGCCCCTGGCCGAAGGCGACATGACGCGTCGCTGCCCCGACGTCACCAAGATGCTGACCCTGCTGGACCGGCCGCCGGTCACCCTGCGGGAGGGCATCGTGAAACTGCGCGATCACTTCGCGGCCGGGAACTGACGCCGCCCGGCGCCCTTCGGCCGGCCCCTTGATCGCCCGCGGCCCGTTCGTTGTGGTCGCGGGCGATTGCTGTTATCATCGCCCCGCCGACGGCGCGCACCGGCGCCGCCGCGCCGATCCCGACCCATCCCGCGCCGCGACGGAACGCGGAAGGCTGTCCATGGCGACCGAGACGTTTGTCCACCTGCACAACCATTCGGACTACTCGCTGCTGGACGGCGCCCAGAAGACCGGCGACATGGCCAAGCGGGCGGCGAAGTACGGCCAGCCCGCGCTGGCGCTGACCGACCACGGCAACATGTTCGGCGCGGTCGAATTCTACCTCGCCTGCCAGAAGCAGGGGATCAAGCCCATCATCGGCATGGAGGCTTACGTCGCCGGCGACCGCCACAACCGCACCGCCGAGCGCGAGAACAAGAGCTTCCACATGGTGCTGCTGGCCCGCAACCAGGCGGGCTACCGCAACCTGGTCAAGCTGGCCTCGGCCGCCTTCCTCGAGGGCTTCTACTACCGTCCGCGCATCGACCGCGAGATCCTCGCGCGGCACGCCGAGGGCCTGATCGGGCTGTCGGCCTGCATGAGCGGCGAGCCCAATTTCCACCTGCGGAGCGGCAACGTGGCCGCCGCCGTGGAGGCGGCCGCGACCTACCGCGACATCCTGGGCCCGGACCACTACTACCTGGAGATCCAGAACCACGGCCTGCCGGACGAGGAGCGGATCCGGCAGCTGATGCCCGAGGTGGCGCGGCAGACCGGCTGCCCGATCGTGGCGACGAACGACTGCCACTTCCTGGAGCGCGAGCACCACGAGGCGCACGACATCCTCATGGCGCTGCAGACGGGCAAGACGCTGAACGACCCGTCGCGCTGGCGGAGCAACACGCCCGAGGTCTACTTCAAGTCCAGCGAGGAGATGCTGGCGCTGTTCCGCGACTGGCCGGAGGCGGTCGCCAACACCCTGCGCATCGCCGACCAGGTCGAGTTCGAGCTGGAGCTGGGCAAGCTGCTGCTGCCGGCTTTCCCGCTGCCGGACGGCTTCGCCACGGCCGACGACTACCTGGCGCACCTGGCGCGCGAGGGGCTGCCGCGGCGGTACGGCACGGTCACGCCCGAACTGCAGGAGCGCCTGGACTACGAGCTGGGCGTCATCCGCCAGACGAAGTACGCCGGCTACTTCCTGATCGTCTGGGATTTCATCGACGCGGCCCGCCGCATGAACGTGCCGGTGGGGCCGGGCCGCGGCTCGGCCGCGGGCAGCCTGGTCTGCTACTGCGTCGGCATCACGGACGTCGATCCCATCCGCCACCAGCTGCTGTTCGAGCGCTTCCTGAACCCCGAGCGCATCTCGATGCCGGACATCGACGTGGACTTCTGCTTCGAGGGACGCGGCCGGGTCATCGAGTACGTGGCGCGCAAGTACGGGCGCGACAACGTCTCGCAGATCATCACCTTCAACACCATGGCGGCCCGCGCGGTCCTGAAGGACGTGGCGCGCGTGCTGGAGTTCCCGTTCGCCGAAGGCGACCGCATCAGCAAGCTGGTGCCGGAGGAACTGGGCATCACGCTGCAGAAGGCGATCGACGAGGCGCCGGGCCTCAAGGAAGTGGCGCAGGAATCGCCCGACCACGCCAAGCTGCTGCGCAACGCGCTGGTGCTGGAGGGCTTCAACCGCAACACCGGCATCCACGCCGCGGGCGTGCTGATCACGCCGTCGCCGCTGGTCGAGCACGCGCCGCTGTACCGCAGCACCAAGGGCGACGTCACCGTCCAGTACGACATGAAGATGAGCGAGGCCCTGGGCCTGCTCAAGATGGACTTCCTGGGCCTGCGCACCCTCACGGTGATCGACAAGGCGCTGGACCTCATCGCCGAGACCACGGGCGAGCGGCTGACCGCCGACGGCATCCCCACCGACGACCCGGCCACGTTCCGGCTGCTCCAGGAGGGGCGCACCGTCGGCATCTTCCAGCTCGAGAGCAGCGGCATGCAGGAGCTGGTGCGCAAGATGGCGCCCACGGGCTGGGACGACATCACCGCCATCTGCGCGCTGTACCGCCCGGGACCCCTGGGCGCGGACATGGACAAGGCCTACGTCGAGCGCAAGCACGGGCGGCAGCGCGTGCAGTACAAGGATCCCGCGCTGGAGCCCATCCTGCGCGACACCTACGGCGTGATCCTGTACCAGGAGCAGGTGATGCAGATCGCCGCGGCGATGGGCGGCTTCACCATGGGCGAGGCCGACACGCTGCGCAAGGCGATGGGCAAGAAGAAGGCCGACATCATGGCGGCCCTGAAGGTGAAGTTCATCGAGGGCGCCCGGGCTCGCGGCCACGACCAGCGCATCGCCACCGAGATCTACGAGGAGATGGAGTACTTCGCCGAGTACGGCTTCAACAAGAGCCACTCGGCTGCCTACGCGCTGCTCTCCATCCAGACCGCCTGGCTGAAGGCGCACCACCCGGCCGAGTTCATGGCCGCGACCATGACCACCGAGATGCGCAAGAGCGAGCGCATCACGCAGCTGATCGACGAGTGCAAGGCGCTGGGCCTGCGCATCGTGCCGCCGGACATCAACCGCCCGCGGCCGGAGTTCGGCGTGCGCGACGGGCAGGTGGTCTTCGGCCTGGGCGCGGTGCGCGGGGTGGGCTCGGCGGCCATCGAGGTGATCGCCGCCTGCCGCGAGCAGCTCGGCCGCGACTTCACGGACCTGTTCGACCTCTGCGAGCACGTCGACCTGCAGAAGGTCAACCGCAAGGTGCTCGAGGGCCTGATCAACGCCGGGGCGCTGGACCGCCTGCCCGGCCACCGCCGCCAGCTCCTGATGAGCCTGGACCGCGCCCTGGCCTTCGGGCAGAAGACCGCGCGCGACCGCGCCGGCGGGCAGGCCTCGCTGTTCGGGGGGCTGGCCACGCCGATGCTGCGGCCGACGCTGCCCGAGTGCGCGCCGTTCGACCCGCTGGTACTGCTCGGGCGGGAGCGCGAGGCCGTGGGCTTCTTCCTGTCGGGCCACCCGTTCCACGAGTACCGCGAGCTGATCGCGGGACTGCCCTGCGGCTCGACCGCCGGCGCCGCCAAGGCGGGCGACGGCGCGTGGGTCGACCTGGTGGGCATCATCACCTCGCACACCACGCACCGCGACCGCCACAAGCGGGTCTACGCGCGGGCCCACTTCGAGGACCGCGCCGGCACCATCGGCCTGGTGATCTACGCGAGCCTCTACGAACAGGTGAAGGCGCTGATCGGCTCGGACTCGATCCTGGCCGTCGGCGGCCGCGCCCAGCTGCGCAGCGACGGGCTGCGGGAGATCGTGGTGGACCGCCTGACCCGCATCGACGAGGTGCTGGGCACCTGGGTTCAGGACGTCTACCTGCAACTGGACCTGGACGTGGCCGGGCGCGCCGGGCTGGAGGGGCTCGGGGCGCTGCTGGCGGCCCATGGCGCGCCGGCGCCGCTGCGGCCCCTGCTGGTGGCGGACCCGGAGCTGGACAAGGCCGAGCCGGCGGCCGCCGTGGCACAACCGGCGGCGGCAGCCGAGGCGGGCGAGGCGGACGGCTCCCCGGACGAGGTCCTTTTGCCGCCGGCCGCCGACCCCGAACTGGCCCGCCCGGAGGTCATGGCCCGCCCGGTGCCCCTGGTGGTGGCGGTCGAGCGCGACGGCAAGCCGTGGCTGCTGCGCTCGGAGGGCCGCCGCCTGGCCCTGACCCTGGGCAGCCTGCGGGCGCTGCGGCAGGTGCCCGGTCTGGTGGAACTCCGCCTGCGCACGACACTTCCGGCCGCCGTGGAGCGCAAGCAGCGCTTCAGCCGGGCCTGACCGCAGGCTGCCGGGCCAGACGTTGCCGGTCCCGACCGGCCTTGACACCGCCCCGGGCGGGTGGCTTAATCTCCGGCCGACCGGCTGTTTTCGGTACCTCCGGAACAGCCGGTTCAGTATGCTGGCGGGCGCGCAGGGCGTGCACGACGGATCAGGGACGCGGGGCTCGGGCCGACGGAAGGCGCCGGATGGACTGGAAGAAGAAATCGATCTGGCTCGACTTCGAGCTGCCCATCGTCGAACTGGAGGAGCGCATCCAGACGCTCCAGGACTCGGCGGCGGTGCGCGGCATGGACGTCAGCGACGAGGTCGAGCGCCTGCGCCAGAAGGCCAGCCGCCTGGGCAAGGAGATCTTCGCCAAGCTGGAGCCCTGGCAGCGCGTGCAGCTGGCCCGACATCCCCGCCGCCCGACCACCAACGACTACATCCACCACCTGTTCCCCGACTACATCGAGCTTCACGGCGACCGCATGTTCCGCGACGACGAGGCGATCGTCGGCGGCCTGGCCTCCCTCGGCGAGCGCAAGGTGATGGTGATCGGCCACCAGAAGGGCCGCGACACCAAGAGCAACATCCGTCGCAACTTCGGCATGGCCCACCCCGAGGGCTACCGCAAGGCGCTGCGCCTGATGGAAATGGCCGCGCGCTTCGGCCGCCCGATCATCACGCTGATCGACACGCCGGGCGCCTACCCGGGCCTGGGCGCCGAGGAGCGCGGGCAGGCCGAGGCCATCGCCCGCAACCTGCGCGAGATGTCCGACCTGCCGGTGCCCATCGTCTGCCTGGTGACGGGCGAAGGCGGCTCCGGCGGCGCGCTGGCTCTGGGCGTGGGCGACCGCGTCTACATGCTGGAGAACTCGATCTACTCGGTGATCAGCCCCGAGGGCTGTGCGGCCATCCTCTGGCGCGACCCGGCCAAGAGCAAGGAAGCCGCCAAGGCGATGAAGCTGACGGCCGTCGACGCGCTGGAACTGGGCGTCATCGACGGCGTCATCGCCGAGCCCATCGGCGGCGCCCACCGCGACCACAAGGCCATGGCGATGTCCGTCAAGGCGGCCATCCTGGACGCGCTGGCCGAACTGGAGCCGCTGCCGCCCGGCGAACTGCTGGAGCGGCGGCTGCGCAAGTACCTGGGCATGGGCGTCTGGGAGGAAGCCGGCGGCGACTGAAGCGGCCTGCGCGAGCAGGCCGGTCAGGCCTGACGGACAGGCGCCCGGCGACGGACATCTCCCGCGGACTGCGCGCGCGGACTTGACACTCCGGGCGCTCCCGGGTATGATGACTCCTGCCAACCGCTTCTAAAATCCGCATGCCGCGCCGGCCGGCCTGGGGGACCCTGCCCCGGACCGGCCCGTTTTGTTGCCCGGCGCCCGGGCGCCGGACGGCGGGTCGCGGGGGCGGAAGTGACCTGTTTGCAGGCGGCAGCGATCGTACTATGATGCCGGACGACCGCGCGATCCAGCTCGGGCGGCCGGACACGGCGCCCGGGGTTGTGGACTGCCCGGGGCGCGGGCGCGGAAGACTCAGGTGGCGAAGAGCGCGCCGGCGACACTCGAACCGAACGCGGAGGCCCGACACCATGCTCGACCCCAAGCTCCTGGAGATCCTGGCCTGCCCGCTGTGCCGCCAGCCGGTCGTGCCCGACGCGGCGCACGCCTGGCTGTACTGCCGGGCCTGCGCCGTGCGGTACCGGGTCGAGGACGGGATTCCGGTGATGCTGCCGGACGAAGCGCAGCCCATTCCCGCCGCGGGCGGGGACGGGAAGTAGCCGCGTGTGCCTGTTCACGCACTTTGCGGCCGGGGCGCTGGTCGGGGGCCTGACCGGCTCGGCGGCGCTGGGGGCCGTGGCCGGGCTGGCGTCCCACGCGGCGCTGGACATGCTGCCGCACTACGATCATCCGGACTGGCGGCTCGAGCTGGGCGGCGGGATCGCCGCGTTGCTCCTGCTGCTGGCGATGCCGTTCGCGAGCTGGGCCGCCGTCAGCGGGGGGATTGCCGGTATGCTGCCTGACCTCGAGAACCTTTTCCAGAAGCTGGGCAAGCTGCGCCGAGACCAGTTCGTCTTCCCGACGCACACCGGGCTGCTCAAGCACGGGCGCCCGCTGGGGCCGCGGAACCTGTTCGTGCAGGCCGCGATCCTCGTCGCCTGCTTCGCGCTGCTGGGGCTGGCGCGGCCGGGCGACGCGCGCGCGCAGGGCGTCGAGGGAGCGGCCGCGGCCGCGCGCGCGCCGGCGGCGGTGATGGGCGAGCCGGTCGTGCGCGTGGTGAGCGAGAGCGCCGACCGCACCGTCGTGCGCGTGGACTTCCCCGTCCTGAGCGCGCCGGACGACTGGCGGTCGGTGACGTGGGAGGCCATCGACTTCGCGCGGCCGCCGGTGATCGACGACCTGGACGACGGCATCGGCGGCCGGCAGCAGGCGCTGCCGCCGCGCCTCGACCTGGCGGTGGCGGTGCCGACGCGCGCGTTGCCCGAGCTGGTCGTGACCGATGTGCGCTGGTGGCGCGAGCCGGACCAATTGCTCGGGCCCGGCGCGCTGGCCCGCGCCCACGCGCCGGCCGTGCACCGCGGCGTGCCGCTGGCCGGCTGCTCGGTGGAGCTGGCCGTCGGCGGCGGCGTGCCGGCCGCGGTGGTGCTCGAGTTGCGGCATCCGGCAGCGGCCCCTTACGCCGCGCGCCTGGCGGCGGCCAAGAACGCGCCGGCGGATCTTGACGAGCCGGTACCGGCCGGCGTCCTGAACGAGGGCCTCTACGCGTCGCTGCGGCAGGGCTCGCGCGAGACGGCTTCCGCGCGGGCCGCGGCCAAGGCGCTGCCGTTCGATCCCTTCGCCGCGACGAACCGCTGGGTGAAGCTGTCGGTGCCCGCGACCGGCCTGTACCGCCTGACCGGGCAGCAGCTGCTGGGCTTCGGCGTACCGGCCGGCGACGTCGACCCGGCCAAGCTGCGGCTCTACCGGGGCGGCGGCCTGGCCCTGGAACTGGATCCGGAGTACCCCGACTCGCTGCAGGCCGACCGCACCGGCCTGAACGAGGTGGCCATCGAGGTGCGCGACGGCGGCGACGGCGAGTGGAACCTCGACGACGAGATCCGCTTCTACGGCGTCGGCACCAGCGCCTGGCTGGACCGCTTCCAGGCGGGCGCGGCGCCGCTCGACCATTACGACCATCCGTACGCGGCGGAGGCCACCTACTGGCTGACCTGGGCCGGCGACGCGACGCCGACGCCGCTGCCGGGGTCGCCCCGCCGCGTGACCGCGGTGAATGCGCCCGCGCTCGGCGGCCAGGTGGTCGACACCGCGCGCCTGCGCGTGCACCTCGAACAGCAGTTCATCGACTCGCCGGGCGTGGTGCGGGACAACTGGACCTGGGACACCTCGATCACCAGCTCGCGCACCGAGACCTTCAGCCTGCGCACGCCGGTGGCGGGCACTGCCGCTCGTTTCGTCGCTGACGTGCGCGGGATGTACGACGTGGCGTCCGGCTTCGTGTTCACGGCCCGGGCGTGGCTGAACGCGGACCAGGCGCAGGCCGGGACGACGACCTTCGGCTACAGCGGCCAGAACGACAGCCTGCGGGTGCGCATCAGCGGCGAGACCACCGCCGTCCAGGGCGGTTCGAACACGTTCACGGTGGCGAACGTCTCGACGGGCACCCGCAAGCCCCTGGCGCTCGACAGCGTGGACATCCTCTACTGGACGGCCCTGGCGCTGGACCCGGCCTTGGGGCAGCTCGAGTTCGCCCACTGGGGCGAGCAGGTGCCCGCGCCCGGCACGGCGACCGACCTGCGCCTGGGCGTGGCCGCCGGCATGCAGCCGGTGGTCTGGGACGTGACGCGGCCGGACTCCGCCCTCGTGCTGACCGGGACGGCGGGCGCCGGCCAGGTGACGTTCGGCCTGGTGCGCGAGCCGGGCCAGGACCGCCACTTCGTCGCCGCCGGCGCGTCCGACCTGCTGGCGGTGAGCGCCGGCTCGCGCGTGCTGCCGGTCTCGCTCCTGGACGACGACGCGGACGTGGACTACGTCGTGGTCGCGGCGGCGGCGTTCAGCGCGGCGGCGGGCGAACTCGCGGCGCATCGCTCGGCGCGGCTGCCGGGCGTCGCCTCGCCGCGGGCCCGCGCGGTGACCGTCGAAGCGGTCTACGACAACTTCGCCGGCGGCCAGAAGGACCCGCTGGCGATCCGCAACTACCTGCGGCGCCTGCACGAGCAGGGGGGGCAGCGGCTGCGCTACGCCTGCCTGCTGGGTAAGTCCAGCCGCGACTTCCGCAACTACCGCGGACGCACCCCGCTGGTCGACATCTACGACCTGGTGCCCACCGTGGTGCGCGACTACTACCCGCGCTTCCCGGTGCCGCAGAACCGGCTGGTGCCGTTCGCGTCCGACGACGCGTTCGGCTCCTTCGACACGCCGCCGCCGCCCTCGGGCTCTCGCGCGGATCTGGATGTGCCCGATATCGCCTGCGGCCGCCTGCCGGCCATGACCGTGGCCGAGGCGCAGGAGATGGTCGAGCGCGTGATCGCCTACGACAACGCCCCCGCGGACGGCCCCTGGCGCAACTCCGTGCTGCTGACCGCGGACGACGTCTACCGGCCGAGCAGCGGGCAGACGCCGCTCTCCTACGAGGACATCCACATGCGGGAGGCGGAGTTCCTGTCGGGCAGCCTGCTGCCGGCCAGCCTCGACGTGGGGAAGGTCTACGCCGTCGACTACCCGTTCCCGCCGTCGTCGCAGGTCAAGCCCGCCTGCCGCGCCGCCATCAACGCGGGGATCAACGCCGGCACGACGATGTTCTACTACGTCGGGCACGGCGCGGAGGACAACCTGGCCGACGAGCAGGTCTTCCGCACCAGCGACATCGCGAACCTCGGCAACGGCGCGCGCCGGCCGCTGTTCGTGGCCTTCAGCTGCGACGTCGGCGTCTTCGACAGCCCGTCGCGCGTCTCGATGGCCGAGGAGTTCGTGGCCGCGACGGCGGGCGGGGCCATCGGCTCGATCTGCGCCAGCCAGGTGAGCTGGAGCACCGACAACAACGTGATCACCGACGCCTTCTTCCGGAACCAGTTCCCGCTGCGGCAGGTCGCGCGCGACCGGACGGTGGGCGAGGCGCTGCGGCTGGGCAAGGCGCAGATGACCACGCTCGATTACCGCTCCAACAGCCAGCGCTACAACCTGATGGGCGACCCGGCGCTGCGGCTGCCGCACCCGGTCGGCGACCTGTCGCTGGCGCCGGCCAGCGTCGACACCTTGCGGGCGGGCGCGCGGCAGGCGGTGGTCCTGGGCGGGCCGGGCAAGGCGCTGCTGGCGGAGGGCGACGCCTACCGGCTGCTGGTGCAGGACAGCGCCGCGCCGAAGACGTACCCCATTGCGATCATCGGGGGCACGACTTACACCCAGAGCTGGCTCGAGGCCGGCGCGCCGATCTTCGCCGGCCAGGGCACGCTCGGGTCCGGCGACCACGCGATCCCGTTCAAGGTCCCGTCGCAGATCCGCTACGGCGACCTCGGACGCGTGCGCCTGCTGGTCGAGTCGGCCGACGGCGACCACGTCGCCGTGCAGGCGGTGCCGGCCGTGCGCGGGGCGACCGGCGCCGTGGACGACGTGCGCGGTCCGGACATCCGGCTCGCGTTCCCGGACGGCCGCTTCCGCGTGCGCCCGGGCGACCTGCTGACCGCCACGCTGACCGACACCAGCGGCATCGCCATCCTCGGCACCAGCCCGGGCAACTCGCTGCTGCTGGAACTGGACGACACGGGGCGGATGACCAACGTCACCCCGTCCTTCGCCTACGACCCCGACAGCTACACGCGCGGCTCGGTCGTCTTCGCGCTGCCGGCCGACCTGGCCGCGGGGCCGCACCGGGCGGCGCTGCACGCCAGCGACGCGCTGGGCAACGTGGGCTCCGACACCCTGAGCTTCCAGATCGTGCCCGCGAGCATCGTCGGCATCGAGGACGTCACCCTTTTCCCTAACCCGACGCCGGGGCCGTGCCGACTCCTGTTCGAGCTGAGCGACCCGATGGCGGTGCAGTGGGACATCTACACGCTGGCCGGCAACCGGCTGCGCACGCTGCGCGAGGAGTTCGCCGAGTCGGGACCGCGCATCCTCGAGTGGGACGGGCGCGACCACCGCGGCGACGAGATCGCCAACGGCACCTATCTGTACGTCCTGCGGGGCTCCGGGGCCTCGGCGGACGGGCGCGAGATCACGAAGACGGGCAAGCTGGTCATCATGCGGTGATGGCCGACCGGGGGCGGGGCGTGGGGCTTCGGCGCCGGGACAACCACTGGAGGTAGGACGGACATGAAGAGGACTCTGCTGACGGTCGCCCTGGCGGCGGCCCTGACCACGGGTATCTGCGGCGCGGCCCTGGCCGGCTCCGGCGCGGGCGCCATCAACCTCAGCTTCCCGGTCGGGGCGCGCTACAACGCGCTGGGCGAGGCCGGCACTGCCCTGGCGCAGGACGTCACCGCGCAGTGGTGGAATCCCGGCGGGCTGGGCTTCCTGCCGCAGCGCCCCGAGCCGCGCGACCTGCACATCATGCAGTCGAGCCTGGCCGAGGGCCTGGCCGACGACATCGGCCTGTACTGGGGCGGCTACGCCACGCCGATGGGCAACAACGGCGCCATCGGCTTCTCGCTCAACTACCTGGACATGGGCGAGCAGCAGGGCACCGACGAGAGCGGCAACGAGACGGGCATCTTCCGCTCGTACATGTTCGCCTTCGGCGCCAGCTACGGCGTGCGCGTGACGCCGAACGTGGGCGTCGGCCTGGGCGTCAAGTACTTCCGCGACAAGCTGGCCGAGGACAACATCATCCAGGACGCCCGCGGCGGCGGCAGCGGCGACAGCTTCGGCGTCGACCTGGGCGTGCTCTGGAAGGTGCCCAGCCTGAAGTCCAACTTCGGCGTGGCGGTGGCGAACCTGGGCCCGGACATCAAGCACGTGGACGCCGACCAGTCGGACCCGATGCCGCGCAAGCTGACCTTCGGCATCGCCCACAGCCTGTACCACAGCGAGTTCATGGGCGTGCTGCTGGTCGCCGACTACCTGGTGCCGCTCTACAAGTGGAAGGACGACGACTACGGCTTCGGCCTGGAGACCTCGCAGGAGGAGTACGGGTTCGGTGCCGAGTGGAACTACCTGCGCTCGCTCTTCGTGCGCTTCGGCTACAAGAGCGCGGCCTACGGCGACATCAAGGATTCGACGTTCGGCTTCGGCGTGGACCTGGACCGCTGGGTGAACCAGCCCATCACGTTCGACTTCGCGAAGGTGCCGCAGGCCGAGGGCCTGCCGAACGTCACGCGGCTGTCGCTGGCCTACCGCTTCTAGGCGAGGCCGGCTGCTGAACGTCCGACCAACCCCCTGAGCGAGGAGAGTGGCGTTGCCGCTCAGATCCGATGCCCGCCGGCCGCGGCCCTGGCGCCGCGGCCGGGCGGCCCTGCCGGTCTTCCTGTCGGCGATCCTGCTGTTGCCCGTCCTGGCGCTCGCGCAGCGCTACGAGCGGCTGCCCGTGCAGAAGCTCGACGAACGGCGCCTGCTGGAGTTGCCCGGCGGTCGCGCGCGCCTGGACGCGGAGCTGCGGCGGCAGGGCGAATCGGTCCGCCGCTGGCAGGCCGTGCACGAGCTGGTCGGCGACAAGCACGTCTCGGCGAAGTCGCAGCGCCTGCTCGCCGAGCGCGGGCTGGGGGCGGCCAAGCTGGCCGCGGGCGGCGACCCGGACAAGGTGATCGACGGCGTCGACACGCTGCGCGTGCTGCTGGTGCGCATCGCGTTCGACGGCAACCGCTCGCCGGAACTGACCACGGTGCCGCCGGGCGGCGGCTTCATGCTGGAGCCGCTGGCGAATCCCGGCCCGCTGGAGGTGGACCCGCCTCCGCACGACAAGAGCTACTTCCGCTCCCACCTGCAGGGGCTGTCCGAGTACTACCGGTTCATGTCCGGCGGGCGCCTGCACATCGAGGGCCGCGTGCTGCCGGAGGGCGACCAGGACGCCTACCTGGTCGGCGACGTGGCCGACTACGGCCCCGGCGCCGGCGGCTTCTGGTCGCTGACGGGGCTCGAGTCGCTGGTGCGGGACATGATCACCGCCGCGGACGCCGGCACGCAGGCGGACGGCTCGGTCAACCTGGCCGACTACGACGACGACGACCCGTTCACCTACGTCATCTTCGTGCACGCGGGCAGCGACTGGCAGAGCGACGTCAACGGCGATTCGCCGAACGACGTGCCGACGTTCTTCGTGAACCTGGGCGAGCCGCAGGCGCTGACCAGCATCGACAGCGACGGCGGCGTGGCCGGCGCGCTGACGGAGTGCTCGGTCATCCCCGAGACCACCAACCAGGACGGCTACGCGGGCAGCATCGCCGCGGCGTTCTACCACGAGTTCGGGCACGCCCTGGGCCTGGTGGACGTCTACGACAGCTACCGCGGGCTGCCGTCGGTCGGCATCTGGGACCTGATGGATTCGGGCACCAACCTGTCGGCGACGCTGGGCGCGATCACCGACGAGGGCGACACCGTCTACGTGGCGGCGGGCGGCGTCCTGCCGCCGTCGCTGGCGGCCTGGGACAAGTGGTTCCTCGGCTGGCTGGAGACGAAGGAGATCGACGGCTCGCGCGCCGAGTACCGCCTGCCGGCGGTCGGCGTGCCGCGCGGCGATTACGCCGAGTGGCAGGCCGGCGGCTACGGCGCCTTCAGCCTGGACGACCCGCAGGCCTGGCGCGGCGGCCTGTCGCCGCGCGAGTGGTTCCTCATCGAGAACCGCTGGGTGCCGGCGCCCACCGAGCCGCTGCCGTATGACGGTTTCGCCTTCGAGCGCGACGACAGCACGGGCGTGATCCTCTACCTGGCGGGGCTGCAGACCGGCACCGAGGACCAGTGGGAGAACAGCGGGTTCTACGACTACTTCCTGCCGGCCGGCGGGGTGCTGGTCTGGCACGTGAACGCCGACCGCATCGAGGCGGGCCTGGCCGACAACACGATCAACATCGACGGCAACGGGCTGAAGCTGGTGGAAGCCGACGGGCTGCAGGACATCGGCGTGCTCGACGCCTACGTGCTGGGCTGGTACGGCTCCTGGCGCGACCCGTTCGGCGGGCGCGACCTGCAGGGCAATGAGACCGGCTTCACCGCGCTGCCGGCCGACGGCTTCCCCAACACGCGCCTGTTCGACCGTTCGTGGTCGCACCTGTCGCTGTCGGGCATCGGCCCGCGCGTGGCGCGCACCGCGGCGGTGATGAAGTTCTCGGCCTCGCTGGGGCCGGTGCCGCCCGGGCTGCCGTGGGAGATCGCGCCGCAGGCGCAGGCGGGCGTCGCGCCGGGCGGCCAGCAGGCCGGGCCGCGCGCCATCGACGTCGCCACGCTCACGCCCCTGCAGTTCGGGCCGTGGCGCCTGCTGCTGTTCACCGACGCACCCGGCGACAACCACGGCGCCGTTCCCTTCGACGGCACGCTGTACGCGGTGACCGACGACGGGCGCGCGTTCTGGCCGGGCCTGGCGGGCCGGCCCGAAGGCGCGGCCCTGGCGCTGGGCGACCGCGCCGCCGGGCCGCCGCTGCTGCTGCGGGAGGGCGGGAGCACGGACCTCTACGTGGCGCTGCGCGGCGGCGGCGTGCGCGCGGCGCGCGCCGGCGATCTGAGCCTCGCGCCGCTCTGGACGGCGGCGCCGGCCGACTCCCTGTCCGGCGGGCCGCTGCCGGTGCGGGACGCGGCCGGCGTCACGCGGCTGGCGGTCCTGGCGCCGCCCGGCCGGTTGATCCTGCTGGCGCTCGCCGACGGTTCGGCGGGCGCGCCGCTGGATCTGGTCGACGGCCTGGGCGCTCCGGTGACCGCTGCCGCGGCGCTTCTGCTGCCGGGCGCGGACGGGGAGGCGGACCGCGTCTGCGTCCTGTCGGCGGGCGGCTGGCACCTGGCCGAGGCGGACGGTGGCGGCTGGCTCGCGTCGCCGGCGTGGACGCCCATTGCGCGCGCGAGCAGCGGGCCCGTGCGCGCGGCCGTCGTGCCGGACGCCGGGGCGGCGTTCGTGCACGCGTTCGACGAGCTGGGGCCGCTGGGCTCGTGGCGCGTGGCGGGCGGCTCGATCAGCCCGCTGGCAAACCCGCCGGCGGTGACCGGCGCGCTCGTCTGCGAGCCCGCCGTGGCCGACCTGGACGGCGACGGCCGCCACGACCTGGTCGTGGCCACGGCCGAGCGGTTGCACGGCCTGAAGGCCGACGGCATCCCGCTGCGCGGCTGGCCGCGGCGCCTGTCCGAGTTGTTCCCGCTGGCCGACAGCACGCGAGTGGCCGGTCCGCTGGTCGTGGCCGACGGCACCGGCGACGGCCAGAACGAGCTGTTCTTCAACACCGACGGCGGGCACCTGCTGGCGCTCGGGCCGGACGGACGCCTGCTGTCCGAACTGCCGGTGCGCTGGGGCGACCGGCGCGCGGCCGGGCTCGCGATCGGGGACGGCGGCCCGGAGCGCCTGCTGTGGCTGGTGTCCGGCGGCGGCTACACCGCGCCGCCGCTGGGGCGCACCTGGGTCAATGGCCGCGTCGCGGGCTGGCGCCTGGCCGCGGCCGCGGGCGAAGGCGTGGTCACCACCAGCGAGTGGCTGGGCGTGTCCGGCGGCGTCGCGCGGCGCGGCCCGGCGGGGCAGCCCCGCGAGTTGGGCCCGGCGGCCCCGGCGGCGGCCGACCGCGCCGAGGTGGTCCTGTTCCCCAATCCGGTCCGCGGCGAGGCGGTCAACGTCCGCTTCTGGGCCGACGCCGACGGCCCGGCCCGGCTGGCCGTGTACGACCTGCAGGGCGAACTGGTCCGCGAGGGACGCTTCGCGGCCGCGGCCGGGCAGATGAACCAGGCGCGCCTGGACCTGCCGGGCATCGCCAGCGGCATCTACGTAGCAGTTCTGGAATACGGCGGGACCGGCGGCCGCCGGACCCGCACGCTGACCCTGGCGGTCGAACGCTGAGCGCCGCCGAGCCTGGGAGGATGCGATGATTCGCTGCAACCGGAACCACCGCGCTGCGCTGGCGGCGCTGCTGCTGGCCTGGGGCGGAGCCGCCGCGGCAGCGGCCGCCGACAGTGCCGCGCCCGCGGCGGAGATGACCACGGGTCGCGCCGCCTGGCTGCTGGAGCGCGCCGCGCTGCAGGACCTGCCGCTGACGGGCGTGAAGGCGGCAGGCGACGAGATCGGCGGCGGCGCCGCCGCGAGCGAGCCGGCCGCCGTCACCATGGAGGGCGGCGCGAAGCGCGGCGGCGCCGTGCCGGTGCTCGCCTCGCTGGTGCTGCCGGGCGCCGGCGAGGCGATGCTGGGCCACAAGCGGGGCTACTTCATGATGGCCCTGGACATCCTGGCCTGGACGCAGGTGGCGGCCAAGCATGCCGACGGCGAGGACCTGCGCGAAGCCTACTACGCCTACGCGGACGAGCATTACAGCGACGCGAATCTTCTGCAGGCGTTTGTGGAGAACAGCTCGGACATCGAGCGCGACGGCGTCGGCCTGCACTACTTCCCGAACGTCGGCGCCATGGTCGACCTGTCCGACCTCGACCAGCTGCCGCTGTACGTGACGGCGGAGGAGGACCGGCGCGAATACTACGAGAACCTCGGCAAGTGGGACCAGTTCGTGTTCGGCTGGGACGACTTCGTCAACCCGCTCTTCCGCGAGGGCTACACGCCCACCAACGACCCGAAGATCGATCTGGGCCAGCCGTGGGTCTCCGAGCACCGCGAGATCTACCGGCAGATGCGCGACGAGTCGAACGACGCCTTCAAGAGCCGCGACCGCTGGCTGTACGTGAACATCGGGCTGCGGCTGGTCAGCGTCGTGCAGACGGCGTGGCTGGGCGGGCTGCTCGGCGGCGATGACGGCGGCTTCGAGGACGGAGGCAGCCGCCTCTCGCTGGGCGGCCACGAGGTGCGGCTGATCGCGCGGCCGCACGGGCTGCGCCGGGCCACCCTGGCGGCGGCGGTCTCGTTCTGAGGCGCGGCGTCCGCAGTTCCCGCGGCGCGCTCGCGCCGTCCGAAAGGCGATCGGTGATGGCAAGCAACCTGTTCAGCGGACCGCGGCGGGCGGCGCTTCTGGCAACGGCGCTGGTGCTGGCGCTGGCGGGCGCGGCGGCGGCGGAGGGCGGGACGGCGGCCTTCGCGGCGGCCGAGTACGAGGTGCTCGGACCGGCCGCCTCGGCCGGCTGGCGCGGCGCGCTGGCCGGCGCGGCGCCCGACCGGCAGCGCGACGGCGGCGGCGGCGCCGTGCCCGACGAGTTCGGCACCGCGCGCCGCGCTCCCGGCGCCGAGGCGGCGGACGAACCCGGCGGCCCATCGAACCTCGGGCGCAAGCTGAAGGCCGGCGCGCTGTCGGCCGTGCTGCCCGGCGCGGGCCAGTACTACAACGGCGACCGCCGCCGCGCGTTCGTGATGGCCGGGATCGAGGCGGGGATCTGGACCGCCTATTTCGTCTTCGACGCGCAGGGCGACGACCGCATGGAGTCGGCGCGCCAGTGGGCGGGCATCTACGCCGGCACGGGCGGCGAGCACGCGGAGTCGTACTGGCAGGCCGTGGGCCAGTTCATGGACAGCGACGCCTACAACGACTCCCGCTACCGGGAGGCTCGCGCCCTGCAGGAACAGGTCTCGGGCCTGGTCGGGGCCGACGACGCCTGGCAGTGGGTCAACGAGGACCGGCGCTACGGCTACGCGCTGCTGCGCGCCAAGGGCAACTCGGCGTACGACCGGCGCGACTTCATGATCCTGTTCGCGGTGCTCAACCGCGCCGTCTCGGTCTTCGACGCGGTGACCGGCGTCCGGAGCGACGGCGAACTGGCCCGCGCCCGCGTGCTGGGCCTTGACGTGGCGCTGGAACTGGAGCCGGCGCTGGCCGACCCGGGCGCGCGCTGCGTGGTCTCGCGGGGGTTCTGATGGCGGGGCGGGGGCGGTTGGCGGTCGCGCTCGGCGGCTCGGCGCTGCTTTTGACCCTGTTGGTCGGCGCCGGCTGCGGCCCCGCGCTGCAGGGTTCGGACGCCGGACGCGCAGCCGACGACGTGCCGCGGGGCGTGGGCTCGCGCCCGGTCGGCCTCATGTTCCTGACGGCCTACGAGAACGTGCCGGGCGCCTCGTACTTCCCGCTCGACGGCATCGCCGGCTGCGCGTTCGGCCCCGACGGCACGCTGCTGGTCTGCGACGAGAAGCGCGGCCGCGTGCACGCGCTGGATCCGCGCGACCTGACCTGGTACGAGTTCGACGAGCCCGCCTCGCGCCCCTACCAGCCGCTCGACGCCGTCTACGACGGCCTGAAGGTGCTGGTGCTGGACCGCGCCGGGGCCTCCGTGCAGCGATTCGAGCCGGGCGGCGCCTGGCTCGACGAGCTGGTCGACCTGCGACAGGTCGACCCCGGCGACGAGCCGCTGGCGACCTCGCTGGCCGTCGATCGCGACGGGCGGCTGGTCATCGGCGACGCCGTCTCGCAGCAGGTCCTGCTGCTGGACTCCTTCCTGGCGCTGCACCTCCGCGTGGGCGGCCCCGGCACCGTGAGCGACCAGTTCCGCGACCCGATGGGCGTGGCCTTCCTGGCCGACGGCGGCTTCGTCGTGGCCGACCGCGGCAACCGTCGCCTCTGCCGGTACGGGCGCAGCGGCTTCTTCGAGGGCACCGTCGGCGGCGACTTCGCCGTGGACAATCCCTTCGTGGCGCCGCAGGGCCTGGACACCGACCGCTTCGGGAACCTCTTCGTGGCCGACCCCGGCGCCGGCCGCATCCACGCGCTGGACCACCGCCTGCGCGTGCTGTTCTCGGCCGGTCCGGAGATGAGCCTGCAGGCGGCGCCGTCGGTGCCGCTGGACGTGGCGGTGGGGCCGGACGGGACGCTGGCGGTGACCGATCGCGCGCGTTCGGCGATCCTCGTCTACCGGATCCTCTACGAGTGATGGCCACCCCGCGGCCACGGCGCGCCCTGCCGCCGCCGATGCCGCTGGCGGCGCTGCTGCTCGTGGTCGCAGGGGCGATCGCGGCGGCCTCTCCGGCCGCCGTGGAGACCGACGAGCGGGCCGCCGGAACGAGCGCCGCGGCGATCGCCGCGGCCGACACCGCGACGACGCTCACCGAGCACGAATTCCACCTGATGCCTGCCGTGCCGCGGCCACTGCCGCTGGCGCACGGCTTCGTCGTGCCCGGCTCGCTGCGGCTGCTGGTCGACGGCGAACTGTGGCAGGAGGGGCGCGACTTCCACCTGCGCGCGCGCACCGGACTGGTCGTCCCGCTGCGCGGCTGGCGCGCGGCGCCGTCGCCGGGCGAGGCGGCCGGCGGCCCCGGCGCCGGCCTCGCGCTGGTCAGCGCGACCTACCGCTTCCTGCCGGCGACACCCGCCTCGCGCCTGGACCTGCGCGAGGTCTCGCCGCCGCCGGCCGCGGCGGCGGCCGGAGCCGGCGATCCGCAGGGCCGCGGCGCCGCGGGCAGCGCCGGCGCAGCGGGCGCGCAGGCCGGCGACCGCTGGCGCGACGACGGTCTGCGCGTCAGCGGCAGCAAGACCGTGCAGGTGTCGTCCGGCTCGCGGCGCGAACTGACCGTGGACCAGAACCTGCGCCTGAGCCTCGACGGCCGGCTGACCCCGGACGTCGCCGTGCGCGCCTTCCTGTCGGACGACAACCTGCCGGTGGTGCCGGAGGGGAACACCGAGGAACTGAAGGACATCGACAAGGTCCTGGTCGAGATCACGGCGCCGGCCTGGCAGGCGACGCTCGGCGACCTGGTGGTCCAGCGACGCGGCACCGCGTTCGGCGACGTGCGCCGCAAGCTGCAGGGCCTGGACGTGCGCGCGCGCGGCGGCGACACGACCGTCGAGGCGGTGGCCGGCGCGCCCCGCGGCTCCTACCGCACCGTGCAGCTGCAGGGCCAGGAGGCGAACCAGGGCCCTTACCGGCTGGCGGGCGGCGAGGGCGGCGCCAACCTCTTCCTGGTGGCCGGTTCCGAGCGCGTGACGCTGGACGGGCAGCCGCTGGTGCGCGGCGCGGACCGCGACTACGTCATCGACTACGTGCTGGGCACCATCACCTTCACCTACCGCCGCCTGATCACGGCCGAGTCGCTGATCACCGTCGAGTTCGAGCAGGGCGAGGGCGCCTACAGCCGCACCGTGCTGGGCGCCGGCGTGGAGCACGCCTTTGATCGCGCGCTGCCCGGACTGCGGGCGCGCCTGCGCGCCCGCGTGCTGAAGGAGGCGGACGACCCGGCGCGCCTGCGCACCGGCGACCTGGCCGCCGGCGACGAGGCCCTGCTGGCGACCGCCGGCGACGACGCGGCGCGCGCCGTCGCTCCCGGGGCCACCGAGGTCGCCGCCGGGCAGGGCGACTACACGCGCGCGGTGGTCGGCACCGACACGGTCTTCGTGTTCGCGCCGGCGGGCGGCGACTGGGCGGTCGGGTTCTACCACGCGGGCGCCGGACGCGGCGACTACCGGCTGGAGAGCCTGACCACGACGGGTCGCCGGGTGTACGCGTACGTCGGCGCCGGGCAGGGCGCCTACCGCGTCGGGCGGCCGCTGGCGCTGCCCGGTTCACACAGCCTGGCGACGATCGCGCTGTCGCTCGGCGATTCGGCGGGCAGCGGCCTGGACGCCGAATGGAACTCGTCGCAGGTCGACCGCAATCTGCTCTCGGGCCTCGACGAAGGCGACAACGGCGGCGGCGCCGGCCGGTTGGCCGCCCGCTGGCGCACCGGCGCGCTCCGGGTCGGCGGACGCCATGCCGGACGCCTCGCGGCCGACGCGCTGTGGGAGGGGCAGGACCGGCGCTTCGCGCCGCTGCAGCTGCGGCGCACCATCGCCCAGTACGAGGCCTGGGGGCTGGGCGCGCGCGCGCGGCGCGAGGGCTTCCTCGACGAGGCCGACCGCCGCGCCGAGGCGCGGCTGTCCTGGACGGCCGAAGGCCGTCGCGGCGCCGCGCAGCTGGGCGTGGGGCTGGGCTCGCTGCGGCACGGCGACGCCATCGCCGCCGACCGCGCCGCGGTGGACGGAAGCTGGCGCCTAGGCGGCGGGGCGGGCCGGCACGAGGTGTCGCGCGCCCGCGCCGCCGACGGCCTGGACCCCCTGGACAGCGTGCGCCGCGCGCAGCGCCACGAGGTGTCGTGGCGGTTGGGCCCCGTGCAGCCCGCGCTGATCCACGAGCGGCGCGAGTGGCGCGACGACGCGCCGGCCGCCGAAGCGTCCGGGCGAGCCGCCGGCCATCGGCTGCAGGAAAACGGCGCGGCGCTGGCCGGCGCCGGCGCCGGCGGCGCGGCCTGGCGCCTGGAGTTCCGGCGCGGCCTGGCCGACTCGCTGCGCGGCGGGCAGTGGCGCCGCGAACGCGACAGCCGCACGGCCGGGGCCTCCGTCACCTCCGGTTCGTTCGGCGGCATGCGCCTGGTCGGCGAGGGCACCTGGCGCCGCGCGGAACAGCCGGACGGACCGGTCGAGACGACGCGCCTGGCGCGCCTGGATCTGGCCGGACGCTGGGAGCGCACCGGCAGCGACTGGTCGCTGGGCTACCGCGTGGACAACAGCCGCAGCGAGGTCCTCGACCGCCAGATCGTCTTCGTGGGCGAACGGCAGGGCGACTTCGACCAGGACGGCGACTACGTGGGTCGCGAGCTGGGCGACTACGACGTGGTGCTGGCGGGCACCGACAGCCTGGTGGCGACCACGGCCGTCCGCGGCGATCTGCGCTGGCGGCAGGGCTTCGGCTTCCTGGGCCGGGAGCGCTGGTACGGGGGCTGGTCGACCCAGACCACCGCCTCTCTCGAGGGGCGCAGCACGACCGACCGCGTCGGCCGCCTGCTCGTCCTGGACCCGGCCGTGATCTTCGACGGCCGCACCGCCGTGCTCGGCGACTTCAACTTCGCGCAGGAGATCTCGCTGCTCGAGCACGAGCCCCGCTTCGACCTCCGCGGCCGCTTCGGCTACCGGCAGGCCCGCGACCGGCAGTTCGCGGCGCACCCGGAGGATCGGCTCGACCGGCGCTGGCAGGCCACCGGCAGCGCGAACGTGAATGCGCGGGTCACCCTGCGCGGCCGCTACGCCGCCGAGGCGGAACGACGCGAATCCGACGAGTCCGCGCTCAGCGCGCGGCGCAGCCAGGACCTCTCGACGCGCCGCCTGGAACTGGGCTGGCAGCTGGCGCCGGGGCCGGACCTGCGCGTCGGCCTGCAGGGCGAGCGCGTGACGCGCAGCGACGCGGCCTCGGGCGTCGCGCAGAAGGAGTGGGCCCTGCGGCCGTCGGCCCGCGCGCGGTTGCGCTCGGGCTGGTCGGCGCTCCTGGAAGCGCGCTGGTCCACCGTGCGCAGCGACGAGCCGCCCGGCGCGCTGCGCCCTTACCTCTTCCCTTACCCCGGCGGAAACGTGGAATCGACGTGGCGCGTGTCGTGGGAGCCGTCGCGCACGCTGACCGTGTCCGCCTCCTGGTTCGCAAGGCGCCAGGGCGAAAGGGGGTGGCAGCATGACCTGCGATTGGAATCGACCGCGCGCTTCTGAGCGCGCGCTGGCCGTGGTCGCCCGCCACATGCACACGATGGACCGCGCCTTCTTCCCGCTCTTCGAGCGGCGGTCTGGCTGAGGCGCC
>CAYNPY010000057.1:0-23811 GCA_964399195.1 uncultured Fibrobacteraceae bacterium
AGTTCCCGGCGGAGGGGTGCCCGGCCTGCGGCGCGCCGCTGCCGGACGACGCGGAAAGTTGCCCCGACTGCGGGCTGGAGTTCGCGGCGGGGGATGACTGAGCGGTCGCGTGGAATGGTTGCGCCGGCGCAACCGCCGGCTTCGCGCGGCGGCCCTATCGCGCCTCAGGCGCCCGTTCCGTTCTTAGTCCCACCCGGCCTTGCGTCCGTCTGCTCGCCCGCGTTGATCCGTCCGCGCCCCCCGAACCACCCCTGCCGCCGGAAGTAGTAGAGCAGCCCCGCCGCCGTGGCCGCCATCAGCCCCACCGCGAAGACGTAGCCCCAGGCCCAGCCCAGTTCCGGCATGTTCCAGCGCGAGGCGCCGGTGTCGAAGTTCATGCCGTAGACCCCCGCGATGAACGACAGCGGCATGAAGATGGTGGCGATGACCGTCAGCACGCGCATGATCTCGTTCATGCGGTTGCTCATGACCGAGAGATAGAGATCCAGCAGCCCGGCCGCGCGGTCGCGCGCCGCCTCGGTCAGGTCGACCAGCTGCCGCGCGTGGTCCAGGCAGTCGCGCAGGTGCAGGCGCGTGGTCTGGCCCAGGGTGGGGATCTCCTCGCCCAGCATGCGCACGATGACGTCGCGCGTCTGCCAGGCCAGGCGGTGCCAGGCGGCCAGGTCCCGCTTCAGCTCGTGGATGACCGCGACGTCGACCTGGCGCGGATCGGCGAAGATCGCGTCCTCCTGCTCGTCGATGCGGCGCTCGTGCTCCTCGACGACCGGGAAGTGCAGGTCCACGATCAGGTCGATGATGACGTAGGCCAGGTAGTCGGACCCGCCCTCCATCAGGCGCGGCCGGCGCTGGCGGATGCGCTCCCGCACGGCTTCCAGCGCCGGCAGCGGGCGCTCGAGGAAGCAGAGCACGCGACCGGGGGCCACGAACAGGCACAGCTGCCTCGTCGCGCGCCCGTCGGCGTCCGGCACGCGCAGGGCCACGAAGTCCTGGTCCTCGTACTCGTCGAACTTCGGCCGCTGGTGCGTGTTCGCCACGTCCTCGACGGCCAGGCGATGCAGCCCGAACAGCTCGCCGAACGAGGCGAGCAGCGCGTGGTCCTCGACTCCCGTCACCACGACCAGCGCCAGGCGGCCTCGCGCGGCGTCGACGCGGGCCGCGTCCGCGTCCGCGGGCGCCGTCTCGAAGACCCCGTCCGGTCCGAAAGCGATGACCTCGATAGTCGAAGGCGCGGCGTCCGCGCGTGGCGCCAGGGTGCCGGGCGGCGCGCCCGGACGCCCGCGGCGCCGGCGCGGGGCGGGACCGCCGGTGCGGCGGCTGCGGTTCGGGCGGGGCGACACGCGGGCCTCCAGGCGCGGCGCGCGGCCGGACGCGGCGGGCTCCATGCCCGCCGCCGGCGGCGGGCCGGCGCAGGCGCCATTGTGCGCCCGCGACTGCGGTCTTGGCAACGGCGGCGATGATCTCCAGCCAGGTGGCGCCCGTCCGTCCGGGCGTTCAGTGGACGGGCCGCCGGTAATCGGTCTCGTTCAGCAGCGCCTGCAGGCGCGCCGCGAGCCGGCGCTCGGTCTCGGCGTGGGCCGGTTGCCCAGCCAGGTTGACGCGTTCACCCGGGTCGCCCCGCAGGTCGTAGAGTTCGGGCGGCAGGCCGGGATCCTCGGGGTAGGTGACGTACTTCCAGTCGCGCGTGCGGACGGCCAGGCAGGTGGGGACCGGCCCTTCCTCGCGGAAGTACTGGTAGAGGAAGTCGTCGCGGCCGCGTCCGCCCTTGGCCACCGGCAGCAGGCTGCGGCCCTGGCTGGTCGGCGGGGGCGCGACGCCCGCCGCCTCGCAGAAGGTCGGCATGAGGTCCAGGCCCAGGGCCAGTTCCTCGCTGACGCGCCCTCGCGGCGCCAGCTTCGGGTGCCGCATGAGCAGGGGAACGCGGATCGACGGCTCGTAGGCGGCGCGCTTGTCGCTGAGGCCGCCGTGCTCGCCCATCAGGAAGCCGTTGTCGCTGGTGAAGACGATCAGCGTGTCGTCCAGCTGGTCCATCTCCTTCAGCGTGGCCACCAGGCGACCGACGCTCTCATCCACCGCCAGCAGGCAGCGGTGGTAGTTGCGCAGGTCTTCGGCGGTCAGCTCCCCGCCACGCCCGCCCCAGTCGGGCTTGCGCGCCAGGTCGCCGTGCGTGTCCGCCGGTTGCGTGAAGTCCACCCCGGCGTAGCGGCCGGCGTGGCGCGGCGCCGGCACGAACGGGGCATGGGCCGCCTTGTGGCTGACCACGAGCAGGAACGGCCGCGAGCGTTCCTGGCGCAGGAACGCGTCGGCTTGGTCGGTCAGCTCGTCGGTGATGTAGTTCAGGACCAGCTTCCAATGGCCGTCGACGTTCATCGTGTTGCGGATGTACTCGCCCTGGCTGGTGAAGCTGACCCAACGGTCGAAGCCGGCGCGCGGCGTGGCCCGGGCCAGCATGTGCCACTTGCCGAACCAGGCCGTCTCGTAGCCGGCTTGCTGCAATACCTGGGCAAACGTGGGGCAGGAGCGGTCCGGATCGCGCGAGACGTTGTCCAGCACGCCGTGGCGGTGCGCGTAGCAGCCGGTGAGCATGCTCGCCCGCGACGGGCTGCAGAGGCTGGTGGTCACGAAGGCGTTGCTGAAGCGCACGCCCTCGCCGGCCAGCCGGTCCAGGTGCGGCGTCTGCAGGCGCGGGTCGCCGGCGCAGCCCAGCGCGTCGTGGCGGACGTCGTCGGTCAGCACCAGCAGGATGTTCGGCTGCCGCGCTCCGCCGCCGCGGGCGCAGCCCAGAACATCGCCGAGCGCCAGCGCGGCGGCGCCCGCCCCCAGCACGCGCAGCGCCTGGCGGCGCGTCAGCCCCGCGTCCTGCGTCACGGCCCCACCAGCCCCGGCGGGGCGGTCCGGGCCAGGCGCAGGCCCACGTGCTTGAAGCGCTGGTCCGGGAACGCCTTGTGGCGCACCGCGGACCGGCAGTTGCGCCCCAGTTCGTGCCAGCTGCCGCCGCGGATCACGCGCTCTGGGCCGGTGTCCGGGCCGCGCGGATCGCGCGCCGGCTCGTGGCTGAAGAACCCGTGCCGGTCCCAGACCCACTCGCTGACGTTGCCGTGCATGTCGTGCAGGTCCCACGCGTTCGGCGCGAAGGTGCCGGTCTCCACCGTCTGGCCGCGCCACAGGCCCTTCGCGCAGCCCTTCTGCGGGTCGTAGCCCAGGTAGTTGGCCTGGTCCGTGTCCAGGCAGGCGCCGGTGTTGAACACCGAGGTGGTGCCGGCGCGGCAGGCGTACTCCCACTCGGCCTCGGTCGGCAGGCGGATGCCGTCGGCTTCGGGATCCCAGGTGACGACGGTGTCCCGGATCGTGTATGCGGGCTTGAACCCCATCGCCTGCGACAGGGCGTTGCAGAAGGCGACCGCCTCGAACCAGGAGATGCTCTCCACCGGGCAGTCGGGACAATCGTACAGGAAGCTGGGATTGCGTCCGGTCACGGCCTGCCACTGGGCCTGCGTGACCTCGTACTTGGCCAGGAAGAAGCGCCGCGTGATGGTCACCTGGCGCTGCTGCTCGTCGGTGCGGCTGCCCCACTCGCCATCGGGACTGCCCATCAGGAACGAGCCGGCCGGCAGGAAGACGAACTCCATGCGGCCGCGGTCGGCATCGGCCGGGCGGGCTGGAACGGGCTGCGCCGCGGCCATGGGCAGGGCCGGGGGCGCCAGCGGCAGGCAGGCGCAGAGCACGGCGATGAGGACACGCTGGCCGGGGCACCGCATCCCGTCGTCGATCGTTCCTTCTCCGGCCGCCGGGCGCCGTGTCGGGCGGCGCCGGGGCCAGGCCACGACTGTAACAGGTTCGCGATCTCCTGCCTAGGGGGTAGCTGTTCGCGGCGCCGGACCGTGCGGTTGACAGGGGGGGACCCCGAGGCTAACCTGGCGGCAACCGTTGGGGGTGGCCCGGCCGGCCGGATCGGCGGGGCCTGAGAAACACCCTTGGAACCTGAACCGGATCATGCCGGCGTAGGGAAACGGGCCGCACGCGGCGTCTTCCGGCTTCGGGGGCGCCTTTTTTCGTCCCGCGCGGTGGCCTTCCTGCACCGGCCGACCTTCGCCAGGAGGCGGCCATGAGACTCGTTCCCGTACTGGCCCACGGCCTTGCCGTCTGGGCCGCGCTGGGCGCGCTGCCCGTCCGCGCCGCGGCGCCCACGACCGTCATCCCCGCCGCCGGCGACACGGTGCCGGCCCGCCCGGTCTACCAGGACGCCGGCGTCGAGGTGACCGCCTCCCGTTTCGCGCCGGACCAGCGCCTGAACGTCTCGAACCTCACCGCGGAGGATCTCTCGCGGCGCGAGACCGACCAGGAACTGCCGCTGCTGGTGCAGTCGCTGCCCGGCGTGTTCTCCTACTCCGATGCCGGCGGCGGCCTGGGCTACACCTACCTGAAGGTGCGCGGCTTCGACCAGCGGCGCGTCGGCGTGCTGGTCGACGGCGTGCCGCTGAACGACCCGGAGGACCACCAGGTCTGGTGGGTCAACCTGCCGGACCTGGCCGCCGACGTGGCCGACATCCAGCTGCAGCGAGGGGTCACCGGTTCGGTCGGCGGCATGACGGCCATCGGCGGCACCGTCGACATCGTCACCTCGCCGCCGGGCCGCCGGCCGGGCACGCGCATCGGGCTGGATGCCGGCAGCGACGGCTTCGCGCGGCAGATGCTGGCCTGGGACAGCGGCGTGCGCGCCGGCGGCTGGGCCACGGCCGTGCGGCTGTCGCGCCAGGAGACCGACGGCTTCCGCGACCGCTCGGGCCACGAGGGCTGGGCCCTCAGCTGGAGCGGGCGGCGCGAGACCGCCGGCGGCTCGCTGCAGGTGAACGTCCGCACCGGCCGCGAACTGACGCACCACGCCTGGGATGCCGTGCCCGCCTCAGTGCTGGCGGTCGACCGGCGCGCCAACGTCGAGACCTGGCACAACGCCGTCGACGACTTCCGCCAGCCCCACTACCAGCTGCACCACGAGTGGCGGCTGGGCCCGGGCCTGGTGCTGGTCAACCGCCTGTACCACGTGCGCGGCGACGGCTTCTACGAGAACTACCGCGCCGACGAGAGCGCGGGCGCCTACGCGCTGGACCTGGCCGGCGGCGCGGCGTTCGACGACGAACTGGACCTGGTCCGCCGCAAGTGGGTCAGCAAGCGCCACACGGGCTGGGTGCCCTCGCTGTCGTGGGAGCGGGGCCGCGGCCGCCTGCTGGTGGGCGGGGACGCCTACACCTTCGACTCGGACCACTGGGGCGAGGTGCTGTGGGCCGAGGGCTTCGCGCAGGGCGACTTCGCCACGCCGTGGCGCTACCACCGCTACACCGGCGACAAGGACGCCTGGTCGCTGTACGCGGACTACCGGCGGGACCTGGGCGGCGGCGTCGCGGCCACGGTCAACCTCCAGCAGCAACGGAAACGCTATCGCTTCGAGCAGCGCGCCGTCGGCAACTTCCGCGGCGAACTGCTGAACGCCTACACCGTCACCGACGACTTCTTCAATCCCAAGCTGGCCCTGGACTGGTCGGTGCCGGGAACCGTGGCCGGCGGCGCGCTCCAGTTCTACGCCAACGCCGGGGTCAACCACCGCGAGCCCACCGACAACGAGCTGTTCGACACCTGGGAGGGCGGCGACGACCTGGGCGCCGAGCCGCTGTTCAGCGAACGACGGGAGATTCCCGACGACCGGGGCGGCATCGCCCGCGTCGAGTGGTCGGGCCCTCTGGTTCGTCCGGAGAAGGTGCTGGATCGCGAGATCGGCGTGGGCTGGCGCGGCCGCGACCTGGCCGTGACCCTGGGCGGCTACTGGATGGACTTCGACGACGAGATCGTCGCCTACGGCGGGGTGAACGACGACGGCAGCGGCATCCGCGGCAACGCCGGCCGCACGCGGCACCAGGGGCTGGAGCTGACGGCCCGCGCGCGGCTGGCTGCCGGGCAGGAGGTGGCCCTGGCCGCGTCGCGCTCGTGGGACGAGGCCGTGGAGTTCATCTTCCACGACTGGGACGGCTCGGTGTACGATTACGCCGGCAATCCGCTGGCCCTGTTCCCGCGCCACCTGGCGCTGGCGACCTGGGACGGCGACTGGGGCCGCGGCCTGCGCACGCGCGTTCGCCTGCGCAGCACCGGCCGCCAGTGGCTCGACAACTCGGGGCAGGACGAGCGCACCATCGATCCCTGGACGACGATGGACGTGTCGCTGTGGCTGGACCTGCGGCAGGCCGGCCTGCGCCCGGGCGGCGAGGTGACGGTCTTCGCGCACCTGCGCAACGTCACCGACGAGCAGTACGAGACCTGGGGCTACTGGTACGGCGAGAACCACTACACGCCGGCGGCGGGACGCAACGTCGCCGTCGGGATCGACTGCGGGTTCTGATGCACGACGACGACGATGACCTGCCGCCCGGCGGCGAAGGTTGCCCGTTCTTCCCCAAGCGCGGCCGGCGCGCGGTGGTCCTCTGCGACGGGCCGCCTCCCGACCCGGGCGTGCTGGCCTACTGGCTGGCCGGCGCCGACCTGTTCGTCTGCGCGGACGCCGCTGGCCACCCCTACGACCACCTGCCGCGCGTGCCGGAGGCGGTGATCGGCGACTTCGACTCCCTGTCCGGGCGCGTGCTGGCCGGGCGCGGCGGTCCCCGGTTCCTGCGCGTGGACGACCCCTACACGACCGACAGCGAGAAGGCCCTGCTGTACGTCGCCGACGCCGGCTGCGAGGAGGCGGTGCTGCTGGGGGCCGAGGGCGGCTGGCGGCTGGACCACACGCTGTTCAACCTGCAGCTCCTGGAACGATTCAGCGACCGCCTGCGGATCTGCCTGGCGGGCCAGAGCATGGACGTGGTGCGCCTCGGCCCCGGCTCGCACGAGGCGTGGGCGCTGCCGGCGGGCACGCGCTTCTCCCTGCTGCCGCTGTCCGGCGAGGCGCGCGGCGTGACCATCGAGGGCGCCAGCTTTCCTCTGCTCAGCGACACCATCAGCCTGGCCGGCCCCACCGCGATCAGCAACGTGGTGACGATGTCGCCGCTGCTGCTGTCGGTCGGCGCCGGTTCGCTGCTGGCGCTGGTCGAGCGCGAGGCCGAGCCCGACCGCGCCGAGCGCGGGCGCGACTGAGGTGGAACACGGCCTGTCGTCGTGGTGGGCCGGCTCCGCCTACCTGCTGTACCTGCTCTACGCCGTGCTGCGCGTGGCCCGCCGGCCCGCCGCCGGCGCCGTGGACTACCTGGTGGCCGGGCGGCGGCTGACGCTGCCCGCGTTCGTGGCCACGCTGGTCTCCACCTGGTACGGCGGCATCCTGGGCGTGGGCGAATACGCCTGGCGGAACGGCGTCAGCAACTGGCTGGTCTTCGGGCTGCCGTACTACCTCTACGCGGGCGTGTTCGCCTTCGTGCTCGCCGCGCGGGCCCGGCGCAGCCGCCTGCTCTCGGTGCCCGACCTGCTCGAGCAGCGCTTCGGGCGCGCGCCGGCGCTGGTGGGCGCCGGCACCCTGTTCGTGATGACCGCGCCGGCGGCCTACGTGCTGATGCTGGGCGTGCTGCTGCAACTGGCTTCGGGCTGGCCGCTGCCGGTGTGCGTCGCGCTGGGCGCGCTGCTCTCGGTGGCGTACGTGCTGCGGGGCGGACTGCAGGCCGTCGTCGACACCGATCGCGTGCAGTTCCTGCTGATGTTCGCGGGCTTCCTGGTGCTGGTGCCCGTCTGCGCCGTCGAGCTGGGCGGCTGGCAGTGGCTGCGCTCGCAGGTGCCGCCGGACCACCTGCGCTGGGACGGCGGCCTGGGCTGGCAGGCGATCTTCGTCTGGTACTTCATCGCGCTGTCGACGCTGGTCGAGCCGGCGTTCTACCAGCGCTGCTACGCCGCCCGCGACGAGCGCACGGCGCGCCGCGGCATCCTCGTCGCCATCGCCTTCTGGATCGGGTTCGACTTCCTGACCACCACGGCCGGCCTCTACGCGCGCGCCGCGCTGCCGGACCTGGCCGACCCCGTGCAGGCCTTCCCGGCGCTGGCCGAGCGCGTGCTGCCCGGGTTCTGGCAGGGCGTGTTCACGGTGAGCCTGCTGGCGACCATCATGTCGACCGTCGACAGCTACGCGTTCATCGCCGCGGTCACCCTCGGGCGCGACCTGCTCGGGCGGTGGCGCGGCTGGGACGAGGCGCGCTCGCTGCGCGCCTCGCAGTGGGGGCTGGTCGTGACGGCGGCGGTCGCGGTGGCGATGGCTCTGGCGGCGGGCTCGGTGGTCACGCTGTGGAAGGTGCTCGGCTCGATCGGCACGCCGGTGCTGCTGCTGCCGCTGGCGCTGGCGCACGGCTCGCGCCCGGTGGACGGCCGGCGCGTGGTCGCCGCGATGACGACGGCCGGCTGCGTGGCGCTGGGCTGGACGCTGGCCGGCCGGGGCGGACCGTGGCTGGGGGTGGAGCCGATCTTCCCGGGGCTGCTGGTGTCGGCGGTGGCGCTGGCGCCGGCGTGGCGGCCTCGGCGCCGGACCGGGGCCGCGCGCGGCTGACGGCGTCTCAGGCCGCGGCCCTGCCCGGCGGCAGGCGGCGCCAGACCAGGAGGCTGGCCGCCGCCAGGATCCCGGCGAACACGGCGATGGTCAGGTAGGGCGAGACGGACTGCGCCACCCAGCCGGCCAGGAACGTGCCCGCCGGCAGCGCGCCCCCGAAGCCCACCGACCAGATGCCCATGATGCGGCCGCGCAACGCGTCGTCGACGCTGGTCTGCACGAGCGAGTTGCTGGTGGACATGAACATGACCGCGCCGAAGCCGGCGACCGCCAGCCCGGCGCCCATCGGCACCGGATGACGCGACGCGGCCACGGCCAGCGCGCCCGCGCACAGCAGCCAGAGGCCGCCGAAGACCTGCAGGCGCGAGGTGTCCGCGTCCGCGCGCGCGGCGACCACCAGCGCGCCGGCGATGGCGCCCACGCCGAACATCGCCATCAGCAGCCCGTACTCCCATTCGCCCAGGCGCAGCAGGTCCTGCGCGATGGCCGGCATCAGCGTCTGGCAGGCCCAGCCGAACACCCCCATCAGGCAGAGCAGCAGCAGCAGCGTGCGCACGGTGTGGTTGCGGTGGACCTCGCGGAAGCCCTCCAGCAGGTCCTGCCAGTGGCTGGTGCGGCGCGCCGGCGGCCGGTGCGGCGGCAGGCGCAGCGTCAACAGCGTGGCCGTGACCACCAGGTAGCTGGCGGCGTCCAGCAGGAAGCACCAGCCGGCGCCGACGGCGGCCATCACCAGGCCCGCGAGCGCCGGCCCGACCACGCGCGACGAGTTCACCAGCACCGAGTTCAGCGCCACGGCGTTCAGCAGGTGCTGCCGGCCGACCAGTTCGCCGACGAAGGCCTGGCGCGCGGGAACCTCGAACGCGAAGGCGACGCCCCCGAGCGTGGCCAGCGCCATCAGGTGCCAGAGCTGCGCCCAGCCGGTGAGCAGCAGCAGCGCGATCAGCGCCGACGACGTCGCCGCCAGCAGCTGCGTGTACACCACCATGCGGCGCTTGTCGACGCGGTCGGCGATGGTGCCCGCCAGCGGCGAGAGCAGGAACATCGGCAGCAGGGCCAGGCCCATCACCGTGCCCAGCAGGGCGCGCGAGCCGGTCATCTCGTAGACGACCCAGCCCAGCGCGGTGCGGCGCACCCAGGTGCCCACCATCGAGGCGGTCTGGCCGGCGTAGTAGATCCGGAAATTGCGCACCGCGAGCGAGGAGAACGTGGCGCGCAGCCAGCCCTTCGCCCAGCGGCCGGCGGGGGCCGGCACGGGTGCGTTGGCGCTGGGCTCTGGTTGCGGCATGCCGGACTCCGGACGCTGGGGATTCGTGACCCGGCCCGGCCGGGGACGGGCACCAACGTGGCGGGGGGCGGTGGCTCTGTCAAATCGCGCCGGCCGGGTGGCGGACGCGCAGAGAAACGATGGCAATAACTGATTTAATCACAATAAATTAAAACCACCACACCCGTGCCGACAGGCTTCCGTGAGCCCCCGCTCAATCTATACTTGACAGGTACAGTCATCTATGTTTTTTTGTGGGGGACAAAAACAGCGCGGCCGCCGCCCCTGCCGCGGCCAGGTTCCCCAACCCAGAGGCTGACGATGTCCGACCCGCTGCTGAACCCTGCCGACCCGGCCAACGTGTTCGCCTGCCGCAACCTGCGCGTGTTCGTGCAGGACGGCGACCCGAAGTCGGAGACCGCCGAGAAGGAGATCGTCCGCGGCGTGGACCTGACCGTCAGGCGCGGGCAGAAGCACGCGCTGATGGGGCCCAACGGCTCGGGCAAGTCCACGCTGGCGGCGGCCCTGATGGGCCATCCCGGCTACCGCGTCGAGGGCGAGATCTGGCTGGAGGGCCAGCGCGTCGACCAGCTGGAGCCGCACGAGCGCGCGCGGCGCGGCATGTTCCTCAGCTTCCAGTACCCGGTCGCCGTGCCCGGGGTCACGGTGGCGAACTTCCTGCGCGCGTCGCTGGCGGCGCGGCGGGGCGCGGAGATCCCGGTGCGGGCCTTCCGGCAGGAGCTGAACGAGGCGTTCGACGCCATGGACATGGACCACTCGTTCATCACCCGCTATCTGAACGACGGCTTCTCGGGCGGCGAGAAGAAGCGCCTCGAGATCCTGCAGATGCTGCTCTTGAAGCCGTCCTTCAGCCTGCTGGACGAAACGGACTCGGGCCTGGACATCGACGCCCTCAAGGTGGTCAGCGAGGGCATCAACCTGGCCAGCAACGAGCAGAACGGGCTGCTGCTGGTCACGCACTACCAGCGCATCCTGAACCTGGTGCGGCCGGACGTCGTGCACGTCTTCATGGGCGGGCGCGTGGTCCGCACCGGCGGCATGGAGCTGGTGCACGCCCTCGAGGAGCGCGGGTACGACTGGCTGGCCGAAGAGGCCGCCGCGGCCGCCGCCGTTGCCGAAGGGAGCCGCGCATGAGCGACGCGACGATCCGCGAAGTCGCCCCCCGGGACGTGACGTCGATCAACGACGACTACGCCGCCCGCTACGGCTTCCACGACCCGGAGGACTACTTCCTGAAGGCCCCCAAGGGGCTGGACCACGAAGTGGTCGAGATGATCTCGCGCAAGAAGAACGAGCCGGACTGGATGCGCCAGATCCGCCACAAGGCGCTGGACACGTTCCTGGCCAAGCCGATGCCGCGCTGGGGCGACACCGAGGCGCTGGGCGGCATCGACTTCGAGAACATCCACTACTACATCAAGCCGAAGGGCGAGCAGGCCAGCGACTGGAACGACGTGCCCGAGCAGATCAAGCGCACGTTCGACCGCCTGGGCGTGCCCGAGGCCGAGCGCAAGTTCCTGGCCGGCGTCACCGCGCAGTACGAGTCGGAGGTCGTCTACCACTCGATCCGCGAGGACCTGTCCAAGCTGGGCGTGCTGTTCATGGACATGGACTCGGGGCTGCGCGAGCACCCGGAGATCGTGCGCAAGTGGTTCGGGAAGATCATCCCCACCGGCGACAACAAGTTCTCGGCCCTGAACACGGCGGTGTGGTCGGGCGGCTCGTTCATCTACGTGCCCAAGGGCGTGAAGGTGGACATCCCGCTGCAGGCCTACTTCCGCATCAACGCCGAGAACATGGGGCAGTTCGAGCGCACGCTGATCATCGCCGACGAGGACAGCTCGGTGCACTACATCGAGGGCTGCACGGCGCCCACCTACTCGTCCGACTCGCTGCACTCGGCGGTGGTGGAACTGGTGGCGATGGACCGCGCCCGCATCCGCTACACGACCATCCAGAACTGGTCGACCAACGTCTACAACCTGGTCACCAAGCGCGCCCACGCCTACGCGGACTCGGTGGTCGAGTGGGTGGACGGCAACCTGGGCTCGAAGCTGACGATGAAGTACCCGGCCATCGTGCTCAAGGGCGAGCGCGCTCACGGCGAGGTGCTCTCGATCGCGTTCGCCGGCCACGGCCAGCACCAGGACGCGGGCGCCAAGATGACGCACGTGGCCCCGAACACGACCAGCCGCATCATCAGCAAGTCGATCAGCAAGGATGACGGGCGCAGCAGCTACCGCGGCCTGGTGAAGGTCGGGCGCGGCGCCACCGGCTGCAAGACCAGCGTCGAGTGCGACGCGCTGCTGATCGGCGACCACGCCGTCTCCGACACCTACCCCACGATGGACGTGGCCGAGTCCGACGTGCGCGTCGAGCACGAGGCCCGCGTCTCCAAGGTGGGCGAGGAGCAGCTGTTCTACCTGCAGAGCCGCGGCCTGGACCCGGACAAGGCGCGCCTGATGATCGTCAACGGGTTCATCGAGCCCTTCGTCAAGGAATTGCCGATGGAGTACGCGGTGGAGCTGAACCGGCTGATCGAGCTGGAGATGGAGGGGTCCGTTGGCTGACCTGACCGCCACCGCGCCCGCCGCCGCGGCGGCCCCGGCCCGCCCGGCGCTGGACAGGGACCTGGTCACGGCGCTCGCCGCCGCCGCCGGCGACGACGCCGACGGCCTGCGCCGCCGCCTGGCCGCCCTTGCGAACTGGGAAACCGCCCCGGCGCCCGACCGCGTGCGCCACCTGTGGCGCTTCACCGACCCCGCCCGGCTGCTGCCGGCGCGCGTGGGCAGCGCGGCCGCGATCGCCCCGGCCGTGCCGGCGCCCGCGCTGGCCGGCGCCGCCGCGACGATCGAACTGTGGCCCGGCCGCGCGCCCGCGCTGACGCTGGCTGCGGGCCTGCCCGCCGGCGCGCTGACCGTCGGTCCCGCCGCCGGCGCCGAAGCCGGGGCCGGCGCGGCCCCCGACGCCGACCGCGACCTCTTCCGCGCGCTGAACGACGCCGCCTGGAACGCGGGCGTCGGCCTGACCGTGCGTGATGGCGTCGTCCTGCCCGGCCCCATCCAGATCCGCGTCCACGCCGCGGGCACGGCCGCCCTGCCCCGCGTGACGCTCACCGTCGGACGCGGCGGCGAGGCGATGCTGCTCGAGCAGCACCTCGGCGGCGGCCCCGACGCGCGCGTCGCCGCCCGCACCGTGGTGCGCGCGGCGGCCGGGGCGCGCGTGCGCCATGCCGTGATCCAGGTCTGGGATGCGGGCACGAGCGGACACCATGCCGTCGACACGCGGGCCGAGGAGGGCGCCGACGTGCTGACCGTCTGCGGCGCCTTCGGCGGCCAGTCGGCGAAGCTGGAGCTGCGAACCGACCTGGCCGGCGCCGGCGCCCACAGCGAGATCGTCGGCGTCACCCTGGTGGGCGGCGCCCAGCACGGCGACGTGCACACCAGCCACCGGCACCTGGCGGAGCGGACGACCAGCCGCATCGACTTCAAGGCCGTGGCCGCCGACCAGGCGCGCACGACCTACACCGGGCTGATCCGCATCGAGGACCAGGCGCAGCACTGCGAGGCCTACCAGGAGAACCGCAACCTGCTGCTGTCGCCGAAGGCGCGGGCGGACGCGATCCCCGAACTGGAGATCCACAACCAGGAGGTCAGCTGCAGCCACGGCGCCACGATCGCGCCGGTCGCGGCCGAGCAGCTGTTCTACCTGGAGAGCCGCGGCCTGGACCGCGGCGAGGCGCTGGGCCTGGTCGTCGCGGGCTTCCTGGAGAACACGCTGGCGCGCCTGCCGGGCGACGCCCGCGCGCTGGTCGAGTCGTTCGTGGGCCCGCGGCTGGCGTCCATCCGGGACGGTGCGGCGTGAAGCGCGAGAAGTCACTGGCGGCGCCCGCCGGCATGCGCCCCTGCGACGGGCAGGCGGGCGCCTGCTCGCGCTGCGGCCCCATCTTCGCCGAGCGCTTCCCGCTGCTCGAGCGCACGATCAACGGCCGGCGCCTGGTCTACCTGGACAGCGCGGCGACCACGCAGAAGCCCGGCGCGGTGATCGCCGCCGAGGCGCGCTACTACCGCCTTCACAATGCCAACGTGCACCGCGGCATGCACACTCTGGGCGTGGAGGCCACCGACCTCTACGAGGGCTGCCGCGCGCGCGTGGGGCGCTTCCTGGGCGTGCCGGCCGAGCGCGTGGTCATCACGCGCGGCGCCACCGCGGCTCTCAACCTGGTGGCCGGCGGGCTGGCGCCGACGCTGAAGCCGGGCGACGAGGTGCTGATCACCGAGATGGAGCACCACGCGAACCTGGTGCCGTGGCTGGAACTGGCGCGGCGCGAGGGCCTGGTGGTCCGGCACCTCCCGGTGACCGACGGCGGCGAACTGGACCTGTCGCGCCTGCCCGAGCTGCTGAACGGCCGCACGCGCGTGGTGGCGCTGACCCACGTCTCGAACGTGCTGGGCACCATCAACCCGGTGGCCGAGATCGCGGCCGCGGCGCGGCGGCGCGGCGCGCTGGTCGTGGTGGACGCGGCGCAGTCGGCCGGGCACCTGCCGCTGGCCTTCGACGACCTGGACTGCGACTTCCTGGTCTTCTCCGCCCACAAGACCTACGGGCCGATGGGCCTGGGCTTCCTGGCCGGGCGCGCCGAGGCGCTGGAGCGTCTGCACCCGGTGGAGACCGGCGGCGAGATGATCGAGACGGTGACCATGGAGTCGGCGACGTGGGCCGCGATCCCGCAGCGCTTCGAGGCGGGCACGCCGAACGTGGCGGCCGCGGCGGCGTTCCCGGCGGCGCTGGACACCATCGACGAGGCGACGATCGAGCGGCTGCGCCAGCACGAGATCTCGCTGACCGCCTACGCGCTGGAGCGGCTGCGGGCCCAGGGCGGCCTGACGATCTACGGCCCGCGCGAGGCGGAACGGCGGGGCGGCCTGGTGTCGTTCCACGATCCGATGGTGCACCCGCACGACATGGCGCAGCTGCTGGATTCGCTGGGCATCGCCGTGCGCGCCGGGCACCACTGCGCGCAGCCGCTGCACCGACGACTTGGTGTTGTGGCCACCAGCCGCGCCTCGTTCGGCATGTACAACTCGCACGACGACATCGACGCCCTGCTCGACGGCATCGGCTACGCGCGGAGCGTGTTCGGCGCATGAACGGCGGGCTGGACGAACTGTACCGGGAAGTGATCCTGGACCACCATCGGCGGCCGCGCGGGCAGGCGCCGCTGCCCGGTCCCGCCGACGCGCGCGCCGAGGGGAAGAACCCCTCCTGCGGCGACGAGCTGGTCCTGGAACTGGCCTGTCCCGGCGAGGCGATCACCGGCGCGCACGTGGCCTGCCGCGGCTGCGCCATCGCCACGGCCAGCGGCTCCATCCTGGCCGAGCTGGTCCCCGGCCGCACGCCCGCGCAGGCGCGCGCGCTGGCCGAGGCGTTCCGCGAGGCGATGCACTCGCCGGACGGAGTCCTGCCCGACGACCTGCAGCCCGGCGACCTCGAGGTGCTGACGGGCGTCCGCAAGTTCCCCGCGCGCGTCAAGTGCGCGCTGCTGCCCTGGATCACCCTGCTGTCGGCGCTCGACACCCGCGAGGGCCGCGCGGCCGGCGCGCCCGCCACGACGGAGGCATGACATGGAAACGCTGACCCAGGCCGCCGTCATCGACGCCATCCGCCCGGTCAAGGACCCCGAGCTGAACCTCAGCGTGGTGGACCTGGGCCTGCTGCGCGAGGTCGAGGTGGACGCCGCCGAGGGCCAGGTCACCATCGGCCTGACCCTGACCAGCCCCATGTGCCCGATGGGCCCGCAGATCATGCAGGCGGTGCGCGATGCCGTGCTGCGGATGCCGGGCGTGAAGTTCTGCGGCGTGGACCTGGTGTGGTCGCCGCCGTGGGATCCGCGCGTCGACGCCACCGAGGACGCGCGGGCGGAACTGGGCATCTGGGATTGAGGCGTTGCCGGCTCGAGTCCGAGCGGCGATGATCCCCGACCACAGCCTGCGGAATTCGACGCCCGCTGGCACCTGCCCACCGCGGGCAACCGCCCATCCCCTGCGGCGGGCGCCTATCCGATTATCACGTCACCGATAGCCGGCCTTGAGATCCCCCCACGTTGTCCGCTCGGTCTCCACGGGTTGACCCAGGAACGGCTCGTACAGCACCTTTGCGTACACTCTAACATCGTCGTAATAGTCTAGTATCCAGCCGGCGATGGTCTCAGCAGAGTCCGTACCCCAAAGATTGTTGGTCAGGTCGAAAGTCCGCAGAGGTGGATACAGGAAAGCATCAAGTCTCACGGACGGTCCCGTCCCGTGGAGTATCTGGCAGTGGTGCAATTCAATCAAGCCGCCGGATGAATAGATTGTCGAGTTGCTGCCACCGGCAAATACGTTGTCCCAGCCGGTGACCGAAGATGCGCTCCTGAGTCGAAGATTGATGGGACTGCCGCTCACGAAATTGCCGACCAGTAGGACTGCCGAACCTGTCACGACGTTGATGCCCACGGTTCCCTGGTCCGTGAAAGTGCTGTTCAGAATGCTGCCCGAAGAGTTGTTGGCAAACTGGCAGCCACCCGGATATCGATCAAAGCTGCAATCGGTCACCGTCGCATTTGCCGTACGCTCAAATGCGGCCATGCATTCAACAAATTCACACCGTGAGACCAAAAGATTGCGCGCCGGATACCAGCTGATTACCCCATAATCCAGATCCTCGAACTGGCAATCCTCAATCACCGTGCCCAATTCGCTCCACGACGTGACGCCTGCTGAACAGCCACGCGACCGAACTCGCCGTACTTCGAGCGCGCCGCGCTCGCTGCGGTAAATCCCATTGAACACGTTTTCCATTGCCAAGTCCTCAACAACCAGGCGCGATACACGTGATAGAGCACAGATGATCTTCGGTTCGGCCGGATCAACCCAGAGTCTTGCTGGCGGGCCAATGATGGTCTGGTCCGCACCTGAGCCGATGATCGTCATGTCGCTGACGGTAACTGCAACATACACATCAAAGGTCCACTTCTGTACGGAGTCGACAGGATATGACGAGAACGGCCGCTTTTCCTCGAACCTCCCAGGCCCGATCCTGATCGTGTCCCCGGCAGCCGCGCGATCGACGGCATCCTGGATGACGGTGTAGTCTCCGGTGCCGTCCTTGCGCACATGCCAGGTCCGCGCGTCGGCGCCATGGGCGCTCAGCACCATCAGAAGAATGGCCAACATGGCTCTGCTCATGATCACACCCACCTTATTCGGGGCGGGGCCGCCCGCGCGACCCCGCCCCACGCCTAAGAACTACCTCACCAGCGCCAGCCGCTGCGTCATGACGATGCCGTCAGCCCTCAACTGAGCGAAGTAGACGCCGCTCGGGCTGGCCCGCCCGCGCGAATCCAGACCGCCCCACTCGACCGTGTGTGAACCCGCCGCCCGGTGCTCGTCCACGAGCGTGGCCACCAGCTCGCCGCGCAGATTGTAGATCGCCAGCGACACCGCGCCCGCATTGCTCAACGTGAACTCGACCTTCGTCTGTGGGTTGAACGGGTTCGGACGGGCCGGGTGCAGCGCCGTCGGCAGCACGGTCGGTGCCACCACAGGTCCCTTCGCCGTCCGCATTGCCTTCATGCCCACCTGCGCGTCGACCAGCACCGGCGTCACCGCCAGCCGGAACGACGGATGCAGCCGCGTCCAAGCCACGCCGTCGGCGCTCAGCCAGCCTGTTGCGCCGACTGTACCCGACCGGTACCCGATGCCCGGCCCGCCGCCTTCGCCCACCCCGACCTGCTCACGGCCGGCCGGGAACTCGAAGATGACGTAGAGGCCGCCGCCGCTGCCGGACACGGGCTCTGCGAACGCCAGCTCGCTCGACCCGGACGACGCCCCGGCCACGCTCGCGGCTGCCAGGTCCGCTTCCGCCAGCAGGCCCGGCCCGGCTCCGTCGCCGGGTGCGACCAGGACCCGCGGGAAGGCCAAGGCGCCGTCATTATTGTACCACACCACGCCGGCCAGTGCCTTGCCGTCCGGCACCGGCACATAGGCCGCCAAGCAGGTGTGCTCGAGCACGGGAGTCAGACCGATGACCCCCGCGACCGGCACCTCGGCCCAGGACGCTAAGGGCAGGCAGATCCCGCCCACGAGGCACAGTGTCGCCATTGTCAACCGTCTCAGCATCTGCTTGACCATGTCTGCCCTCCTTGGGCGCTACTGACTGATGCAGACCGGCGTCGAGATCTGTGCCGTCTGCGCCATCTGGCTCTTGTGCGTGGCGTCGGCCGCGCTCTCGATGAGGAAGTCGTATGCGCACGGCGCGCGGCATTCCAGCGGCCACGTCAGCGTGTGCCGATAGCCACCGCCGACCTTGGCGAGGACCGCATGGGTCACGTTATCGCTGCTGGGAGTCAGTACCACCGTTCCCAGCGGGCACTGCGAGGGTTGCCGCGGCCGATCGGTGATCGTCACCTTGTCGAGCGACGGCTTGCAGCTGTACGGGGTTTCCCAGGTGAACGTCAGTTCGGCCTGTCCCTCGGGCAGCGCCGTGTAGACGCCGCTGACCGACGTCGGGACGCCGGGAACCGTGTCGTCGGTGATCGTGTTGACCTGATTTCGAGTGAGCGACGCCGTCTGCACGAAGCCGCCAGGCCACATGATCTCCGCCTGCACCGAGCCGGCCAGGTCACTCAACCCGCAAATGAGGACGTTATCGGCCTGTCCGCCCTTGCCGCTGCCGCCGTCCACGATCTGCAGTTGCTCGAACGTCGAGCCGATGTAGAAGCGAACTCGGGCACCGATCGCGCTGCTGTTGTTGGCGTCGCCGGCGACCAGTCGGACGCCGACCCAGTCGATGCCCGGATTGTCACCCGCATTGGAGTCCGCCGCAGCCCGGTAGAAGATGTCGCCGGTATCCACCGGGCGGCCAAAGTAGATGTCCGAGTCGCCATCTCCGTTGAAGTCGGCCATCGCCAGGCCGTCGACACGCCCGGTCGAATCTGCGAAGCCGACGGCCCACGACTGGTCGAGCAGCTCCCGCTGATCACCGATCACCCGATTCCAGAACAGCCACCGGTGATCCGTTGTCGCGCGCGGCACGGCGATGAGATCCTGCGCACCGTCGAGATCGACGTCCACGGGACGCACCATGTTCGTCGGGGCTTCGAGTGTGGCCAACAACGGATTCTGGGAGGTGAAGTCGCCCGCGCCGTCGTTGAAGTACACCGTCGGCGCCGCTGATTCACTGCCGAGCACGAGATCCAACTCACCGTCGTTGTTCATGTCGGCCCAGACGACGCTGTTCACGTTCTCAATGTCCAAGCCGCTGAACCGACTGGCGAAGCTCTCCGTGAAGGCTCCGGCGCCGTCGTTGATGTAGAATCGGCTGGAGGCCGAGCCGACGGCGTCCCGCAGGTCGCCGACGAACAGATCCAGGTCCCCGTCACCATCCATGTCGGCCCAGGACGCGGCCACCGACGCGCCGTACGCATTGGCGGGCGAACCCAGGCTGTCGGTGCAGTCGGAGAAGCTGCCGGCGGACCGAAGATCATTGCGCAGAAGTCTGCCGCGAGCGGGAACAAGATTTGACGAGGTCGGGTCGTCGCCCCCACCTGAGCTGCGGCCCACGTAGAGGTCGATCTGTCCATCGCGGTCGAAGTCTCCCCAGACCCCGACATAGGAGCTGTCGGCCAGCGACGCCAGCCCCAGTGCTGCCGCGGAGTCGGCGAACGCTCCGCTGTTGTTGTGGTACATGCGTGGGTTGGAGTCTGCGGCGGCGAATAGATCCATGTGACCGTCGTTGTTGTAGTCGGCCGCGGCGACTCCGCGCAGCCCGGCTTGAGGCAGACCCGCTTCAGCAATATCAAGCTCCGTACGATCCGTGAACTGGGGCACCCCCGACTGTGACAATTGGTACTGTCTCTGCAGGGACCCGAAGTTGTCCCGCATCGAGATGAACAAGTCCTTCTTGCCATCAGCGTTGTAGTCCAGGGTGGCGCTGCTGTACGGGGTTCCTTCATAATCCAGCTCAGTGTCATCTGACTTGTTCTCGTAGACCACCGCCGGGCGCACCCATGCCGCGTTCAGCAGCGAGTCCGCCTCGATGAGGTAAAGCATGCGGTCGATCTGCCCGCCGGTGAAGTGATCCATGCAGTGTGGCCATGTATATGCCATGATGTTCGTCACGTCGATGCCGCGCGCCTCCGGAGTCCCCTCGCATGTGTCCGGGTCCACTTCCTCGCGCAGGCCTTCGCCGAGGGAGTCAAAGGGCGTGTCGCAGACCAGATCGCCGCCAATCGCACAAGTGCTTGGCCCGCTGCCGTCGCTGTCATATGCCCTGTGGAACGTGTGCAGCAGGCCCAGGCAATGGCCAAGTTCATGGCTGAGCACCGAGGCGGCATCTGTCCCCGTCAGCTTCACCCAGCAAAGCCCTGCCGGCGACCCTGACGCGCTGCCACGCGACATCTGGAGGTCGGGGCGCCAGACAAGAGCGGCACTCAATCGTGCTGTGCGCACTGGAGGCCAGGGATTTGCCACGGACATCAGGGATGTGTCGAGCGTGTCCCTGATGGCGATCTCGAATCTGATGCCTGATGCCGAGTAATCGGCACGGACGCGTTCAAGTATGGTGTCGATCTGCGCGTACGAAAAGCCCCCGGCACCAGCGCTGTCCCTGACGGCATAGATGACCAGGCGGATGACCGCGGAACTGATCTTCGGAGTGTCAGCAAACGGGGGAACCCAGTCTCCGGGTATGCTGTCCTTGGGGGCCTCGCAGATGTAATCATCCCCAGCCCCTGCGCAGGCGGCACCTGCCATGGCGATGAGCACGATCGTGAAGCACGCCACAGCTGCCAAGGCCCGTGATTCGCGATGTCTGAGAGTTCCAGAGTACGACATGCCAGCCTCTATTCTCCGTATCGCGTCCATCTGCATCATTGTGCCCGCGCCGAGCCCTAGTGCCCGGACATGATGTGGGATCGAACGTGCCGTTTCTCGCGGGGCCGAACCAGCAGGATCGACGGGTAGAACCGGGCGGACCCCGTGTGCGCATGCGGGCTCTGAACGCCGCACGGCCTGCTGATGCCGGCGCGCGCCGCACCGCTGCCGGTCGGCCTCCGTTGCGCTCGGTGGGGTGTCTGCCGCCGGCATCGATCATGCGATGTCGCAGCCCTCGCGGGCGAGGCACGCGCGCGTTGCCGCACAGACGTGGAGAATCAGGAGGGGGGGGGGCCGAATTCCAGTTGCGGTCCATCAGTTCACCACCTGCCGCCGGAAGCGTGGAGGCGAAGTACCAACATGGGCGATGGATGTCTGCAATGGGCGATAAGGCGATTGCGCATGTGATGCTACTCATGCGCTCGCACATCCGTCAAGCGGAATGTTGTCGGCGACTTCATTCTGGTCGTACAATACCGCCCTGGGAAGGCACGCGTTTGCGGCGAGAATGGTTTTCACTGTCGAATATTGCCACAGTCGTGCCACGTGCTGGCCTGCCCGACCACTGAAACTCGCTGATCGCAAGTCTGCCCACGGTAGCGACTGACCCTGACCAGCCCGAAATGCCCGATGGATCCGCAGATCATGCGGGCGGTGCGCGGCGACGTGCTGTGCGCGTCCGACGCGAGTTTCTGCTGCATGGAATGTGACTGGTCGCCGATGTGGGGTCCGGCGTGGGCGAGACTATGTACGCGCGGGTCGAGTAGGGCGTCTGCGACGGAAGCATCGCTGGCTCGAGTCAGAGCGGCGAAGAACCCGAACCACAGCTAGCGGAGTCCGACGCGCCGCTCTGTTGCCCGGTGCCGGTTGCCGCACCGATGGTCGACCGTATCGACTATACTGACTGCGACAATGCCGGGGAGGATGTCACCAGGCTGGTGCTCGCGGCCTGGCGCCGGAGCCGGCCCCGAGCGGGACCACGATCAAGAGCGAAGCGAAGGGAAGTTCGCCGCATGGGGATGCTCGAGGAGGGAATCCGCTGGCTGCAGCAGGCGCCGCCGTGGGGCGTGCTGCTGCTGATGTTCGTCATCGCCTACCTCGAGAACGTCTTCCCGCCCCTGCCGAGCGACGTGCTGCTGGTCTTCGCCGGGACTACGATCGGGTTGGGGACCGTCGATTTCGCGCCCGCGCTGCTCTTCGCCGCGGCGGGGAGCACGGCCGGCTTCGTCAGCGCCTATTTCCTGGGGAAGTACTTCGAGGGGCACGTGGTCTCCGGCCGCTTCAGCCGGTTCCTGCCGGCCCAGGCCATCCATCAGGTGGAGGGGCTGTACCGGAAGCACGGGTACGGCGTGATCGCGGCGAACCGGTTCCTGGGGGGCCTGCGGTCGCTGGTCGCGTTCTTCGCCGGCATGTCGGGAATGAACCTGGCGAAGACGACCCTGCTCTGCGCCGTCAGCGCCACGGCCTGGAACGCGCTGCTGCTGTATCTGGGCAAGTTCTTCGCGGGGAACTGGCGGGCCGTGGCCGAGTACCTGCAGGTCTACAGCGTGGCGGTGACGGCGGTCGTCGCCGTGGCGCTGGCGGTCTATCTGCGGTTCTTCTTCCGGCGAAGCCGGCGCTCGTCGGTCTGAAGCCCGGTTCCGGGACTGCCGGGACCGCGCGGCGCCGCCGACCGCCCGGGGCATTGACGCCCCCTGCCGCCCGGCCGATAATCTCGCGATGAACCAGCCGCGACCCCGCTCGCCGCGCCCGCCCCGCCCGGCCGGCGCCCTCCGCTCCCTGTGGCTCCTGGTGCTGCCCCTGCTGGCGGCCCTCGCCGTGTACCACGACGTCGGCACCTTCGGCTTCGTCAACTTCGACGACGACAACTACGTCGAGCACAACCCGCGCGTGACCGGCGGCCTGAACGCGGACGGCGCGCGCTGGGCCTTCACCACCGGCCACGAGCAGGTCTGGATCCCGGCGACCTGGCTCTCGCTGCAGCTGGACGCCGCGCTGTTCGGCCCGGGCCCCGCCGGCTTCCACCGCACCAACCTGGCGCTGCACCTGGCCGCCGTCGCGCTGGCCTGGCTGCTGGCGCGGCGGCTGGGCGTCGGCGCCGCGGGTGCCACCCTCGTCGCACTGCTCCTGGCCGTGCACCCGCTCAACGTCGAAGCGGTGGCCTGGGTCACCGCCCGCAAGGACGTGCTGATGGCGCCGCTGCTGCTGGGCGCGGCGCTGGCCTGGGTCACGGCCGCCGGTTTGCCGGGCCTGCTGCTGGCCGGCGCCCTGGCCGCCTGGGCGATGCTGGCCAAGCCGGCGGCCGTCGTGGCGCCGGCGCTGCTCTTGCTGCTGACGCTGCTGCAGGCGTGGCGCGGCGAGGGCCCCGCGCGCCCCCGGCGCGCGCAGTGGGCCGTCCTGGGCGCCCTGTCGCTCGTGGCGCTGGCCGTCGCGCTGGTCACCACGAAGCTGGCGCACCACGGGCCGATGGGCGCCGTCGAGCCGGCGCCGTTCGGCCAACGCCTCCTCGAGGCGGGCGGCGGCGTGGCGCGCTATCTGCTGCGCCTGGTCTGGCCGGCCGGCCTGGCCGTGCGCTACCCGGAGGCGGATCTGCGCCTGGCGATGCCGCTGGCGGTCGCGGCCTTGGTGGGCGCGGCTGCCGTCACCGTCCTTCTGCTGCGGCACCGGCGCCGGCTGCCGCTGCCGGCGTTCGGCTGGTCGTGGTTCCTGGTCTGTCTGCTGCCCTCGCTGGGATTGGTCCAGGGCGGGCAATTGCCGCAGGGCGACCGCTACGTCTACGTGGCCGCGCTGGGCCTGTGGCTGCCGCTGGCCGCCGCCGCGTCGGCCGCGGCAGCGCGGCGGTCGCGCCTGCGCGCGCCGCTGGTCGCCGCGTTCCTGCCGGCCGTCGTCGCGCTGGGTGTGGCCGCGGCGCGGCAGGCGGACACCTGGCGCGACGCGGAATCGCTCTGGCGACGCGCGCTGGCGGTCACGCGCGACAACGAGATCGCCCACCAGGGGCTGGCCGTGGTGCTGGACGCGGCCGGCCGCCGCGAGGAGGCCCTCGCGCACCTGGAGGCGGCGCTGCGCATCCGCCCGCGCAGCGAGGCGCACTTCAACGCGGGCAATGTCTG
>CAYNPY010000058.1:0-17834 GCA_964399195.1 uncultured Fibrobacteraceae bacterium
CGTTGTCGCCGACGTTGTCGGCGATGGTGGCCGGGTTGCGCGGGTCGTCCTCGGGAATGCCGGCCTCGACCTTGCCCACCAGGTCGGCGCCGACGTCAGCGGCCTTGGTGTAGATGCCGCCGCCCACGCGCGCGAACAGCGCGATCGAGCTGGCGCCCAGCGAGAAGCCCGACAGCACCTGCAGCAGGCGCTCCAGCTCGACGTTCGCGTTGAAGATCTTCGTGTAGACGATGTAGAGCAAGCTCAGGCCCAGCACGCCGAGACCGACCACGACCATGCCCATGACCGTGCCGCCCGCGAAGGCGACCAGCAGCGCCGGGTTCAGCCCGGTGCGGGCCGCCGCCGTCGTGCGCACGTTCGCGCGGGTCGCGATGCGCATGCCGAAGTAGCCCGCCGCGGCCGAGCAGACCGCGCCGACGACGAACGACAGGCCGATCAGGGCGTGGCTGCTGGGCTGGCGGGCGTTGGAGACCGCGAGCAGCGCGGCGACGACGACCACGAAGATCGCCAGCACGCGGTACTCGCGGCTCAGGAAGGCCATGGCGCCCTCCTGGATGTGGCCGGCGATGGCCTGCATCTTCTGGTCGCCCGCGTCCTGGCGGCCGATCCACGCGGCCTTGTAGGCGGCGAAGAGCAGCGCCAGCACCCCGGCGACGGGAATCAGGTAGATCACGTTGGTCCTCCCGCGGAACGTGCGGCGGCTGGGCAAAAGAGCAGACGCCCCGCCGGGGCGTCTGCCCAGAAACAGCGTGCTACGGTAGCAGATACGGCCAAGTCCTGCAAGCGCCGAGGCGGGAGCGGCGGCAGCCCTTGTCCCGCAAGCACTTGCGCCGGCGACCTACTTCCCGGCGATCTCCACCAGCTCGACGTCGAACACCAGGTCCGCGTTCGGCGGGATGGGGCCGCCGGGCGTGCCCTGCCGGCCGTAGCCCAGCGTCGAGGGAATGATCAGGCGGGCCTTCGTGCCCACCTTCATGCCCCGCAGGCCCATGTCCCAGCCGGGAATGACCATGCCGGCGCCCAGCGTGAAGCGGAACGGCTCGCCGCGGTCCAGCGAGGAGTCGAACTTCTCGCCCACCGCGCCGTCGGTCCAGAGCGAGCCCGTGTAGTGCACGGCGATCTGGTCGCCGGGGGCCGCCTCGGCGCCGGTGCCCTCCTGCTGCACCTGGACCTCGACCTTGGGCAGGCCGACCAGGCTGATGTCGAAGATCAGGGTCGAGTTGGCGGGGATCACCGGCGGGCGCCCCTCGGCGCCGTAGGCCAGTTCCGGCCCGATGATCAGCGTGCGCTTGCCGCCGACCTTCATGCCCATGAGGCCCTTCTCCCAACCGGGGATCACGAAGCCGTTGCCCACCGGGAAGGTGATGGGCTCGCCCCGGTCGAGCGAACTGTCGAACTTGGCGCCCTTGGCCGGGCGCTTCGTCTTCTCGTCGGTGATCTGCAGCCAGCCCGTGTAGTGGGCCTGCACGAAGTCGCCGCTCACGACCTCGGCGCCGGTGCCGACCAGCGAATCGACGTAGCTGAGTCCCGGTTCGATCTCGATGGCCGCTACCTCCGCGGTCTTGCCGTCGCCCTTGCAGCCGGTCGAAGCGACCAGCAGAACGCCGGCCAGCAGGGCCGCCGTCAGCAGTGATCTGGACATGTGCTTCCTTTCCGGAAGTGGAAGGGACCCGCGTGCCGCTGGCGGCGGGACCGGTGCAACCGGCGCAATGTGGCACAAGCGGCTCGGGTTGGCAATCGCAGCTTGGCGATCGCCGCCCCCGCGCGCCCGCCCGCGGCCGCCCCGGCGGCCGGCCGCGCTCAGGCGACCGGTCGCCTCGCCGCCGTGATCACGGCCCGGTTGTTCTCCAGGTACTCCCACGCCAGGGCCAGGGCGATGCCGCCGCTCAGACCCAGGAAGGTGAGGATGGCCGCCGCGCGCAGCTTGCGCGGCCGCACCGGCTTTTCGCTGACGGCGATGCTGCCGACCCGCTGCAGCGGCGTGGCCAGCTCCAGCTTGGTCTTTTCCGCCTGCCAATCCGACTGCAGCAGCGCCAGTTCGCGCGGCAGGTCCCGTTCGAGGACGATCCCCAGGTCGCGGATCTTCTGCTCGACGTCCGCCTGTTTCTTCGCCAGTTCGATCTCGAGCACCAGACGCAGGCGCTTCATCTCCAGGTCGTTGGCCTTGACGACCGCCTCGAGGCTGTCCGCGCGCACCGCCGCGTTGACGGCCGAGTGCGCGATGTGGTTGACCGTCGCCAGCAGTTCCCCCACCCGGCCGGCCTGCTCGCGGCTGGCGCTCTGCAGCAGCACCTCGCTGACGGCTCCCTCGGCCTGGCCGGTCGCGATGCCGGCTCCGGTGTCGTGCTCGGTCTGCAGCGTGCGGACCAGCAGTTTCTCCGCCTCGTCCACGCGGCCGCGGGCCGCCTGCGACTCGCTCCGCAGGTCGCCCACGGCACGCGAGCGCCAGGCGTTCTCCTCGGCCAGACGCTGCAGGTCCAGCTCGACCGTGCGGCGTTCCATCGCCACCATCTGCAGTTCCCGCTTCTGCTCGTCGATGCGCAGCTGCGCGCGCTCCCGCTCGGCGTCGATGCGCGCCATGTCCTGGCTCAGCCGCTCCATCTTGAGCCGCGCATTGCGCCGCGTCAGGTGCAGGCTGCTGCCCAGCGAATCGACCTGCGCCTGCCGATTGTACGCCTCGATGCCCCGGTCCAGCACCGCACGCGCCTTGTCGCGGCTGCGCGAGAGGTTGTTGAGCGTGATGACGTCGCCGCCCTGGACGAAGTTGAGGCTGGGCACGAACTCGGCCAGGATGACGGGCGCGGTCTCGAGGTAGTCGAATTCGGGCTGCTCCTGGAACTCGCGCCAGTACAGCGCCTTGTCGAACCAGCCGACGATGTCCTCCAGGGCCGTTTCGCGGATGGGGTTGCCCTCCGCGTTGTAGGCGACGATGCCCGGCCGCACCTGAGCGGTGGCGCGGTAGAGCGGCTTGACCACGATGCCGTAGGCGATGCCCGCGCACAGGCCCAGAGCGGCCAGACCGAGAACGGCCGCCCGCCGGCGGTACAGGATGTTCAGCACGCCGCCGACCGACAGCACGCCGGCCCGGTTCGCGGGCTCCACCAGGTGCGGATCCAGGGACAAGTCGCTTCTCCCGTCAGCCGAGCAGTTGCTTCAATTTCGCCGCGGATTCCTCGAGCACGTGCGCGTGCAGCGAGCCGCCGTGCGAGTCCATGGTGACCACCGCCGGGAAGAGCTCGACCTGGAATTCCCAGATCGCCTCCGGCGAGCCGAACTTCTCGGCCAGGTGCACGCCCTTGACCGCCACCACGCGTTCGGCCAGCACCTGGGCCGCGCCGCCGACGGCGTGCAGGTAGACGCCGCCCACCTTCTGGCAGTACTGCAGCGTCTTGGCGCCCATGCCCCCCTTGCCGATGACCGCGCGGATCCCGTACTGCTCCATGAGCGGGCCCTGGTAAGGCTCCTCGCGGATGCTGGTGGTGGGTCCCGCGGCCTTGACCACCCACTTGCCGCCTTCCTTCACCACGACCGGGCCGCAGTGGTAGATGATGCTGTCCCTCAGGTCCACCGGCGGCTTGCCGCCGTCGTGCAGGTACTTGTGCACGGCGTCGCGGCCGGTGTAGATCAGTCCTGTGATCTGGACCATGTCGCCGACGTGCAGCGCGCGGATCTTCTCTTCGGTGAACGGGGCTTCCAGCAGCATGGGACCAGCCTCCTAGGAATCGTAGAGCCAGCGCGAGATGCGCCCGCCCTCGGAAAGCACGAAGCCGTTGCGCCGGAAGGCCCAGCACATGTAGGCGATGGAGACGAAGAACGAGGCCGGCACCCGGTTGCGGTGCGTGATCTTCACGCCCAACAGCGTCGTCGCGCCGCCGAAGCCCATGGGCCCGATGCCGAGCGTGTTCCCTTCCTTCAGGAGCTGCTTCTCCAGCTTCGCCAGCCGCGGGTCCTCGTTGACGTCGTCCAGTTCGCGGAAGAGCGTTTCCTTGGCCGCCACGTAGCCGCTGCCGCGGTCGCCGCCGATGCAAACGCCGAGGATGCCCGGCCCGCAGCCCTTGCCCTGGGCCTGCAGCACGCCGTCGAGCACGACGCGGCGCACGCCCTCCAGGTCGCGCCCGGCGCCCAGCTTCGTGTCGGGCAGGCTGTACTGGCAACTCACGTTCTCGCAGCCGCCCCCCTTGAGCATCATGCGCACGGTCAGCGCCCGGCCCGAGACCTGGTGGAAATGGAACGACGGGGAGCCGGGTCCCAGGTTGTCGCCGGAGTTGTGCCCGGTGATGGCATCGACCGAATTCTGCCGCAGGTAGCCCACCTTCGTGGCCTCGACCACCGCCTTCTCGTACGCCTTGCGGAACGTCTTCTCGTCGCACCACTTCGGCAGTCCGGCGTAGACGATGATGGTCCCGGTGTCCTGGCACAGCGGCTGTGACTTCTCCTTGGCCATGATGATGTTGTCGCGGATCACCTCGAGCGCGTACCAGGCGTTGGAGCCCGACGACTCGCGGCGGGCGCCCGCCTCGATCGCGCGCACGACGTCGGTCGGCAGCTCCGCGGACGTGCGGCGGATCAGCTCGAGCAGGTTCTTCTGCAGTGCCCTGGCGTCCATGGAACGCTCCTTGGGGGGTATCGGGGACGGTGGGAACCGGGGTCCGGCGACCAGCCGCCCGATAGTAGCCCGGCCCCGCGGGGCGGTCAACCGGGGTTGGCGCGTGACCGCCCGGCCCGGCGCGGCTATCCTGATTGCGGGGAGCGGCCTGCCGCCGCCCCCGGTCGGGGGGACCGCATGAAGTACCTGCTGCTCGGAGCCGGCCTGCAGGGCACGGCCATCGCGCACGACCTGCTGCGGCACGCCGGGGACACGACCTCGCTCGTGGCGGTAGACGCCGACGGGGACGCGCTGGAGCGCCTGGCCGTGCGCTTCGGCGACCCGCGCCTGCGCACGCGCCCCGGCTACGTCCAGGACCAGGCGTTCCTGGCGCCTTTGCTCGAGGATGCGGACGTCGCCATCAGCGCCGTCAACTACTGGTACAACGCGCCTCTGGCGGCGCAGGCCGTGGCCCACGGCACGCACTTCCTGGACCTGGGCGGGAACAACGACGTCGTCGCCCGCGAGTTCGCCCTGGACGCCGAGGCCCGGCGGGCCGGGGTCGCCATTATCCCGGACTGCGGGCTGGCGCCCGGCCTGGCCGGCATCCTCGGCTACTGGCTGACGACGCGGCTGGCCAGCGTCGACTCGCTGCGCCTGCGCGTGGGCGGGCTGCCGCTGCAGCCGCAGCCCCCGATGAACTACAAGCTGGTGTTCTCGGTCGAGGGCCTCATCAACGAATACGTCGAGCCGGCGGTGGTGATCCGCGGCGGGCGCCTGGAGACGGTGCCCGCGCTCAGCGAGCTGGAGACGATCGCCTTCCCTGCCCCGTTCGGCGAGTTGGAGGCGTTCCAGACCAGCGGCGGCATCTCCACGCTGCCCCGCACGCTGTTGGGCCGGGTGCCCGAGCTGGACTACAAGACCATCCGCTACCGGGGCCACTGCGCCCAGTTCCGGCTGCTGCGCGACCTGGGGCTGGTTGAGCCCCGGCCGCTGCCCTTCCCGGGCGGCGAGGTCAGCCCGCGCGAGATGCTCGCCAACCGCCTCAGGCACGCCCTGGACCTGCCGGGGCCCGACGCCGTGCTGGTGCTGGTGGTCGCCGAGGGGCGCGATGCCGACGGCGAAGCGCGACGCCTGGGCGTGCGGATCATCGACCGCCAGGACGACGCGACCGGCCTCTCGGCCATGATGCGCATGACGGGGTTTCCGGCCGCGATCATCGCCCGCCTGCTGGCGGCCGGCGATTTGGGCGCCGTGGGCGCCTGCTGCCAGGAACTGGTCGTGCCGGGAGGCGAGATGGTCGGACAATTGCGCAAGCGGGGTATCGACCTGTTCGAGTTCGAGGGCCGGCCCCACGAACCGTTGCCGACCGTCTGAGCGACCGGGGCGCTTTTCCGGCGAACCCGGGACCGCCTTTTTCCGTATGAGGCACTTGGCGCGGTCGTCCGCCGCGCCGCCCCGAACAACCTCGATCCAGCAAGGAGAACCCCCATGAGGAGGATCATGCTCGGCCTGCTCGCGCCCGCCTGCCTGGCGGCCCTGGCCGGAGCCGGCGGCTGCTCGCGCAAGGCGCCGCCCGCCGCCACGACCGCCGCCGAGTCCCCGGCGCCGCTGATCGACCGCGAACTGTTCTTCGGCGACCCCGAGATCTCCGGTTCGCAGCTGTCGCCGGACGGCCGTTGGCTCAGCTTCCTCAAGCCGCACAACGGCGCCCGCAACATCTGGGTCAAGGGCGCCGACGAGCCGTTCTCGGCGGCCCGTCCGGTGACCGCGGACAAGCGGCCGGTGCCCGGCTACTTCTGGAGCCGCGACTCCCGCTACGTCCTCTACGTGCAGGACCGCGACGGCGACGAGAACTTCCACGTCTGGGCGGTGGACCCGGCCGGCGCGCCCGAAGGCGAGGCCGGGGTGCCGCCGGCCCGCGACCTGACGCCGGTGCCGGGCGTGCGGGCGCAGATCCTCTCGGTGCCGCGCCGCCAGCCGGGCGTGCTGATGGTGGGCCTCAACGCGCGCGACCCGCGCTTCCACGACATCTACCGCGTGGACATCGCGTCGGGCGAGCGCACGCTGGTCCGCGAGAACAAGGAAGAGGTCGGCGGCTGGATGTTCGACAACGAGGGGCAGCTGCGCCTGGCCTGGAAGGAAAAGCCGGGCGGCGGCGGCGACCTCTATCGCGTCGGCCTGCAGGGCCTCGAGCCGATCGCCTCGGCGACGTTCGAGGAGGACCTCACGCCCATCCAGTTCCATCCGGACGGGCGGCGCTGCTACGTGTCGACGAACGTCGGCGCGGACGTCGACCTGGCGCGCCTGATGCTGCTGGACGTGGACTCTGGCGCCTGGACGCTGGTCGAGCAGGATCCCGAGAACGAGGTCGACTTCGGCGGCGCGGTGTTCCATCCCGCCACCGACGAGCTGATCGCCACCAGCTACACCGGCGACCGCGACCGGGTCTATCCCAAGACGCCCGAGGCGCAGCGCCTGTGGGACGCGCTGCGCAAGGCCCTGCCCGATGGCGAACTGGCGGTCACGAGCCTGACCGACGACCTGAGCCGGCTGCTGGTGGCCGTCCACGGCGACGTCGACCCCGGCTCGGTCTACCTGTACGACGCGGGACCGGGCACGGCGACGCTGGTCTACAAGGCCCGCCCGGACCTGCCGTCCGAGCACCTGGCTCACATGAGCCCGGTGACGTACACGGCGCGCGACGGCATGAAGATCCACGGGTACCTGACGCTGCCGCGCGGCGGCGGCGGCAAGAACCTGCCCGTGGTGATGTACATCCACGGCGGCCCGTGGGCGCGCGACCAGTGGGGCTACGAGCCGTACGTGCAGTTCCTGGCCAACCGCGGCTACGCGGTGATGCAGGTCAACTACCGGGCCTCGACGGGTTACGGCAAGAAGTACCTCAACGCGGGCAACCGCGAATGGGGCACCGGCGCCATGCAGCACGACGTGACCGACGCCGCCCAGTGGCTGATCGATCAGGGCATCGCCGACCCGAAGCGCATCGGCATCTTCGGCGGCAGCTACGGCGGCTACGCGACGCTCGCGGGCGTGACCTGGACGCCCGACCTGTACGCCTGCGGCATCCCCTACGTGGGCCCGTCGAACCTGGTGACCCTCATCGAGAGCTTCCCCGAGTACTGGAAGCCGTTCCTCGAGGGCTCGTTCTACCGGCGCGTGGGCAACCCGGCGGTCGAGGCGGAGCGCCAGGACCTCATCGACCGCTCGCCCCTGTTCCACTGCGACGCCATCAAGGTGCCGCTGCTGGTCGTGCACGGGGCCAACGATCCGCGCGTCAAGCAGCACGAGTCCGACCAGATCGTCGTCGCGCTGCGCCAGAAGCAGAAGCCGGTCGAGTACCTGGTGGCTCCCGACGAGGGGCACGGGTTCCGCGCGCCCGGCAACCGCCTGGCCCTGGCCGTGGCGATGGAGAGGTTCCTGGGCAGGCACCTCGGCGGCCGCGTGCAGGAGACCGTCAGCGAGCCGACGGCGGCCGCGCTGGCGGCCATCACCGTCGACGTCGGTCAGGTGACCCTGGACAAGGGAGTGACGCAGGGCGAGGGAGCCGCCGGCGCCGGCGCCGGCGCCGCGCACTGAGGCCTGCGGGGCGGGCGCGGCGTCCATCGTCGCGCCCGCTCCCGGCGGTTCAGGAGACCCGGCTGCAGAACCGTTCCCACCGCGGGCGGAACCCGCCCGCGGTGTCGAGCGACCCGGCCAGCCCCACCACGCGGCCGGCGATGTCGCCGCGCGGAACGCAGCCGAACCAGCGCGAATCCGCGCTCAGGTCCCGATTGTCGCCCAGCAGGAAGTACTGCCCGTCCGGGACGCGGAACGCCGGCAGGTCCGGACGCCGGCCGCCGCCGGCGAAGGCCACCGCGTGCGGACGGCCCGCAAGGTCCTCGCGCGCGAAGCGCCAGCCCGCCGCCTCGTCGCCCACCAGGCGCCGCAGCGCCGCGTCGTCGGCCGGCCCATAGGCGACCGGACGGCCATTGACCGTCAGGCGGTTGTCGCGCAGCGCGATCACGTCGCCGGGCACGCCGATCACGCGCTTGACCAGCCGTTTGCCGTCGGCCGGCGAGCGGCAGGTGACGATGTCGCCCGGGGCCGGATCGGCGCGTCGGTGCAGCACGCCGCCTCCGAAGGGCAGCTTGACGTCGTAGGCCAGCTTGTCGACGACGATGCGGTCGCCCACCAGCAGGGTCGGCTGCATCGAGCCCGAGGGCACGTCGTGCCAGTCGGCGACGGCCGAGCGGAACGCCAGCATGACCAGGATCATCAGCGCCAGAGACAGCAGGCCGCTGCGCCGGGCGCGGGCCGCCAGAGAGCGGAGCCGGAGCATCGAGGGCGTCCTTTCGTCGGTGCGGGTTGCGAACGCGGGCGGCCGCCGGAAGCGGCCGTCGCGGTTCAACGCCCGCGCGCGCGGCGGGGTTCCCGGGCGGCGGCGCCGCCGCCCTGCTGCTGCCACCACAGCCCGGCGATGATCAGCAGCAGGCCCACGACCGTGGCCGGACGCACGGCCTCGTGCAACACGAAGTGGATGAACACCAACGAGACGAGCGGCGACAGGAAGATCAGGTTCGCCACCCGCGCGGCGCTCGGCGCCAGCTTCAGGGCGCCCAGCCAGAGGACGAAGGTGAAGCCCATCTCGAAGGCGCCCACGTAGGCGCCGGCCGCCAGCCCGCGCGCCGGCAGGTCGAAATCCGAGCGCAACAGCACCGCCAGCGCGCACAGCGGCGCCGCGCCCGCGAAGTTCCACCACAGGCCCACGACCGGCTCCAGGGGCGACCGCGTGTTCGCCAGCCAGTACAGCGCCCACAGCACGGTGCTGCCGAGGGCCAGGGCGACGCCGACGGGGTCGGCGGCCAACAGGCCGGCGACGGTGCCGCCGGTGGCGATCAGGAAGACGCCGGCGTAGCAGACCACGCCCGCCATCAGCACGCGGGGGCCCGGCCGCTGACCCAGCAGCGGAATCGCCAGCCAGGACAGGGTGAGCGCCCAGGTGTAGTTGAGCGGCTGCGCAACCTGGGCCGGCAGGCGATCGTAGGCGGCGAACAGCACCAGGTAATACGCGAACGGGTTGAGGGCCCCGAGCAGGAGCGCCCGGGTCCTCTCGCGCGGGGGCGTGCGCGCCAGATCTCCCAGCCGGCGCTGCGCAGCCAGCACGCCCGTCAGGCACGCCGCCGACACGCAGGCCGCCACCATCAGGAGCTGATACGTGTCCAAGTTGCGCAGCGCCAGCTTGAACGCCGTGGCCACCGTCGACCAGACGGCGACGGCGCCGAGGGCGCACCAGGTGGCGCGCCGGTGGTCAGGTGCGGTCACGGGGCAGACTCCCGGTGGAGGATCGCGGCTGCCGGCCACGCGTCGGGGCGGCGGCTCCGCGGACGCGAGCCGGTGTCGAAGCGGACGCCCCGTGGTGGCGCGCCCGTCGCCGGTCGTGCCATCATGGGCCACGGCCCCTGATCCGTCCAGCACACGGGCGCCGGCGGGCCATTCGTGATAACTTTGGGCGCTGAATGCCGAGGTCCACTCCCCCTTTCCTTCCGCGAGGTATCCGGGGCATGCTCAGACCGCAATCGTGGCGCGCGACCGGCGCGCCTGCCGCTTTCGTGACGGCGCCGTTCGCGGCGATGATCCTGGCGGCGTTCCTCGCCGTCCAGTCGGCGGCAGCGGCCGCGGCGCCCGCCGCAGCCGTCGCCGAGCCCGACAGCGCGCTCGGCGCCGTGCTGGCCGCGCTGCCCGGCGAGAGCGTCGGCCTGGCCGACCTGCTGGCGGCGGCGCAGGCGCACGCGGTGGCCGCGCAGCTGGCGGACGCCGATCTGGACGCCGCCGCCGCGGCGCTCCGCGGCGAACGCGGCGCGTTCGACCCGGAGCTGTTCGGCAGCGCCGCCTGGACCGGCAGCGACCAGCCGGCCGCCTCGCTCTTCTCGGGCGCCCCGGTCGTCAGCACCGAGACGGCCGAGTTCGAGGCCGGCGCGCGCGTGAGACTGCCGGTGGGCACCGAGCTGTCGGCCTCGCTGTCGACGGTGCGCACGGTGACGAATTCCGCGTACGCGGCGCTGTCGCCGCAGTACCAGACGTTCGGTTCGCTGACGGTGCGGCAGCCGTTGCTGAAGGGGTTCGGCCCCGCCGCCGGCGCCGAGCTGCGAGCTGCCGAGCGCGCGGCCGCCGCGGCCGCGGCCCGCCGGCAGGCGGCCAGGCAGGCCGTCGCCGCCGAGGTCGAGGCCGGCTACTGGGAACTCTACGCGGGCGAGCGCGACCTGGCGGTCGCCCTGCTGATCCGCGACCGCACGCGCCTGTTCCTGGAGGAGACGCGGCTGCGGGCGCGGGCGGGCCTGGTGGGACCCAGCCAGGTGGCCAACGCCGAGGTCTTCCTGGCCGAGCAGGAGCAGCGCGTGCTGGACGCCGAGGAGCAGCTCGACCGGCGTTCGGACGGCCTGGCTTCACTGGTCGGGCGGCGCCCGGCGGCGGGCCACCTGCGATTCCGACCGGCGGACGAGCCGCCCGCTGCGCCGAGGGTGCTGGAGCTGGCGTCGGTCCTCGCTGCCGCGCGCGAAGGCAATCCCGACCTGCAGGCGCTGGCTGAGCAGCGCGAGGCCGCCGTGCGCAGAGCCGAGGGCGCCCGCTGGGACGCGCGGCCGCGGCTGGACGTGTTCGGCGGCATCGGCGGCTACGGGCTGTCCGGCGCGGCGCGGGATATCGTCTTTCCCGGCTCTGCGGACACGATCCGCTACGATATCGCCGACGGCTTCGGGCCCGGCTGGGCGCAGGTGCGCGACCGCGATTATCCGTGGTGGAACGCGGGCGCCGTGCTGAGCGTGCCGCTGGGCGGGCGCGGCGGCGGCGGCGAGGCCCAGCGGCGCCGGGCCGAAGTGGCCCGCGCCGGACACCTGCTGGAGGGCGCGCGGCGCGCGCTCGAGGAGCAGGTGCGCGCGCAGCATCGCGAACTGGAGCGCGGGGCGCGCCGCCTGGAACTGGCGGAATCCGGCGTCGAGGCCTCGCTGCGCCAGGTGGAGATCGGCATGATCGAGTACCGCAACGGGCGCAGCACCGCCTTCGAGGTCGTCCGCCTGGCGGCCGACCTGGCGGCCGCGCAGCAACGCTATTCGCAGGCCCTGGTGCGCACGGCGCGAGCCGCGGCGGCCCTGACCCAGCTGACCGGCGGTTGGTACCGCTCGGCCGCGGAACGGGAGTGACGATGACGAGGATCCGGATGCGAGGCCTGGCGGCCGCCACGACCGCCGTGGCGGTCCTGGCGGGAGCCGCGGGCTGCGGCGGCAAGAAGCAGGCCGGCGGCTTCGCGCCGCCCCCCACGCCGGTCGAAACCGCGATCGTGGCCGCCGGGGCGGTGGCGGACCGCTTCGCCACCGTGGGCACGCTCGAGGCCGACCTGCAGGTCGAGGTCACGGCCGAGATCGACGGCGTCGTGCGCTCGCTGCCGCTGCCCGAGGGCGGCGCCGTGCGCGCGGGCCAGTTGCTGGCCACGCTCGACGACGTCCAGCTGGCGGCCGAGGCCCAGCGCGCCGAGGCGCTGCGCGACCAGAGCCGCGCCACCTGGGAACGCGTGCGCACCGTGGTGGAGCAGGGCGCCGGCGCCCCGCAGGACCTGGACGACGCGACCGCCGCCCTGAAAGTGGCCGAAGCGAACCTGGACCTGGCCCGGGCGCGGCTGGGCAAGACCCGCATCACGGCGCCGTTCGCCGGCAGCGTCGGGCTTCGCCGCGTCAGCCCCGGCGCCTTCGTGCGCGCGGGCGCGCCGTTGACCGACCTGTCGCGGCTGGACCGCCTGCGCCTGACCTTCTCGGTGCCCGAGCGCCTGCTCGGGCGCCTGAAGGCCGGCGACGCCGTGCGCATCGAGACCACCGCGCACCCCGGCGAGGTGCTCGAGGGCGCCGTCGCGGTGATCGAGCCGCAACTCGACGGCCAGACCCGCGCCACCCGGGTGGTGGCCACGGTGGCCAACCCGGACCTGCGGCTGCGGCCCGGGATGTCGGCGACCGTCACGCTGGTCCTCGACGAGCGGGCGCAGGCCCTCACGGTCCCGGACGAGGCCGTGTTCGTCACCGGCGGCCAGGCCTTCGTGTTCGTGGTGAAGCCGGACAGCACGGTGGCGCGCGCCGCGGTGCAGCTGGGCACGCGGCTGCCCGGCGTGGTCGAAGTCACCGGCGGGCTGGACGGCGGCCAGGTCGTGGTCAAGGCCGGCCACCAGAAGCTCTACGACGGCGCCAGGGTCATGCCGACCGGCAGCGCCCAGGCGGGCCCCGGCGCCGCGGGCGGGAGCGGACGATGAAGCTGAGCGAGGTCTCCATCCGGCGGCCGGTCTTCACGATCGTGCTGAGCCTGGCGATCATCCTGCTGGGCGTCATCTCCTACACGCGACTGCCGGTCCGCGAGTATCCCGAGACCGATCCGCCCATCGTCTCGGTGACGACGCTCTACCGCGGCGCCAGTCCCAACGTGGTCGAGACCGAGATCACGGACGTGCTGGAGGAGCAGTTCTCGACGATCGAGTCGGTCAAGACGATCACCTCGAGCAGCCGGGAGCAGGGCTCGGTCATCACGATCGAGTTCGAGCTGAAGCGCGACGTGGACGAAGCGGCCAACGACGTGCGCGACCGCGTCTCGCGCGTGCGCGGCGCCCTGCCTCGCGAGGCCGAGGATCCGATCGTCGCCAAGGTCGACGTCAACGCCCAGCCGGTCATGTGGATCGCCCTCGGCAGCGACCGCCACACGACGCTCGAGCTGTCGGACGTGGCCGACCGGCTGCTGAAGGAGCGCCTGCAGCGGCTGCCCGGCGTCGGCTCGGTGATCATCGGCGGCGAGCGGCGCTACGCGATGCGGGTCTGGCTGGACCCGATGCGGATGGCCTCGCGCGGCCTGTCGGTGCAGGACATCGAGCGGGCGATCCGCGTCGAGAACGCGGAGATCCCCAGCGGGCGCGTCGAGGGCACCGGGCGCGAGTTCGCCGTCCGGACGCGGGGCGAACTGGACACGGCCGAGGAGTTCGGCGCCATCATCGTCGCCCGGCGCGGCGACGACATCGTGCGCCTGGACGAGGTGGCGGCCATCGAGATCGGCGCCGAGGACGAGCGCACGCTGACCCGCTACAACGGGCAGCCGGCGGTCGGCCTGGGCGTGGTCAAGCAGAAGCAGGCCAGCACGCTGACGGCGGCGGCGGCCGTGCGCGGGGCGCTGCCCGAGCTGGCGGCGATGCTGCCGGAAGGCATGCGCATGGACGTGGCGTTCGACTCGTCGCGTTTCATCGACGAGTCGGTGCACGAGGTGCGCGAGACCATCCTGATCGCCATCGCCCTGGTGGTGCTGGTGGTGCTCGTGTTCCTCAAGAGCCTGCGGGCGACGATCGTGCCGGTGGTGGCCATCCCCGTCTCGATCATCGGCGCCTTCATCCTGGCCTTCGCGCTGGGCTTCACGATCAACATCCTGACGCTGCTGGCGCTGGTGCTGGCGATCGGCCTCGTCGTCGACGACGCGATCGTCGTGCTCGAGAACATCTACCGCCACCTGGAGATGGGCAAGTCGCGGCGGCAGGCGGCCGTGGACGGCGTGCGCGAGATCGGGTTCGCCGTCATCGCCACCACCATCGCGCTGGTGGCCGTCTTCATCCCGGTCGCGTTCCTGACCGGCAGCGTCGGGCGGCTGTTCCGCGAGTTCGGCCTGACGCTGGCCTTCTCGGTGGCGCTGTCGGCGTTCGTGGCGCTGACGTTGACGCCGATGATGTGCTCGCGCATGCTGCGCCCGCTGCACACGCACAGCGGCAGCTGGGCCAGCCGCTCGTTCGACGCCTTCTTCGCCGGCCTGGACCGCGCCTACGCGCGGACCCTGCGGCTGGCCCTGCGCTGGCGGGCGGCTGTCATCCTGACCGCGGTCGCCATGCTGGGCGCCAGCGCCTGGCTGCTGCGCTCCCTGCCGGAGGAACTGGTGCCGGTCGAGGACCGCGGCACCGCCTTCGGCATCGTCATGGCGCCCGAGGGCGCCACGCTGGAATACACCGACCGCTACATGCGCATGGTCGAGGCGCAGCTGTTGCCGCTGCCCGAGCGCAACGGGCTGTTCACCGCCACGGGCCTCGGCTTCGGCGGACCGGGCCGCGTCACGAACGGCTTCGCGTTCCTGAACCTCAAGCCGCGCGACGAGCGGGAGCGGTCGCAGCAGGAGATCGTGGGCGGCATGTTCCCGCGCCTGCTGGGCATCCCGGGCGTGCTGGCCTTCCTGGTCAACCCGCCCAGCCTGGGCGGCAACTTCTCCTCGTCGGACATCCAGTACGTGCTGCAGGCCGAGACGTACGAGGAGCTGGGCGCCGCCGTCGGCACCATGCTGGCCGAGGCAGGCAAGCTGGGCTACCTGGTCAACCTGGACACCGACCTGAAGCTGAACAAGCCCGAGCTGCAGATCGACATCGACCGCGAGCGGGCCGCGGGCCTGGGCGTGTCGGTGACCGACATCGGCTCCACCCTGGAGGCCTACCTGGGCGGGCGCGTGGCGGGCGACTTCAAGCGCGGCGCCAAGCAGTACGACGTGATCCTCCAGCTCCAGGCGTCGGGCCGGGCCACTCCGGACGTCATCGAGCAGATCTACCTGCGCGGGGCCGGGGGGCGGCTGGTGCAGCTGGCCAACGTCGTGAACGTGCGCGAGACCGTGGCGCCGAAGGAGCTCAACCACTTCAACCGCGTCCGTTCGGCGACGATCACCGCCAACCTGGCGCCGGGCACCGGCCTGGGCCAGGCGCTGACCGACCTGGACGCGATCTGGCAGCAGAAGCTGCCGGACACGGTCAAGCGCGACCTGGCGGGCGGCTCGCGCGAGTTCCGCGAGTCGAAGAACACGCTCTACTTCATGTTCGGCCTGGCGCTGGTGTTCATCTTCCTGGTCCTGGCCGCCCAGTTCGAGAGCTTCATCGACCCGCTGACGATCCTGCTGTCGGTGCCGCTGGCGGTGTTCGGCGCGCTGCTGTCTTTGTGGGTGTTCGGGCAGTCGCTGAACATCTTCTCGCGGATCGGGCTGATCATGCTGATCGGGCTGGTGACCAAGAACGCGATCCTGATCGTCGAGTTCGCCAACCAGCTGCGCGCCCAGGGCCGCGGCGTGCGCGAGGCCGTGGCCGAGGCCGCCGTCATCCGCCTGCGCCCGATCCTCATGACCTCGTTCTCGACGGTCTTCGGCATCCTGCCGATCGCGATCGGGCTGGGCGCCGGCGCCGAGTCCCGCCGCCCGCTGGGCATCGCGGTGGCCGGCGGGGTGCTCCTGTCGACGTTCCTGACGCTGGTCGTGGTGCCGGTCGTCTACTCGCTGCTGGCGCGCTACACGCAGGCGGTCCGCGGCGCGGAGGCGGCCGTCGAGTCGGCGCCGCCGGCCGGCGCGCCCGCCGACGCCGGCGCCCCGGCCGCGGTCTGAGCCCAGCGCGCTGCGGGGCATGGGGTTGGCCGGGCCGGAACCGGCGGCCGGAAACGAACGGGGGCTGTCTCAGGCAGCCCCCGTGTGCTAGTTTCACGGGGACCGGAACCAACCCGACGGAGGTGCGCCGTGAGCCCCGAGACGAGCGAAGCCCGCCTGGCCGACTTCCAGGCCCAGGTGCGGGCCGGCATCCCCGACCAGTTGCCGCCCCCTCCCCCCGAGGATCCGCTCGTCAGCCGCGCGCCCCGCCGGCCCCTGACCCTGGACGCGCGTCAGCGGCGCCTGGCCGTCCACAACGCCCTGCGCTACTTCCCCGCGCGCTGGCACGCGGAGCTGGCTCCCGAGTTCGCGGCCGAGCTGGCCCGCTGGGGGCACATCTACATGCACCGCTTCCGCCCGGCCTACGGGATGCGGGCCCGCCCGCTGGACCACTACCCCGCGCAGAGCCGTCAGGCCGCCGCGATCATGCTGATGATCCAGAACAACCTGGACCCGGCGGTGGCCCAGCACCCGTACGAGCTGGTCACCTACGGCGGCAACGGCGCCGTCTTCCAGAACTGGGCGCAGTACCTGCTGGCCATGAAGTACCTGTCGCGGATGACCGACGAGCAGACGATGCCGGTCTACTCGGGCCATCCCCTGGGGCTGTTCCCGAGCCACCCGGACGCGCCGCGCGTGGTGGTCACCAACGGCATGGTCATCCCCAACCACTCCGGCTTGGAGGACTACCTGACGCTGTACGCTCTGGGCGTCTCCAACTACGGCCAGATGACCGCCGGCAGCTACATGTACATCGGCCCGCAGGGCATCGTGCACGGGACCACGATCGCCATCCTCGGTGCCGGCCGCCGGTACCTGGACCTGCCGGCCGACGCGCAGTCGCTGGCCGGCAAGATCTACGTCAGCAGCGGGCTGGGCGGCATGAGCGGCGCCCAGGGCAAGGCGGCCGTGATCGCCGGCTGCGTGGGCATCATCGCCGAGATCAACCCGGCCGCCGTCGCCAAGCGCAGGGAACAGGGCTGGGTCGACGAGGTCTTCACCTCGCTGCCGGAGCTGCTGGCCCGCGCGCGTGCGGCGCGCGACGCCGGCGAGGCGGTGGCGCTGGCCTACCAGGGCAACGTCGTCGATCTGTGGGAGTCTCTGGCCGACAGCGATCTCGTGGTCGAGCTGGCCAGCGACCAGACCAGCCTGCACATCCCGTTCACCGGCGGCTACTATCCGGCCGGCCTGACGATGGAACAGAGCAACGCGATGATGGCCGCCGACCCGGCGGCCTTCCGCGAGCGCGTGCAGGCTTCCCTGCGCCGGCAGCTGGCGGCGATCGACCGCTGCGCGGCCCGGGGCACGCGCTTCTGGGACTACGGCAACGCGTTCCTGCTGGAATGCGGGCGGGCCGGCTGCGACGTCGCGCGGGGCGACGGCGGCTTCCGCTACCCCAGCTACGTCGAGGACGTCATGGGGCCCCTCTGCTTCGACTACGGCTTCGGCCCCTTCCGCTGGGTCTGCACCAGCTGCGATCCGGCCGACCTGGCGATGAGCGACCGCATCGCCGAAGAGGTCATCGAGATCATGACCGCCAAGGCGCCGCCGCGGACGAGCCAGCAGTACCTGGACAACCTGCGTTGGATCCGGCAGGCGGGCATCAACAACCTGGTCGTCGGCTCGCAGGCGCGCATCCTCTACTCGGACGCCGAGGGCCGGCGCGCCATCGCCGCGGCGTTCAACCGCGCCATCATGCGCGGGCAGATCTCCGCGCCGATCGTGATCGGGCGCGACCATCATGATGTCTCGGGCACCGACAGTCCCTACCGCGAGACGGCCAACATCCGCGACG
>CAYNPY010000058.1:17844-23773 GCA_964399195.1 uncultured Fibrobacteraceae bacterium
TCCTGGGCGACGGCTGCCGCGGCGCCACCTGGGTGTCGCTGCACAACGGCGGCGGCGTCGGCTGGGGCGAGGCGATCAACGGCGGCTTCGGGCTGGTGCTCGACGGCACCGAGGCCGCCGAGCGCAGGTTGCACCAGATGCTGCACTGGGACGTCAACAACGGCGTGGCGCGGCGCGCCTGGGCGCGCAACGAGGGCGCCGAGTTCGCGATCCGCCGCGCCATGGATCAGGAACCCGGCTTGACCGTGACCATGCCGGAGCACGCGGACGAGGCGCTGGTCGACCGGGCGGTCGCGGCGGCCTTCGGGAACGGATGACGATGGAAGCAAGGCCGGAGAAGCTGGGACGCCCGAAAGTTGCGGCGCTCGACGAGGTCCTGGGCTTGCCGTTCAAGGTGCTCGACGACGGCCTGGTGCGCGTGGTCGACTACATGGGCGACGACGCGGCCATCGTGCAGGCCGCGCGCGTGAGCTACGGCGCCGGCACGAAGGCCGTCTCGGACGACCGCGGGCTCATCCGCTACCTGGTGCAGCACCGCCACACGACGCCGCTGGAGATGTGCGAGCTGAAGCTGCACGTGCGCGTGCCCATGGACGCGTGGCGGCAGTGGATCCGGCACAGGACGGCCTCTGTGAACGAGGTCAGTTCCCGGTATTCGGTGGTGACGGACGCTGCGCAGCGGACCGCCCCCGGCGCCTGGCGCCTGCAGAGCGCCGACAACAAGCAGGGCAGCTGCGGCCTGGCCGACGGGTCGCTCGGCGAGGCGCTGTCGGCCGGCGAGCGCGAACTGCAGCAGCACGCGCGCCGCGTCTACGAGGAGCGCCTGGCCGCCGGCATCGCCCGCGAGCAGGCCCGCAAGGACCTGCCGCTCTCGACCTACACCGAGGCCTACTGGAAGATCGACCTGCACAACCTGCTGCACTTCCTGGCCCTGCGGATGGACCCGCACGCGCAGCAGGAGATCCGCGCCTACGCCGACGTGATCGGCCGCGAGATCGTCGCCCGCTGGGTGCCCCTGGCCTGGGAGGCGTTCGCGGACTTCCGGCTGGGCGCGGTCACGCACTCGCGCCTGGAACAGGCCGTGCTGGCCGCCGTGGGCGGCGGCGACCGCGAGGCCGCCGTGGACATCGCCCGCGCGTCCGGCTGGCTGAATCCGGCGAAGGACGGCGGGCTGGCCCGCAACCGCGAGCGCACCGAGTGCGAACAGAAGCTGCGGGCGCTCAACCTGGAGATACCCTGGCAGTGACCGGGACCAACCCCACGCAAGGAGGGCCGCCATGGCCAAGCGCATCGACTGGTACTACCACCGGAACGGCTGAACGAGCTGCACGCGATCGCAGGGGTTCCTTGCGGATCATGACTTGAAGATCGCCGAACAGGTCAGCGCCGGGCGCAAGCTGGGCGCTGACGAGGCCCGCGCCCTGGTCAAGGGCAAGAAGAGGCTGCTGGTCATGAAGGGCCCGAAGGTGGCCGTCTTCGACCTGACGACCAGCCCGCCGAAGGACGCGGAGCTGCTGGAACACCTGTTGGGCGCGACCGGCAACCTGCGGGCGCCCGTCGTGGTCAGCGGCGGCACCGTGCTGGTCGGCTTCAACGCCGACGTCTACACCGACGAGCTGGGCTGAGCGGCGGCCAGCGTGACCGCGGGACGGCCGCCGGGCGTGCAACCCGGCGGCCGTCGACGTCGTAGGACGACGGTTACCTGTCCCCGCCCGGGAACGGCGCGCCCGACGGCCGTCGCCCGGCTTTACCCCTTCCGGAAAGGGCGCCCATGCCGACCGGGACCACACGCCGCGACTTCCTCCGCTATACCGCCCTGACGGGCACCGCCCTCGGGCTGGCCGGACTGGTCCCCTGGGGGCGCGGCGCCTGGGCCGGCGAGCCCGGCGCCGCCGCGGCGCCCCTGAAGGTCCTGATCCTGGGCGGCACCGGCCAGACCGGCCCGCACCTGATCGAGGAGCTGCGCCGCCGCGGGCACACGGTGACGATGTTCAATCGCGGCACGCGCTCGGAGGAGTTGTTCCCCGACGTCGAGTGCCTGATCGGCGACCGCCAGCCCGAGCCCGGCGACGGCCTCAAGGCGCTGGAGGCGGAGATCGCCGGCGGGCGGCGCTGGGACATCTGCATCGACATCTGGCCGCAGATCCCGCGCATCGTCGAGAACACCGCCGTGCTGCTGAAGGGTCACGTCGGCCACTACATGTTCGTCTCGTCGATCTCCGTGTACGTCGACTTCGCCACCCCGGGTGCCGACGAGGATTATCCCGTGGGCCAGGCGCCGGACGCCGACACCACCGAGTACACCGACGAGCTGTTCGGCCCGTTCAAGGCCGAGTGCGAGAATCGCGTGCGCAAGCACTATCCGGACAACCACACGATCTTCCGGCCGGGATTGATCGTGGGCCCGCGCGACGCCAGCTTCCGCGGCGGCTACTGGCCCGTGCGCGTCAGGCGCGGCGGCGAGGTGCTGGCGCCAGGCGACGGCAGCACGGCGATCCAGATCATCGACGGGCGCGACCTGACGGCGTTCGAGGTCCTCTGCATGGAGCGGCGGACCGGCGGCACCTTCGACGTGACCGGTCCGAACCCCGCGACGCCGCTGACCATGCGCGGCTATCTGGAGACCTGCCGGCAGGCCGGCGGCAGCGACGCCGTGTTCACGTGGGTGGACAACGCCTTCCTGGGCGAGCACGGGGTGGGTCCCTGGCGCGACATGCCGTGCTGGCTGCCGGAGGAGGAGGCTGATTACGCCGGCTTCGGCAAGCGCAGCCTGGCCCGCGCGATGGCGGCGGGACTGGCGCACCGCCCGCTCGTCGATACCGTGCGCGACACCCTGGCCTGGTACGACGGGCTGCCGGACGACCGGCGGGAGGCGGTCACCAAGCGCGCGGGCCTGGCGCCGGAGAAGGAGGCCGAGGTGCTGAAGGCCTGGCACGCGAAGCACGGTTGACGCCGGACCGGCCCCGGAGCGAAGATGAGGGTCCGTCCGCGATCCCGGTCGCGGCGGGCCCGCCGCCCCCGGGACCGCGGCCTGCCGACGCCGGCGCCCCGCGCGCCGACGCGAAGGAGGCCGACATGTCGCGTACGCCCATGATCCCCGCCATATCGCGCCCGCTCTTGCTGCTGGTCCTTCTGGCGAGCGCCGTGCTCCTGCCGGCGGGCTGCTCCGACGACGATCCGGTCGAACCGCCCTCGGTCGAGAACTTCGCCCGTAACTGGCACCTGACCTCCTGCGTGTACCGCAGCGTGGCCAACAGCGCGGTCAGCGTCGACCTGGTCGCCTCCGGCTGGGTGATCGACCTCGTCGTGAACGACAACGGGCGGCTTCGCTACGCGTGGACGCCGCCGGGCGGGGTCCTGGACTTCTGGGACGGCAGCTGGGCGGTCGACGGCGCGGCGCTGGTCGTCACGCGCGACGGCTTCGGGTTCAGCTGGGAGTTCGAGGCGCAGGTCCAGGAATCGACGATGTCGCTGTCCGGAGCGCAGGCCGAGTACGATTTCGACGCGGACGGAACGCCCGAGGCCGCGACCTGGAGCCTGGCGGGGACGCACGATTGACGCGCGTCGCCGCCGGACGTCAGTCCGCGCGGCAGACCAGGCCCTTGAGGTAGGCCCCTTCGGGAAAGCTCAGCAGCACGGGGTGGTCGTCGGCCTGGCCCAGGCGCTCGACCATCTGCAGCCGCCGTCCGGCGTCCAGCGCCGCGTCGGCGACGATCTTCTGGAAGAGGTCGGCCTCGAGCAATCCGGAACAGGAGAATGTCACCAGCACGCCGCCGGGCGCCAGCAGCTTGAGCGCCTGCAGGTTGATGTCCTTGTAGCCGCGGCAGCCGCGCGGCAGGTGCTGCCGGCTCTCGACGAACTTGGGCGGGTCCAGCACCACCAGGTCGAAACGCCGCCCCTCCTGCTGCCACTGGCGCAGGCGCGTGAAGGCGTCCGCCTCCACGCACTCCCAGCGCGCCGGTTCGAAACCGTTCATTTCGCCGTGCCGGTCGGCCAGCGCCAGCGCGGCGCCGGACGCCTCCAGGTGCGTGACGTGCTCCGCGCCGCCCCGCAGCGCCGCCAGCCCGAAGCCGCCCGTGTAGGCGAAGCAGTTCAGGACGCGCCGGCCGGCCGCTAGGGCGGCGACCTTCGCGCGCGCGGGCCGCTGGTCCAGATAGAAGCCGGTCTTGTGGCCCTGCCTGACGTCGACCAGCAGGCGCACGCCGCTTTCGCGGATCTCCACCAGTTCGGGAGCCTCGCGTCCGCGCCAGTGCCCCGCGCGCACGGGCAGCCCCTCCTTGATCCGCACGTCGGCGTCCGAGCGCTCGTGGAGGCCGGCGCAGCCGGTCGCCGCCAGCAGCGCGTCGGCCAGGTCCTCGCGCCAGCGCTCGGCGCCGGCCGCCAGGATCTGCGCGACCAGCTGGTCGCCGTAGCGGTCCACGATCAGCCCGGGCAGGCCGTCGTTCTCGGCGTGCACCAGACGGCGCGCCCAGGGTCCGCCCTCGTCGGGCGCGCCGCGGCGTTCCACGGCGCGCGCGACCTGCGCCGCGAGGAACGCGGCGTCGATCCCCTGGTGGGGATCGAAGGTCCACAGGCGGACACGGATCTGCGAGTGCGGCGAGTAGGCCCCCACCCCCAGCGGCACGCCGTTGGCGCCCACCACGGTCACGGTGTCCCCGGCATTGGGCGTGCCGGTCACGCGGGCGATGGCCCCCGAGAACACCCACGGGTGCCAGCGCCGCAGCGACTTGTCGCGGCCCGGCTTCAGATGGACGACAGGGGCGCCGCTCACGGGACCAGCCGGACGACGACGGGCAGGTGGTCGCTCACGAATCTGTCGTAGCTGGGCCAGCCGCCGGCAATGAAGGTGTGCAGCGGGACCACCGTCGTCGCGGAGCCCGGACTCGCCAGCGCCGGGAACAACTCGTCCGTGACCAGAATGTGGTCCAGGTGGCTGGGCCAGCCGGGATACGACCAACCCGAGCTTGGCCCCTGCGCGATGGCCATGTCGACGAATCGCCACGATTCGGGCTGGTCGAGGAAATTCTGGAACACGTTGTCTTCCGGGGCGTCGGTCAATTCGTCATTCATGTCGCCGACGATGAACACGCGCAGGTCGGGGTACTGCGCATTCACGTACTCCTCCAGCAACAGGCACGACTCGCGTCGCCTGGCCTCGTCCGACGAACCGTTGTCCTGGGCCTTGAGATGCACGGCGATGACGACGATCGGGATGCCGTTCCAGGTCGCCTCCATGGCATACGGAATGCGCAGGAAGGTGTCTTCGTACGCATTGAGGATGTGTCCGGCGCTCTCGAACTGGAGCCCGCCGTCGGTGCGGAAGAGGAAGCCGATGTTGATGTAGGAATCGGTGTTCTGGTAACGGCCGTCCCAACCCGGAAGCCTTGCCACCAGCTGTTCGAACGCCGGACCACCGCCATTCTCGTTGGAGATTTCCTGGATGGCGAGGATGTCCACCTGCATGCCTTCGACGGCTTGTGCGACCAGATCGACGGTCGTCGGCGTGCCCTGGACATAGGAAGGCAGGCGCGACGTGTACTTGGGGAAGGCCTCGATGTTCCAGGTGGCGACTTCGAGCGTGGTGTCGGTCCCCACCTTCGCCGCCGCGAACGGGTTGGCCGGCGGCGGCGCCACGGACTTCTCCGTCTGGCCGCAACCGCCCGCCGCGAGCAGGGCCGCCAGGACACCCGTCAGGGGCCATCCGAACCTCGGGTTCATCGATCGTGTCGCCTTTCGGACCGCAGGGTGTGCCGGCAATTATGCACCGGTCGTGCCGGCGGCGCCAGCGGCCGGCGCCAGGGGCCCGACACCCGCCCGCGCCGGCACCCGGATCCGCAGGCAGACGAAGAACCCCGCCAGGGCCAGCGCCCCGGCCAGGAGGAACACCCACTGGTGCCCGTACTGTTCCCAGAGCCAACCCGAGAGGATC
>CAYNPY010000059.1:0-11878 GCA_964399195.1 uncultured Fibrobacteraceae bacterium
AAGGCGCATCTTGAATTTGGCTCGCGCACACCGGCACCTCCCCATCTTGCATAACGCTCAATTGACCCGTTCCCCATAATCGCCCTACCGCCGCTTTGCCATTCGACTTACCGGCCCAAACCATCCAACAAGACTAGCAGCGCCAATCCATGACCCAGCGGCTTCAAAGCTTTAAGCCTAGTCCGATCGGATCGTAGCACACCCCATAATTGATCGGCAACTCTCCCGGTAGACGGGTGCCATGTTGCTGGACCTCATGCCCTGAGGCACGGCTCCGCGCACGGATCGCGATTGGCCTCGACTCCGAGGTGTGTACTCCACGATGCGTGCCGACCGTCCGCCGCCAAGCGGCAACTGCGCACCACGTTCATCATCACAATCTGGCCCCGCCTGCCGCTCCGGTGCGCGACGCCACCGATCCCAAACGTCAAAGCCGGCCAGCGCCGCCGCAAAAATCACAAGCCCGTGAAACTTGCGCCGGCGCAACTGCACACGATCGCGCAAATCACCACCGCAAAGCGCAACCTGCGCCAAGCCTCTACCCGCTAACCCTCCGATCTCCCAGCCCCAACCCCGTCACCCGGTCCTCGATCCGCTCATTCCCACAAACGATGTGATACATCCGATTGATCACCGGCATTCCCGCCGCTTCCACGCCGCCAGCACCCACGCGCCATGGGCGCGCACGCCCGCGGCCCGCTGCGTCACCTCCGCCCCCAAGGCGTCGAGGCGGGCCACCTCGAAGCGCGGCAGGATTGGCCGTACGCGGAGGAATCGACATCGCCCGGCGAGGCGGACAAGATCTCCCCTGGCCGGGCGCTTCGACTCGGCCGATGCCGCCGCCCTCTAGCTGGCCCTGAACCACGAGGCGAATCTGCCGCGGTTCGGTGCCACCAGCCTGCAGCCGCACGCCCCGCCCCGACCTAAAACGCCTCAGTCGCCGTAAAATACACCCCCGTCGACCCGCCCCCCGCCCCATAGTCCAGCCGAAAATTGAGCCCCTCGTCCCGGTTGAGCTGGTACCGCAACCCCGCCCCCGCGGCGAATCGCGCCCGGGCCAGCGCCAGGTCGGCGCTGTCGCGGCCGACGGCGCCGCCCGCGGCGAAGAAGGCGGCGCCGAAGCGGCCGCCGCCCAGGGGCCGGCGGTACTCGGCCTGCAGCGCCGCCAGGTGGTGATCGCGATCACGGCCCTCGTAGAAGCCGCGCAGCAGGTTCTGCCCGCCCAGCTGCGCGAGCTGCGTGAACGGCGGTTCGCCGTTGTTCGCCACGTAGAGGGCCTGCAGCGCGACGGTGCGGCGCGGACCCAGCGGCAGGTAGCGCCGCAGGTCCAGGCGCTGCCGCGTCCAGGTGAAGTCGCCGCCGTAGGCCACGACCGACGCCTCGTTCAGCCAGCCGCGGGTGGGGAAGAACACGTTGTCCCGCGTGTCGTGCTGCAGCACCAGGCCGCCGCCGTAGGCGTCGCCGCCCCCGGCGCCCGTGATGTCGCCGGCCGCGAGCAGCCCGCCCTCCTCGACCGCGGCCAGGCGCAGGCGCTGGAAATCGAGCCAGGGCCCGGCGCGGAGCCCGGCACCCAGGCGCGGCAGCGCCTGCAGCTGGAAGCCCAGCGTGCGCGGCGTGTAGTCCTCTTCGTTCGTCATCGGCGTCATGGCGCCCAGGCCGTAGAACTTCGCCGGGAAGTAGCTCCCGGTGACCAGCCCCACCCACCGCAGCGCCTCCGCGCGCCGGTACAGGTCGGCCGCGACGAAGACCGAGACCTGCTTCTCCACCGTGCCGATCAGGCCGACGGTGAGGCTCGAGGGCCGCGCTCCTTCACTTGCGCCCTCGGGCCGGAACGTGCGCAGCACGAAGGCGCCGGCGCCCAGGCGCGTCTCGGGCGAGTAGAACAGCGCCGGAATCACCGAGACGCTCGCGCGCGGCGCCGCGGTCGTGTCGGCGGTCGCGACGACGGTCGCGGCCGGCTCGTCGGCCGCAAGCGCAGCAGCAGGTGACCCTGCTGCCGCCGCGCCCAGGGCCGCCACCACGGCCGCAATCGTCAGCAGGGCGCGCCGGCGGGCGGCGCGATAAGTCCGGGTCATGCGGGCCTCCGTCTCGGGGTAGGGCGGCGCGCGCCGGCCGCCGCATGGGCTCGGCGGGCGATGGCGCCGGCGCAAGTTTCGCGTGCCTAGTCCATCGACAACATCTTCAGGATCCCGGCCGCCGTGGCGGCCGGGTTCTCCAGCATCGGCATGTGGCCGGCGCCCGGCACCTCGACGACCAGCGCCGACGGCGCGGCCGCCTTCACGTCGTACGCCCGCGCCAGCGGGATCAGCGTGTCGGCGTCGCCGTGGACCAGCACCAGCGGGTCGGCGAACGACGACAGGAAGCCCGTGAGATCCTTCCGCTCGGCCATCGCGCCGAGCGCGCCGGTCACCGCGACCCGGCTCTGCCGCGCCATCAGCGCCCTCAGAAGTTCCTGCAGCCGCGGATCGGCCGTCAGCTTGGGCGCCATCGTCTCGACCAGGGCTCCGGTGCCCGCCGCGGTCACCGCCTCGATCGTCCGGTAGCGGCCCTCCTTGCCCTCGGGCGTGTCGGCGCCGGCCTGCGAGGCGACCAGGCACAGCCCGCTGGCCCGTCCCGGATGCTTCTTCGCGAAGGCCAGCGCCACGTAGCCGCCCATCGAATGGCCGGCCAGCATCGCCTCGCTCAGGTCCAGGTGGTCCAGCAGCGCGGCGATATCCCCTGCCATGTCCGTGATCGTGCAGGGGCCGCCGCTGGTCGTGGAGCGGCCGAAGCCGCGCAGATCCGGCACGATGACGTCGAATTCATTCGCCAGCAGCGGAACCACGTCGTCCCAGATGGACCCTTCCAGCGGGAAGCCGTGCACCAGCACCAGCGGCGTGCCGCGGCCCCGCCGGCGCCACGCGATCTCGAGGCCGTTGACCTTCAGCGTCTGCATGTCCGACTTCCCTTCGTCCGTCAGCGTTCAGCCCGCAGAGCCGCGCGCAATGCCCTACCCGCTCACGCGGCGGATCCGCGCCCCCAGCCCGGCCAGCCTGTCCTCGATCCGCTCGTACCCACGATCGATATGGTACACGCGATTGACCACCGTCGTTCCCTCGGCCGCCACCCCCGCCAGCACCAGCGCGGCGGAGGCGCGCAGATCGCTGGCCATCACCGGCGCGCCCTGCAGCTTCTCCACGCCGAACACCGTGGCGCGCGCGCCGTCGACGCGGATCTCCGCGCCCAGGCGCTGCAGCTCGGCCACGTGGGTGAAGCGGTCGGCGTAGATGCCCTCGCTGATGAAGCTGGTGCCGTCGGCCACGCAGCAGGCGGCCATCACCTGCGCCTGCATGTCGGTCGGGAAGCCCGGGTAGGGCCGGGTGATGATCTCGGTGGCCACCGGGCGCCCGTCGGCCGCGATCTCCAGCGCGCCGTCCAGTTCGGTGATCTCGCAGCCCATCTCGCGCAGCACGGCGCTGATCGGCGCCACGTGCGTGGTGTCGACGCCCGTCAGGCGCACGCGGCCGCCGGCCAGGGCCACGCCGGCCATGAAGGTGCCGGCCTCGATGCGGTCGGCGATCACCGTCTGCCGCAGCGGCGCGATGGTGACCGGGCCCTGCACCCGCAGCGTCTGCGTGCCGATGCCCTCGATGCGCGCGCCGGCGTCACGCAATCCCACTGCCAGCTGCGTCACCTCGGGCTCCAGGGCGCAGTTCTCCAGGATGGTCTCGCCGCGCGCCAGCACGGCGGCCATCAGCACGTTGCAGGTGGCGCCCACGGAGACCGGCTCGAAGCGGAAGCGCCCCCCGCGCAGCCCCCCGCGCGGCACCCGCGCGTGGATGTAGCCGCGGTCCAGGGCGATCTCCGCCCCCAGCGCCTGCAGGCCCTCCAGGTGCAGGTTGACCGGGCGCGGCCCCCAGGCGCAGCCGCCCGGCAGCGAGACGCGCGCCTCGCCCTGGAAGGCCAGCAGCGGCCCCAGCACGTAGATGCTCGCGCGCATCTTGCGCACCAGGTCGTAGGCGGCCTCGCGGCCCTCGGCCTCTCGCGTGTCCAGGCGCAGCTCGCCGCCCACCAGCGAGCAGCGCGCGCCCAGACCTTCGAGAATGGTCATGAAGAAGCGCACGTCGTGCAGGTCGGGCACGTTCTCGATCACGGATGTGCCGCGCCCCAGCAGCGCCGCGGCCATCAAGGGCAGCACCGCGTTCTTGGCGCCGCCCACGGCCAGCTCGCCCTCCAGCCGCGTCGGCCCCTCGATGACGAACTTATCCATCGCCCGCCTCCGCCTCTCCCACGCGGGCGGTGACCACGCGGTCGCGCCCGGCATAGTCCTTCGTCACCGCGACGTCCACGGCGCCCGAGGCCGCGAGGATCGCGCCCACCTCCGCCGCCTGGTCGTCGCCGATCTCCACCGCCACGTGCCCGCCCGGGCGCAGCCAGTCGCGCATGGCCGAGGCGATGGCGCGGTAGAACTTCAGCCCGTCCGGCCCGCCGTCCAGCGCGGCCGGCGGGTCGTGGTCGCGCACCTCGACCGCCAGAGCGGCGATGTCCCCGCTGCGCACGTACGGCGGGTTGCTCACCAGCAGGTCGACCTGGCCCCGCAGCGAGGCCGGCAGGGGGTCGAACCGCGAGCCCTCCACCGCGTGCACGCGCGCGCCCGCCCCCAGCGCCCGCGCGTTGCGCAGCGTCAGCGCCACGGCCGCCGGGTTCACGTCGCTGGCGTGGACCTGCAGGCGCGGCAGCTCGCAGGCCAGCGAGACGCCGATGGCGCCGCTGCCGCAGCCGATCTCCACGGCCGCCGGCAGGCGGTCGCCGCGCCGCAGCGGCTCCAGCAGCTTCAGGCACGCTTCGACCAGGCGCTCGGTCTCCGGCCGCGGGATGAAGACGCCGCGTTCCATCTTGAAGGGGCGCCCGTAGAACTCGGTCTCGCCCAGGATCTGCTGCAGGGGCTCGCCGGCGGCGCGACGGCGCACCAGTTCGCGGTACTTCGCCACCTCGGCGCCCAGCACCGGGCGGTCGTGCTGGCAGAACAGCTCCAGGCGGGTCAGCCCCAGGACGTCGGCCAGCAGGCGCTCGGCGTTCAGCCGGGCCGAGGTGACGCCCTTCTGCTCGAGGTAGCTCGCGGTCAGCTCCAGCAGCTCGCGGACGGTGCGGTTGAGGGCGGCGCTGGTCATGGGACGCTGCTCCTGGCGGGTCCGCTCCGCGGTTCAGTCCTTGCGGGTGGCGGCCAGCGCCTCCTCGCGCCGGTGCGCCAGGATCGCTTCGACCACCTCGTCCAGCTCGCCGTTCATGATCGCGTCCAGGTTGTGCACCGTCAGCCCGATCCGGTGGTCGGTGAAGCGGCTCTGCGGGAAGTTGTAGGTGCGGATCTTGGCCGAGCGGTCGCCGGTGCCGACCTGGCTCTTGCGCGCGGCGGCCTCGGCCGCCTCCTGCTCCATGATGGCGCGCTCCAGCAGGCGCGAGCGCAGCACGCCCAGCGCCTTGGCCTTGTTCTTGTGCTGCGACTTCTCGTCCTGGCACTGCACCACCAGCCCGGTGGGCAGGTGCGTGATGCGCACGGCGCTGTCGGTGGTGTTGACCGACTGGCCGCCGGGGCCGCTGCTGCGGTAGACGTCGATGCGCAGCTCGCTCTCGTCGATCTGCACGTCCACCTCCTCCGCTTCCGGCAGCACCGCCACCGTCACGGCCGAAGTATGGATGCGCCCCTGGCTCTCGGTGGCCGGCACGCGCTGCACGCGGTGCACGCCGCTCTCCCAGCGCAGCACGCCGAAGGCGCCCTCGCCGCGCACGGCGTAGATCACCTCGCGGAAGCCGCCCTGCGCGCCCTCGGTGGCGTCGATCAGCTCGGTCTTCCAGCGCCGCGTCTCGGCGTAGCGCAGGTACATGCGGGCGATCTCCTCGGCGAACAGGGCCGCCTCGTCGCCGCCGGTGCCGGCGCGCACCTCCAGGATGGCGTCGCGGTCGTCGTTGGGATCGTGCGGCAGCAGGGCCGCCTCCAGCTCGACGGCCGCCTTCGCCAGAGCCGGCTCCAGTTCGGCAAGCTCGTCCCGGATCATCGCCAGCATGTCCGGGTCCTTCTCGGTCTTCAGCAGGGCCTGGTTCTCGGCCACCTGCTCGTCCAGCTTCAGCCAGGCCTCGCCGGCTTCCAGCTGCTTGCGCACGCGGGCGTGCTCGCGGGCGTTCTTGCGGTACTCGTCCTGGTTCTTCAGGGCGTCGGGCGCCGACAGGCGGTCCGACAGCTGCGCGCACTGCTCCCGCAGGGCCAGGACGTTCTTCTTCACGCCGCGCTCCCCCCGGCGGCAGGAGCTGCGGCCGGAGCGGCGGCCGTCGTCGGCAGGTCGTAGTAGACGCGGCCCTCGAAGCCGTCGGCCTCCGGGGTCAGCACCGCGCGCAGCGCGGACATCGCCACCGTCAACTGCTCGTCGTCGGGGCGCTTGGTGGTGATCTTCTGCAGCAGCAGCCCCGGCAGGATGAACGGCTTCAACAGCCACGAGCGGCAGTACTTGCCCGACAGCTTGATGGCCTCGTAGGCCAGCCCGCCGATCAAGGGCACGAAGGCCAGGCGCTCCAGCCGGTCGCCCAGGTCCTGCGGACGGCCCAGGAAGCTGAAGACGACGATCGAGATGAGCATCACGAAGAACAGGAAGCTGGTCCCGCAGCGCGGGTGCAGCGTCGTGAACGGCCGCGCGCCGTCGGCGTCCAGGCTGCGCCCGTTCTCGAAGGCGTGGATGCTCATGTGCTCGGCGCCGTGGTACTGGAAGACGCGGCCCATGTCCTTCAGGCGGCTGACGCCCCACAGGTAGGCCACGAACAGGATCACGCGGAACAGGCCGTCCACCGCGTTCCAGGCGATGCTGCCGGACTCCTCGCCCACGGTCAGGTCGGTCAGGATGATCGGCAGGTAGAAGAACAGGCCCAGGCTCAGCGCGAAGCTGAGCGCCACCGTGCCCCAGGTCATCGCCGTGTCGGCGAACGAGGCCTTGCGCCCCTCGATGCGGTCCTCGCTCGTGGCCTGGTCGGCCGAGAACATCAGGGCGTCGATGCCCACGACCATGCTCTCGACCAGGTGGATGCCGCCGCGCAGCACCGGCAGGTTCAGCAGCGGCAAGCGGCGCACCACGCTGCGGAACGGCTTCTTGCGGATGACGATGCGCTTGTCCGGCGTGCGCACGGCCATGGCCAGGTACTGCGGGCTGCGCATCATGACGCCCTCGATCAGGGCCTGGCCGCCCACGGCCAGGTCCATCTTGCGGGCCTCCTCCACGCCGGGCGCGGCGGCGGAGGCCGGCGCGTCGGCCTCGGGCGCCAGCTCGTCGCCGGGGCCGGCGGCCGCCACCAGGGCCGCCTGCAGGTGTCTGGGGATCATCGGGTACTCCTTGCCGGCGCACGTGCGGCGTCCGGTGCGAAAAAGGGCACCGGGCAATCTACCCGGCGCCCTGTCCGATTCGCAAGCCCGGCCCGGCCGGGCGGTCGCCCTGGCGCGGCTACTTCTTCTGGTTGTAGCCGGCGTCCGCGTACCGCTTGCGGAAGCGCTCCACGCGCCCGGCGGTGTCGACGATCTTCTGCTGGCCCGTGAAGAACGGATGGCAGGCCGCGCAGATTTCGACGTTGAGCTTGTCCTTGGTGGAGCGCGTCTTGATCACGTTGCCGCACAGGCAGGTGATGGTGCAGTCCACGTATTTCGGATGGATGTTGTCTTTCATGGCTCCCGCTGCCTTTGCGCCGTCCGGGGTCCGCGGCACGTCCTGCCCGCCCCCTGGTCTTCGGTTGAGCGCGAAATCAAATAAGGAAACGGGCTCCAAGCAAGGGAATTCTGGTCCGGGACCCCGGGCGGGCGGCCCGGGGCCCGGGGCCCGGGTCAGGCGTTCATGGCCGCCAGGAACTGCTGGTTGTCCTTGGTTTTGCTCAACTTATCGATCAGGAACTCCATGGCCTCGGTCGGATTGTAGTCCGAAAGGTACTTCCGGAGCACCCAGATCTTGGCCAGGTCCTTCGGGTCCAGGAGCAGGTCTTCCTTGCGGGTGCCCGACTTGAAGATGTCCACGGCGGGGTACACGCGCCGGTCGGCGATCTTGCGGTCCAGGACCAGCTCCATGTTGCCGGTGCCCTTGAACTCCTCGAAGATCACCTCGTCCATGCGGCTGCCGGTCTCGATCAGGGCCGTGGCGATGATGGTCAGCGAGCCGCCGTCCTCGATGTTGCGCGCCGCCCCGAAGAACCGCTTCGGCTTCTGCAGCGCGTTGGAGTCGACGCCGCCCGACAGGATCTTGCCCGAGTGCGGCACCACCGCGTTGTGGGCGCGCGCCAGGCGGGTGATCGAGTCCAGCAGGATCACCACGTCCATCCCGTTCTCGACCAGCCGGCGCGCCTTGGCCAGCACCATGTTGGCCACCTGCACGTGGCGCTCGGCGGGCTCGTCGAAGGTCGAGCTGACGACCTCGCCCTTGACCGAGCGCGCCATGTCCGTGACCTCTTCGGGCCGCTCGTCGATCAGCAGCACGATGAGGTGGCACTCCGGGTGGTTGGTCGTGATGGCGTTGGCGATCTTCTGCAGGATGACGGTCTTGCCGGCGCGCGGCGGCGAGACGATCAGGCCGCGCTGGCCCTTGCCGATGGGCGCCATCAGGTTGATCAGGCGCGTGGTCATGTTCTTGGGGTCGTGCTCGAGGTTCAGCAGCTGCTCCGGGTAGAGCGGCGTCAGGTTGTCGAACAGCGTGACCTTCTTGGCCTTGTCCGGCTCGTTGTAGTTGACCGACTCGACCTTCAGCAGCGCGAAGTAGCGCTCGTTGTCCTTCGGCGGCCGCACCTGGCCGCTGATGGTGTCGCCGGTCTTGAGGTCGAACTTCTTGATCTGCGACGGCGAGAGGTAGATATCGTCCGGCCCCGGCAGGTAATTGTACTTCGCCGAGCGCAGGAACCCGTAGCCTTCGGCCAGCACCTGCAGGACGCCCTCGGCGTAGATCAGGCCGTTCTTCTCGGTCTGTCCCTCGAGGATCTTGAAGATCAGCTCGCTCTTGCGCAGCGTGCTGAGCGCCTCGATGTTCATGCCGCGGGCCACTTCCACGAGCTCGTGGATGTTCATCTCCTGCAATTCCTTGATATCCATGTCTCTCCTCGGGCCGGGCGGCCCGTGTCGTTGGGGAAGCGGGGACGGAGCGGCGCCTGGTTCGGCCGCGGACCCGGCGGGCCTGCTGGCGCGCGGGTCCGGCCCCGGCTTCGGGCGTGAAGGGTCCTCTGGGTTCCAGGATGCGGGCCAGGGGCCCGTGCAGGCGGCAGAGCGGTTCAGCCCCTCCAGCCTAGCACGATCCGGGCCTGAATGCGAATTCCGTTCGTTCGCGCCGGCTGCGCCCGGTCCCCCCGGACCGGGCGCCGCCGCGCCATCTACTGCTGAGGCGTGCCCCCGGACAGGAGCTGCTCGTACGTCTTGAAGTTGGTCTCGGAGGCGGTGTAGTCGCCCATTTCGAGCTGGGCCATGCTCAGGTACAGGAAGCCCTGGGCGTTGGCCACGAACTGGTTCGTCATGGCGCCGCCGATCTCGATGGCGCGGCGGAACATCTCGTTCGACTTGTCGGTCAGCTCCTGCTTGCGCACAGGATCGGCCTCGGCCGCGGCCTGCTCCTTGAGGTGCTTGCCGTAGTTGAAGTAGGTGCGCAGGCGGGCCAGCATGGTGCCGTCGGTCGGGAACGTCTCGAGGTTGGCGGCGCGGTCGAGCGCGGAGATGGCGTCGTCGAAGCGCGCGATGTCCGTGCGCGCGTACCAGGTGCCGGCGCTCACCAGCATGGGCACGTTGTCGCCGTCGTTGGCGGCGTCGGTGTCCTTCTCGAACAGCCCCACGACCTTCACGTAGAAGTCGGCCGCGCGCGCGTAGTCCTGCTGCTCGACGGCCAGGCTGGCCACCTGCAGCAGCAGGTTCGTGTCCTCGCCGTGGGCCGCCAGCAGATCGTCGTAGATCTGCTTGGCCCGCTCCGACTCGCCGAGCGTGGCCAGCACGTACGCCTTGTCCAGCTGCAGCTCGAAGGCGCTCGGGTGCGCGGCGAGCACCTGGTCGAGCAGCTCGAGCGCCTCGCCCAGCAGTTCCGGCTTCTGCGCGTCGAACTCGCCCGATTCGGCCATCTGGATCTTCATGCGGGCGATGCTCTTGATCGGCGTCAGCGAATCCGGGAGCGCGGCATAGGCCAGGCGCATGTGGCCCTCGGCCTGCTCGTAGTACTTGAGGTCCCAGTCGACCTTGGCCTGGCCCAGGCGCGTGCGGTAGTTGTAGGCCAGCGCGGCGTCGACCTGCTCGCTCCAGTCCGCGGGCTTCAGCTCGACCGCGCGGCGATAGGCCTTGTAGGCCAGGTCGTAGTTCTTCAGCGCCTCTTCGTAGTTGTCCTTGGCCACGGCCTCCACGGCCAGGTGGCTGTGGGCCTCGCCCAGGTAGAAGTAGGCGTCGGGCTCGTCCTGGGTGTACTCGAAGCCCTCGTGGATGACCTTGACGGCCTTGTCGTAGTTCTGCTCGTCGATGTACAGGATCGCGCTGGTGGTGTGGGCCGAGCGGCAGCCCGCCAGCAGGCCCGCGGCGGCCAGAAGCAGCAGGACCGCGGGGACAAGGACGCGCGCGGCCGACCGGGCGCGCAGGGCCGAGCGGGACAGTTCGGTTCCGTGCATCAAGGCGGTTCCCCCTCGGGAATGACTGAGCAGCGGCCAGGTTCCGGGGCGTCGAGGGTCCCTGGCGGAGGTGGGGATGGGGCCGTCGCGGCTGGAGGCGCCGGGCGTCCGAGGCGCGCTGGAGCGGCCTTATTGTTGCTCATAGATATGAAATCCGGCGCGCGGCTGTCAACCGCTTTATTCCGCCGCGCGGCGCCGCCCGCCCCCGTGGCGGGGCCCCTCGCCGGGAGCGCCGGGACCTCGCGGGCCGTCCCCGCGCCACGGCTCCAGCGGCAGCAGACGGGCGTAGCGGCCGCGCTGCTCCGGCGTCAGGACGGCGAATTCCTGCAGCAGGAACTCCTGGGCCAGCGAATCGAGCTCCGCCTGGGCGCGGCGCAGCTCGCGCAGGGCCCCGCGCACGCCCTCTTCGCCGCCCGGCGGGTCGCCCGGCACGCCTGCGTCGACCGCGGCCCGCACCGCCTCGCGGCGGTCGGTGACGCGCTGGCGGGCGGCCTGCATCAGGGGGGCGTTGTCCAGTTGGAGGCGCTGCATCTGTTCAGCCTGCCGCGGCTCCAGATCCAGCGCCGCGGACAGGCGCTCGAGGCGGCGGTCCATCACGCGCCGCCAGGCGACGCTGTCGCCGGGGGCCGGGCGCTCGCGCCAGGTGCGGTCCGCGTGGGGACGCCGCGACGGTCCGCCGCTGTCCGGGCGGTCCCGCAGCAGGGCCCAGCCCAGTCCCAGGTTCAGCCCGATCGACACCAGCAGCAGCAGGCGCAGCAGGCGGTTCATCGCGTTCCTCCCTCGCCGTCGCCGGCAGCGGCGGTCCCAACGTCCGCGGCCACGGCCAGCCACGAGGCGGCCAGGCCGCCGTCGCCGGCGCCGTGCCAGGTGGCATCCTCCTGCCAGACGGCCGCCAGGGTCCCGTCGTCCTCGGCCGGCGCCGCCCCCGGCCCGGCCAGGCCGCCGGTCAGGCGCCCGGCCAGCACGCCGACGGCCAACGTCGCCGCGGCCAGCGCCCCGCGCATGACGGGGCTGCCGCCGAAGAACCAGCCCCGCGCGCCCTGGTCGAAGGTGCGCGCGCGCACCGCCGGCCACAGGGACGCCGACCGGGCCGGCTCCGCCACGCTCTGCAGCGCGAGCCACGCCGCGCGCTGGGCGTCGGCCTCCCGGCGGCATTCCGCGCAGTCGCGCAGGTGCGCCTCCAGGGCCGCAGCCGCCGGGGCGTCCAGTTCCCCGCCCAGCCAGGCGGCAAATCGGTCGGCGACGTGTCGGTCGG
>CAYNPY010000059.1:11978-13205 GCA_964399195.1 uncultured Fibrobacteraceae bacterium
CGGTCGGTGTCGTGCTTCACGGCGACTCTCCCCTCCGCGCCAGGTCGGCCCGCAGGCCGGCCAGCGCCCTCTGGATCAGCGATTCCACCCCGGCCAGCGACGTGCCCATGGTCTCGGCCACCTCGACATAGCGAAGACCCTGGAAGCGGTGCAGGACCAGCGCCTGGCGCTGCCGTTCGGGCAGCCGGGCGATCGCCGCCCGGACGGCAGCCGCCTCCTGCTCGGACTCGAGGCCGCGGTCGGCCCCCGGCGTCGCGGCGGCCACGTCGTGCCGCTCGAGGTCCAGCGGCAGCCACTGCAGCAGCCGGCGGCGGCGATGCCGGCTGCGCGCGAGGTTGCCGGCGATGCGCAGCAGCCAGCTGCGGAACCGGCCCTCGGCGCGGTAGCTGCGGGCCTGCCGGAACACGCGCACGAACGTCTCCTGGGCCAGGTCCTCGGCGTCTTCGCGCGAGCCGGTCATGTGGACCAGGAAAGCCAGGACGTCGCGCTCCCAGCGGTCGACGAGGAGGCGGAAGGCCGCCTCCTCGCCCGCCGCCGTGCGGGCCATCAGCTCGTCGTCGCCGGGCGCCGACGGCTGCGCTGCCGCCGCGGGCCGCATCCCGCGTCAGTCCGCGTCCTGCTGCCAGCGGGCGCCCGGTCCCCGGCCGGCGCCGTGCGGCCCTTCGCCGTCGCACTCCGGTCCGCCGCGCCCGGGGCGGCCGAATCCCGCCCGACCACGGCCGCCGGGCCGCAGGCCGTGCCGCCCGCCGCGGGGCCCGAAGCCGTCGTCGCCCATGGCCAGCAGGCGGTCGCGCTGCTCGTCGGTCAGCTGCCCGCGCATCGCCAACCGGTCCGCCAGGCGGCCCTGCTGCAGCTTCGTGCGCACCTCGCCGATGCGCCCGGCCAGCGCCTGGACCGCCTGTTCCGACGGGGAGTCCTTCATCATCTCGCCCTTCATCTCGTGGCGGAGCAGCCGCAGCTGCTTGCGCAGCGGCAGGTCCCGCGAGCGGCCCTTCTCGCGGATGTCCGCGATGGCCTCGCGCTGGGCGTCGCTGAGATCCAGCCGCCGGGCCAGGCGGTCGCCGAAGGGCCCGAAGTCGTCGTCGCCGGCGGCCAGCGCCGGCCCGCGGCCGCCGCCGAACGCCGGTCCCGGCTGGGCGGGCGCCGGGACGGCCGCCATCGCCATCGTGAGCACGACCAGCGCCGCCAGGACGCCGCGGGTGCCGAGCTGATTCCTGTCCATGGTTC
>CAYNPY010000059.1:13305-23018 GCA_964399195.1 uncultured Fibrobacteraceae bacterium
GCCGCCCAGTGCAGCAGATCGCGGTCGCGCGGATGTTCGCGCAGCGCCGCCAGCACCCGCGGGAAGGCGTCGTCGCGCCGGCCGCCGTCCAGTTGCAGGCGGATGATCTGCTTGTGAAGGTCCAGGTCCTGGGTCACGGGTTCCAGGCCGCGCAGCAGCACCTGCTCGGCGCCGGCGGCGTCGCCGCGTTCGTGAAGCACCATCGCCAGGCCCAGCCAGGGCGCCGGACTCGCGGTGGGACCCTCCAGCGCGCGCCGGTAGAGCGCCTCCGCGCGCGCCAGCGCGGCGTCGTTGCGCTCGGCGCGGCCGGTCTCCGCCCAGCGCAACGCCTCGTTCGCGGCGGCCATCGCGCGCCAGTCGCGCCGCACGTCGCCCAGGCCCCAGGGCACCGCCAGCAGCGCGGCGGGCAGGGCTGCCAGCAGCCAGGCGCGCGGGCGGCGGCCCGAGAACGCGCCCTCGCTGAGCAGGCGAGCGACCGCCAGCCCAGCCAGCAGCGCCAGCGCCGGCACCAGCGACAGGCGGTAGCGCGAGACGACGAAGAACGCGCTCTGCACGAACAGCAGCACCAAGAACGTGGCCGCCCACCAGCGGCCGGCGCTCGAGCGCCGGGCCGCCGCCAATCCCACGAGCCCGGCCACCGACAGCAGCGCGTACGGCACCGGCAGCGCGCGCAGGGCCGGCGCCGAGCGCGTCCAGCCGTCGAGCGTCGTGAGCTGATCGATCTCCCAGCCTTGCAGGTGCAGCCACAACTTGCGCAGCCACAGCCCGCCGGCGCGCAGCGGCTTCTCGCGGATGGAGGCCATCGCCGCGTCCAGCCACAGGCTGTCCGCCTGCGCCAGCGACACGGCTGGCAGGTCGAAGCGGCCGGCCAGGAACTCGCGGCCCGCCGGATCCAAGAGCCACGAGCCGGGCACCACCGCCACGTAGAAGCCGTTCGCCTCGGGGCCGTTGCCGATGTAGAGGTTCACCCCGCCGTTGAGCGCGGGGCCCACCGGCCGCCCCGCCGCGCGCGAGTTGTGGATCACCGCCGGCGCCAGCGCCACCGCCGCGCCCAGCGCCACGGCGACGGCCGCGCCGACGGCTCGCCGGCGCGGCCGCGCGGGCCACGCCGCTGACGCCAGGCCCAGTGGCAGCAGCGCCAGCGCCGAGCCGCGCAGCAGCCCGGCCTGCCCGATGACCACGCCCAGCGCCGCCGGCAGGGCCAGCCGGGTCCAGGCCGGCGTCCTTCGTGACGTCGCGGGGGCGTCCTTCGGCAGCGCCAGTTCGGTGGCCAGGACCAGGAACGCCGTCATCAGGAACGCGAGCGGGACGTCGACCAGCACCGAGACCGCGTACACGGCTCCCGGCCGGTAGAGCGCGAACAGCAGCGCCGGCAGCCACGTCACCAGCTCGCGCCGCCAGCCGGGCGCCACCAGCGGCGCCAGCCGCCGCCCGGCCTGCCAGCGCAGCAGCGCGACGATGCCCAGCCAGCAGGCGATCTGCAGCGCGCGCAGGCCGCGCAGGCGCCCGGCCGGCAGCACGCGCGACTGCCCCGCGGGCGTGGCCGCGCCCGTCAGGTCGATCAACCGCGGATAGAGGGGCGACATGTAGTGAGGCTCGGCGGGGTCGGGCGCGGCGGCGGCGCGATCGAGGTAGTAGGCCTCGTCCAGCAGCGGGACGCGCCCGAACACCGATCGTTCGGCCTGGGGCAGGAACACGGCCCAGAATGCGGCCAGGAGCGCCGCCACCGCCGCGGCCGCCGCCAGACCGCCGCGGCGGGCGGAGGCGGGGCCCGGCGCGGCGGCGGGACCGCGCCGCGCGCTCACACGCTGAACCTGATCTCGATGATGTCGCCGTCCTGCACGACGTACGACTTGCCCTCGAGGCGCACCTTGTTGGCGGCCTTGGCCGCGGCCATGTCGCCGCAGGCGATCAGGTCGGCGTAGGCCGTCACCTCGGCGCGGATGAAGCCGCGCTGCAGGTCGGAGTGGATGGCGCCGGCGGCCACGGGCGCCGTCGAGCCGCGCCGCACGGTCCAGGCGCGGCACTCGTCGGGCCCGACTGTGAAGAAGCTCTGCAGGTCCAGCGCCGAGTAGGCGGCGCGGATCATGCGGCCGAGCGCGGGCTCGGCGATGCCCAGGGCGGCCAGGAACTCGGCGGCCTCGGCCGGCGACAGCTCGCCCAGCTCCGCCTCCACGCGCGCGCACAGCGGCACCACCGCGGCGCCGGCCTTCTCGGCCGCCGCCAGCAGCGCGGCGTCGGCCGCGGCGCCCTCCTCGAGGTTCAGCACGATGATCATCGGCTTGCTGGTCAGGAAGGCGTAGCCGACGGCGAGCTTCGCCTCGTCCGGCGTCAACGCCAGTTCGCGCAGCGGCCGGCCGGCCTCCAGTTGCTCCTTGAAGCGCTCCATCAACGGCGGCTCGAGCGCGTTGGCCACCTTGCCCAGGCGCGCCTTGTCCTTGGCCAGCCGCTCCAGGCGGTTCTCGACGATCTGCAGGTCGGCCAGGGTCAGTTCGAGGGCCAGGTTCTCCAGTTCGCCGTGCGGGTCCGGCGCGCCGTAGCCGCCGTCGAAGCAGCGCACGACCTGCGCCAGCGCGTCGACCTTGCGCCCGTGCTCGAGGAAGCGCACGGCCTCGCGCGCGCCGTCGGCGCCGACCCCTCCCGCGAAGCCGGGGATGTCCACCCACGTCGTGCTCGCGTAGACGGTGCGCTTCGGCTTGAACATCGCCGCCAGGCGGTCGAGCCGTTCGTCCGGCACCGGGCCGGCCGCCAGGTGGGGATCCACCCCGCCCTGGCCCGTGGGCCGGTTGCCGCCGGTGATGACGTTGTGGAGGGTCGTCTTGCCCGTGAACTTGGGTCCGATGAGTCCGATCTGCACGTTGGTCTGCTCCGCGGGAAGTTGCTGCCGATGCGCCGCGCACGCGGATCCGCCGGCTCAAGAATGTGCGCCGACGGCAGCGGAGTCGAGCGCTATCACGCAGTCACGGGCGCGGGGCGCCGTTCAATCGGCGGGCGGCTCCGGCGTCTCCCAGGGAGAGGTATTCTCGTACGGATCGCACCACTCCGACCAGGGGCCTGCCGCGCCGCCGGCGGCCACGCCGCGCACGCGCACTTCGTACGAGTGGTAGTATTCCAGCATCAGCCACACCACGTGCGAGTCCACCGGGCCGGCCACGGTCGTGAACTCGAGCGGGCTGACCAGGTCCTCTTCGCTGCGCGTCAGATCGCGCACCTCGGCCTGGTAGTGGGCCACGGGGGCGCCGCCCGTCGGAGCCGCGAAGGCCACCCGCACCGGCACGTCCTTGGGGGGCGCCTTGTCCGGGGCGCGCGCGGTCAGGTAGACCGCCGCCCCCAACCCTGCCGCAAGGGCGGCACTCATCAAGACGACGCGCAACCCGCGATTTCCCGCCATGTCATCTCCGCCCTGCAGACTCTTGAGGCCCCGCGTGAGGGTTCGCCCCTAACTCCGCTGCCCGGCCAAGATATCAGATCGGGACTCTCCTGGCCACCTTCGACCGCGCGGCGCGCCCGGAGGTTGTTGTCTCGATAACCGCCGCCGACTCGGTTTTTCCGTTTGCCTCGGCGGGACCTAGGTCCGCATATTGCACGAAACCCCCCTGAACCGGTCCCGCAGCCGGTGTCCAACGGAGAATTGGGCGTTTTTTCAGGGTTTGCGCACGGAGGACTGTTCGCTTGCGGTGTTGGAACCTGAGCAGACTGGTCGGAATGCTGGCGATCGCCGGGTTCGCGGCCACCCTCCCCGCCCTCGCGGCACCCGCCTTCGCGGCGGATATCCACGTCCCGGCAGCCCAACCGACGATCGCCGCCGCCCTGTCGCGCGCGAATCCGGGCGACCGCGTGCTGCTGGCGCCCGGCACCTACTACGAGCACGGGCTGAAGCTGCCGGAGGGCGTCGTGCTGGCCGGCGCCGGCGCTGCGCCCGGCGCCGTCGTGATCAACGGCCAGGGCGCCGGACGCATCCTGTCGTGCGAAAACTACGAGCGCTTCGCGGAGATCCGGAACCTCAGCTTCGTGGGCGGCCGCGCCGAGGGCGCCACGCTGGCGGACGCCAGCGGCGGCGCGCTGCTGATCAGCAATGCCGCCGTCAACGTCATCGACTGCGAGTTCCGCGGCAACTACGCCGCGCGCAACGGCGGCGCCGTCTGGGTCCTGGAGGCCTCGCCCGCCTTCAGCGGCTGCCTGTTCGCGGACAACGTGGCGGGCGGCGGCGGCGGCGGCATGGACTGCACGCTGTTCGCCTCGCCCAGCCTGCAGAACTGCCGCTTCGAGAACAACCGCGCCGACTGGGGCGCGGGGCTGTCGTGCCGGCACACTTCGTCGCCGGTGCTGCTGACGACGGTCTTCGCCGGCAACCGGACGCAGGGCACCCGCGGCTACGGCGGCGGCGCCTTCTGCGACCTGGATTCGAAGCCGATGTTCTTCAGCTGCACGTTCACGCGCAACGAGGCGCGGTACGGCGGCGGCCTGGCCAACTTCGCGGAGTCCGGCGCGACGCTCGTGCGCTGCACGCTGGTGGACAACATCGGCAGCTGGCGGGGCGCGGGCATCTACACGAGCAACGCCGTCACCGCGGTCAACGCGAGCATCATCGCCTTCCACGAGGGCGCCGGCATCCACTCCGGCGGCACGTACGGGCCGCAGGTCTACCAGAGCAACCTCTTCGGGAACACGGGGGGCGACTGGATCGGCGGCGCGGCGCCGACGACGCCGGGCCCGACCAACCGCGCGAGCGATCCCCAGTTCTGCACGAACGTCCCGCAGGGGACGATCGCCTTCAACCTGCAGGAGACCTCGCCCTGCCATCCGGACAGCAACGGCGGCCTGACCCTGGGCGCCTGGCCGGTCGGCTGCGGCGCGCCGCTGCCGTCGACGCTGGTGCTGAACGCCGGCTGGAACGGGGCGCGGGCGCAGCTGCAGTGGCAGCTGCCGGACGGCCTGGGCTTCGAGCCGGAGTTCCGCCTGACCGGCGCCCGCGCGGCGACGCCCGACCAGACCTGGGACGTGGCGTTCACGCGCGACGCCGAGGGCCTCTACACCGCGGACGATCCCGCAGCCACCCTGCAGGGCAGCGGCCCTTATCTCTTCCGCCTGTACGCCGCCTTCACCGGCGCCGAGTGGTCGCTCATGGCGCAGGCCGTGCTCGAGTTCGAGCCGACGTCCGAGGTGCCCTCGCTGTCGGGCGTGATGGCCGCGCCGAACCCGTTCAATCCCGCCACCACCATCAGCTTCGAGCTGGACCGCGCGCAGCGGGTCCGTGTGTCCGTCTACGACCTGGACGGGACGCAGGTGGCGAGGCTCGCCGACGGGGAGTTCCCGGCCGGCACCGGCCGGGTGACCTGGACAGGCATCGCCGATGACGGGCGGCGCCTCGGCTCCGGGACCTACCTGGTGCTGGTGGACACGCCGGCGCGGCGGGTGTCGACGAAGGTCATGCTGCTGAAGTGATCCGGCTGGTCGGGACCGCCCCCGGTCCCCTCAACGGCCGCCCAGCCGCCGGGCCACGATGCCGGCGGCCGGGCGGCCGTCGTCGTCGAAACCCTCCTCGTGCGCCAGCACCTCCCAGCGCCCGCGGGCGAACGCGCGCGCCAGTTCGGCGGGCCGCAGCCGGTGCGCCGCCGTGATGTCGGGGGCCCAGCCGGGCGCGTCGCGGAAGCCGCGCACCACGGCCACGCCGTGCGGCTGCACAAGGACGTGCAGCCGTTCCAGCAGCGGCCGCTGCAGGCAGCGGATGTTCACCACCACGCTCCAGGGCCCGGGCGGCACGGCGTCCGGCAGGCGCAGGTCCGCCCGCGCCCCGGTCACGGCGACGCCCAGGCTGGCCGCCAGCCGGTCCATGAGCGCCAGCGCCTGCGGCTGGTGGTCCAGACCGGTCGTCCGGTAGCCGCGCGCGGCCAGCCACACGGCCGCCCGTCCGCTGCCGCAGCCCAGATCCAGCGCCGGCCCCGCCGCGGGCGGCGGCAGCAGGTCGGCGTGGCGCGTCAGCCAGGCCGGGGCTTCCCACAGCGTCCGCGCGCCGGCCCCCCGTTCGCGCCAGCGCTCCGGCAGCGCCGCCAGCTGGGCGACCGGCAGCGCCGCGGCCGCCACCCGCGCGCGGCCCCTTGCGGCCAGCGCCCCGGCCAGGCCCGCGGCCAGCTCCGGCGTGGCGGCGACCACCAGCAGCGGGCGGTGGCGCGGCGGCAGGAAGATCGACGGCAGCGCGTCCTCCAGTTCGGCCGCGGAGGCGCCGGCCGCCCGCGGCAGCGATACGGCGCCGCGCGCGTGGATCGTCGCGAAGTCGGCTCCCGGGCGAGCGTCCAGGATCCCGGCGCCGGGATGGGCGTCCAGCCAGGCAGCCAGCGAGTCGGCATCGCTCAGGACGTTCACCGTGTTGCGGCCCTTCTTGTTTCCGGCTTTTCAGTTCGATGTCGAGCGGCGGACCTTCGGGGTGGCCCGCGCCCACTGCGTGCTTTATTATCGCGGTTCGGGGCCGAAAGCAAACGCGGGGGGCGCCTCTGCCTGCCCGCGCCGCACCGTTTTGGCCATGACCGCGCCCGGGAGAACGATCCATGCCATCGATCCGCAAGTTCGTCGTCACGCCCAACCTGCCGGACCCGCTCAAGCCGCTGCTCGACATCGCGCGCAACGCCTGGTGGACCTGGAACGTCGAGGCCATCTCGCTGCTGCGCCGCGTCGACCCCGACCAGTGGGACCGGCACGCGGGCAACCCGGTGGCGGTGCTGGGCTCGCTGTCGGCGCAGCGCGTGCGCGAACTGGAGCGCGACCAGGCGTTCCTGGCGCACCTCGAGCGCGTCCAGGGCGACCTCGAGCGCTACCTCACGCGCCCGACCTGGTTCGCGAGCGAGCACCGGGGCGTCGGCGACGGCCTGGTCGGCTACTTCTCGCTGGAGTTCGGCCTGCACGAGTCGCTGCCGCTGTACTCGGGCGGCCTGGGCGTCCTGGCCGGCGACCACCTGAAGTCGGCCACCGACCTGGGCATCCCCCTGGTCGGCATGGGCCTGGCCTACCAGTCCGGGTACTTCCGCCAGTACCTCAACCACGACGGCTGGCAGATGGAGGAGTACCCGGTCAACGACTTCTACAACATGTCGATGTCGCTGGAGCGCGACCGCGACGGCGCCCCGCGCCTGATCGAGGTGCACTACCCGGGGCGCTCCATCTTCGCGCAGATCTGGCGCGTGCAGGTGGGACGCAACCCGCTGTTCCTGCTGGACACCAACCTGCAGGAGAACCGGCCGGAGGACCGCGACCTGACCGCGCAGCTCTACGGCGGCGACACGGACATGCGCATCCGCCAGGAGATCATGCTCGGCATCGGCGGCCTGCGCGCGCTGATCGCACTGGGCCTGGAGCCGACAGTGTGCCACCTGAACGAGGGCCACTCGGCGTTCCTGGCGCTCGAGCGCATCAACCTGCTCATGAAGCACCGCGGCCTGTCCTACGAGACCGCGTTCGAGGTGGTCCGCGCCAGCAACATCTTCACGACGCACACGCCCGTGCCTGCCGGCAACGACTATTTCGCGCCGGAGCTCGTCCGCACCTACCTGACGCGCAAGGCCGACGAGATGGGCATCGGCATCGAGCGGCTGCTGGCGCTCGGCCGCCAGGACCCCCACAACCAGCACGAGGCGTTCTGCATGACGGTCTTGGCGCTGCGGCTGAGCCGCTTCGCGAACGGCGTCAGCGAACTGCACGGACACGTCTCGCGCGACATGTGGCAGCGCGTCTGGCCGGACGTGCCGAAGTCGGAGATCCCCATCTCCCACGTGACCAACGGCATCCACACGCGCAGCTGGCTGTGCTCGGAGATCGCCCGGCTCTACGACCGCTACCTGGGCCCCCGCTGGTACGAGGAGCCGACGAACAAGACGCTGTGGGACCGCGTGGCGCTGATCCCGGACGCCGAGCTGTGGCGCTCGCACGAGCGCATGCGCGAGCGCCTGGTCGGGTTCGTGCGCGCGCGGCTGCGCAAGCAGATGGAGCGGCGCGGGGCCAACCGCATCTGGATCAAGTCCGCCAGCGAGGCGCTCGATCCCGAGGCGCTGACCATCGGCTTCGCGCGCCGCTTCGCCACCTACAAGCGCGCGGCGCTGATCCTGCGCGATCCCGAGCGCCTGAGCCGCATCCTGAACAACCCCGAGCGGCCGGTGCAGCTCATCTTCGCCGGCAAGGCGCACCCCAAGGACCACCCCGGCAAGGAGGTGATCCGCCAGCTGGTGCACATGGCCGAGCGCGAGGAGTTCCGCAAGCGCATCGTCTTCGTCGAGGACTACAACATCGAGGTGGCGCGCTACCTGGTGCAGGGCGTGGACGTGTGGCTGAACAACCCGCGGCGCCCGCTGGAGGCCAGCGGCACCTCCGGCATGAAGGTCCCGCCCAACGGCGGCATCAACCTCTCGGTGCTGGACGGCTGGTGGTGCGAGGGCTACCACAAGGACAACGGCTGGGCCATCGGCGACGGCGAGGAGCACGAGGACCAGCAGTACCAGGACGAGGTGGAGAGCGAGGCCCTGTACGACCTGCTGGAGAAGGAGATCGTGCCGGCCTTCTACGACCGCGGCGTGGACGGCGTGCCGCGCGAGTGGACCCGCATCATGAAGAACTCGATGCGCACGGTGAACGCGGAGTTCAACACCAACCGCATGGTCGAGGAGTACACCGAGCGCTTCTACATCCCCTGCCTGGACAACGTGCGGCGCCTGGGCGCCGACGATCACGCCCTGGCCACGGACCTGGCCCGCTGGCGCCAGCGGCTGCACCAGAACTGGCCCGGCGTGGCGATCGTCGAGGTGGCGGCGCCGCCGCTCAAGGCGCAGCCGATGGGCACCATGCTGCCGGTGACGGCGAAGGTGAAGCTGGGCGGGATCCCCGCCGAGGAGATCCTGGTCGAGGTGTACCACGGCCTGCTGGACGCTGCCGGGAACATCCAGGACGGCGAAACGGCGACGATGTTCTCCCAGGGCGGCGTCGCCGCCGACGGCACGGTGTCGTTCAAGGGCGAGATCCCCTGCCGGCGGGCCGGGCGCCGCGGCTTCTCGGTGCGCGTGGTGCCGCGCAAGGACGGCTTCCCGCTGGACCGCTTCGAGACGGGGCTGATCAGGTGGTGGAACGACGCGGCGACCGAACCCGCGGGCGCACCCCATGGCGCGCCGGGCCAGACGGTGCATCAGCACTGAAGAGCGCGTTGACCGAAAAGCGTCCGGCCGCGCCTTCGACGGGCGCGGCCGGACTTCTTTCGGCCGGATCGGCTAACGGAACAGCGACTTGACGCCGCCCCAGTTCGAGCTCTCGGTCGGCGTGACCATCGGCTGCAGGAAGCCGCGGATCTCGCCCCCCGTATACAGCGTCGTGTGCACGTTGACGTACGCCTTGCCGGCGTCGATCGCCGCGAACAGCGCCGCCTCGGCCAGGGCAGGCGTGCCGCCGTTGGCGGTGATGAACGCGGGGTTGAAGCTGGACGCCTGCGTCGTGTCGAAGGTGTTGTCGTAGAGGCCGGCCGTGACCCCGGCCGGGAAGCCGGGGAACGTCGGCGTCGTGGTGGCCACGCCCGCGGTGCCGGTGCCCGCGACCGCGGTCGGCCCGTGGATGTGCGCGTTGGTGACGTTGGCGAGCAGGCCCTCGAACGAGACGAGGACGCGCATCGTGTGGGCGACCGGATCGATGTCGACCTGGGCGAAACCGGTGCCGGGCGACGCGTTGGGCGGCGCCTCGGCGGC
>CAYNPY010000060.1:0-22990 GCA_964399195.1 uncultured Fibrobacteraceae bacterium
CGTTGCCGCCGGCCCCCCGTTCAGGGGACGAGCAATGTACTCAAGCCGCCGAAGTGTGTCAACCGGAAAATTGACTTTTTTCGCAGCCGAGCCGCCCTCCCGCAGCGACCCAAGAGTCGGCGCGGGAAGCGGTTGCCCGAGCGGCCTGGCGGCGCGTCGGGCAACGGGGGCGGAAGTTATATGCACATCGGATGCCTGTCAAAGGGATTTTGCTTTATTTTTCACACTCACGGCGCCATGAACCTAAAACAATACCCCGCAACGGCTTATAATCTCCGTGGCTGTCGCTCTTGAACAGACGTTACCGCCGCCGCGCAGCCGGAGCGCGCCCCGCGGCGGCGGCTGGGCGCGGCCGCGCCAGCGCGGGTTGGACTTGGCCGCCTGTGGGCGGTTATCCTGTGCGGACCCGGCGCACGGCGCGCCGGCGGCCTGCAGGCCGGACCAGGGAGGGTGCATGCGGAAGTTCACGGACGTGCGGGCGCTGCTGGCGCTCGACATCCCGAGGCGGTGGGTGCGGCGCATCCTGTGGGGCGCCGCCGCGCTGTTCGCGGTCGCGGTCGTGGGCACGGTCGCCGGTCTCAACTGGCTGGCGCGCGACCTGCCCCCCATCGACACGCTGCGCACCATCGACCCCTCGGTCAAGACGGTCATCTATGCCGCCAACGGCGACGTGCTGCGCGAGTTCTTCACCGAGAACCGCACGATCGTGCCGCTGGACCGCATCCCGCCCGTGCTGCAGCAGGCGGTGATCGCGGTCGAGGACAAGCGCTTCTACAAGCATTACGGCATCGATCTGAAGCGCGTGATCGGCGTGGTCTGGATCAACCTCACCTCGCGCGACAGCCAGGGCGGCAGCACGCTGACGCAGCAGCTGGCGCGCAACCTCTTCCCGAAGCTGTTGCCCAGCGAGAAGCGCCTGACGCGCAAGTTCCGCGAGTGGATCGTCGCCGCGCAGATCGAGTCCCTCTACACGAAGGACGAGATCCTCGCGATGTACCTCAACCAGATCTACCTCGGACGCGGCGCCTACGGCGTGCAGGCCGCAGCGCGCCTCTTCTTCGGCCGCGACGTGTGGGACCTGGGCCCGGCCGAGTGCACGATGATCGCCGGCATGATCCAGCAGCCGGAGCGCTTCTCGCCGCAGCGCAACCCCGATGCCGCCTACGCGCGGCGCGCGGTGGTGCTGGGCACGATGGTGGGCGCGGGCTATCTCACGCGGGCGGAGGCCGACGCCATCGCCGAGACGAAGGTGCGCCTGGCCGATCCCGACGCCGCGGCCGAGTCGGCCGGCTTCGCCGCCTACTTCGTCGAGGAAGTGCGCAAGTGGCTCGAGAAGGAGTACGGCGCCACGCGGCTGTACCGCGACGGGCTGCGCGTGCACACCACGCTGGTCCCCCAGTACCAGGAGTGGATGGAGGACGCGCTCGAGACGCACCTGCTCGAGGAGGAGAAGAGGCGTCCGAAACGGCAGACGCGCGCGCACTACGACCAACTGGTCGCCGAGGGCAAGCGGCCGCCGAAAGTGACCTACCTGCAGGGGGCGGCCCTGCTGCAGGACGTGCGCACCGGCGCCGTGCTGGGGCTGGTGGGCGGGCGCTCGTTCGCGGACTCGAAGTGGAACATGGCGCTGCAGGCCGAGCGCCAGCCGGGTTCGACCTTCAAGCCCTATGTCTACCTCGCGGCGCTGCAGCACGGCTACACGCCGGCCAGCATCCTCATGGATTCGCCGTTCGAGCTGGACACCGGCGTCAGCGGCATCTGGCGGCCCCAGAACTACTCCGAGACGTTCAGCGGCCCCATGACGCTGCGCTGGGCGCTGAGCCACTCGGTGAACGTGCCCACGGCCAAGCTCTACCTGGACCTGGGTCTGGACCCGGTGCTGGCCAACCTGCGCAAGCTGGGGATCGCCGTCGAATCCCTGCCGAAGGTGCCGTCGCTCTACCTGGGCGCGGGCGAGGTCACGCTGGCCGAGCTGGTGGCCTCCTACTGCGCCTTCGCCAACCACGGCGTCTGGGCGGACCAGTACCTGATCAGCCGCGTGGAGACGGTCGACGGCGAGGTCCTGTTCGAGTCGCGCGTCTACCAGCACGAGGCGCTCGACCCGGCCGAGGCCTACGTGATGACGAGCCTGCTCAAGAGCACGGTGGATTCCGGCACCGCCGCCGGCGCGCGGCGCAACGGCTTCACGCGCACGGGCGCCGGCAAGACGGGCACGACCAACGACAACACCAACGCCTGGTTCGTGGGCTACACGCCCAGCTTCTGCGCCGGCGTGTGGGTCGGCTTCGACGAGCCGACGCCGATGGGACGCGGCGCCACCGGCTCGCGCATGGCGGTGCCGGTGTGGGCGGCGTTCATGGGGCGCGTGACCGCGCGCAAGGGCGACGAGCAGTTCGAGCGGCCGACCGGGATCGTCGACCGCATGGTGTGCATGCGCAGCGGCCAGCTGGCGCGCGCCGGGTGCGACTCGGTCCAGGCCGAGGTCTTCCTGCCCGGCCACTACCCGCAGGACGGCTGCCGCGACCACCGCGGACGCCTGCTGGAGATGGGCGACGCCCCGCGCGACTTCCGGTCGCTGGACCGCGCCGACGACGAGTTCCTGCCCGGGGACTAGGCCCCTGCGGCGCGCGGGCTAGTCCAGACGGCCCAGGATCAGCGGCCGCGCCGGCGCCGGCTCGCGCGCGACGGTCACCGCGCGGGCCAGCCGCTCGACGGCCGCCGCGGCGCGGGCGCGGTCCCGGCAGGCGATGCGCAGCAGCGGCTGCCCGCGCTCGACGCGGTCGCCGACCCGCGCCAGGTAGTCCAGTCCGGCCGACAGGTCCAGGACGTCCTCCACGCGCCGCCGCGCCGCGCCCAGGTCGGCCAGCGCCAGCCCCACCTCGCGGCAGTCCACGGCCGCCAGCCAGCCCTCGTGCGGGGCGGCGAATTCCGCGGCCGCCGGCGCCAGCTCCAGGCCGAAGTCGTCGCGCCCAGGCTCCAGCCGGCCGCCCTGCGCGGCCACCCAGTCCAGCAGCGCGGCCAGCGCCCGCCCGTCGTCCCAGGCGGCGCGCACGCGCGCCAGGGCCGCCGCGGGCGTCGGCTCCACCCCGGCCACGCGGACCATGTCCGCGGTCAGCTGCTCGGTCAGCTCCACCAGGTCCTGCGGGGCGCGGGCGCGACCGCCCGGCCGCAGCGCCGCGAAGGCCTCCAGCGTCTCGTTGGCGTGCCCGATCGCCACGCCCAGCGGCTGGTCCATGTCCGAGAACACGACCGCCATGCGGCGCCCGTAGCTCGCGCCTACGTCCACCAGCGCGCGCGCCAGGCGGCGCGCCTGCTCCAGGTCGCGCATGAAGGCGCCGGAGCCGGTCTTCAGGTCGATCACGATCGTGCGCGGCCCCGCGGCGAGCTTCTTGGACATGATCGAGGCGGTGATCAGCGGCACGCAGTCCACGGTCGCGGTCACGTCGCGCAGCGCGTAGATGCGCCCGTCCGCCGGGGCGATGGTCGGCCCCTGGCCGATGATCGCGCAGCCGACGCGCTCGACGATGTCCAGGAACGCGTCGTTGCCCAGGCGGATGTCGTAGCCGGGGATGGCCTCCAGCTTGTCCAGCGTGCCGCCGGTGTGGCCCAGCCCGCGCCCCGACAGCATGGGCACCTTCAGGCCGCAGGCCGCCGCCAGGGGCGCCAGCAGCAGGCTGACCTTGTCCCCCACGCCGCCGGTCGAGTGCTTGTCGGCGGTGGGTCCGGTCAGCCGCGAGACGTCCAGCTCCTCGCCCGAGCGCAGCATGGCGCCGGTCAGGTCGGCCGTCTCGCGCGGGGACATGCCGCGGAACCACACGGCCATCAGGAAGGCGGCCATCTGGTAGTCGGGCACCGCGCCGGTCGTGAAGCCGCCCACCAGCTCGCCGATGGCGGCGCCGTCCAGCTCCTGCCCGCGCTTCTTGGCCTCGATGATCTCCAGCGGGTTGCTCACTGCGGGTCCCGCCCTTCCCCGGGCGCGCGCCCGTGCTCGTCGGCCAGGTTGGCGCTGAAGTCGGTGAACGCCAGCGGCACCAGCTCGCCCGCGGTCATGGTCAGCACCGGGCCGTCGGCGCCGCGGTTGCCGGCCATGAGCACCACCAGGTCCGGGCCGAACTCCAGCAGCACCTGGCGGCAGGCGCCGCAGGGCGGCGTCGGCTCGCCGCCGTCGGCGCAGACGGCGATGGCGGTGAACGCGCGCTCGCCGTCGGCCACGGCGCGGCACACGGCCGCGCGCTCGGCGCAGATCGACAGCCCGAACGACGCGTTCTCGACGTTCGTGCCCAGGTAGACGGCGCCGCTGCGGCCCAGCAGCGCCGCCCCGACGCGGAAGCGCGAGTACGGCGAGTAGCTGCGCTGGCGCTGCAGGCAGGCGGCCTCGATCAGCCGGCGGTGCGTGTCGTTCATGCCGTCCTCCGCTCGGTAAGGCGGGCCAGGAAGCTCTGCCCGTGCCGGGGCGCCGGCGCGCCGAAGAAGTCCGCCAGCGTGGCGGCGACGTCCATGAAGCCCCGCTGCGTGCCCAGGTCGGGGCCCTCGTCCAGCCCGCCCAGGCAGGCCAGCAGGGGCACCGTCTCGCGCGAGTGGTCCGTGCTGGGCGTGGTCGGGTCGTTGCCGTGGTCGGCGGTCAGCAGGAGCAGGTCGCCGTCGCGCAGCCGGGGCAGGAAGCCGCCCAGCCAGCGGTCGAACGCCTCGAGCCCGCCGCGCATGCCCTCGGGGTCGTTGCGGTGGCCCCACAGCATGTCGAAGTCGACCAGGTTGAGCAGGATCAGCTCGCGCTCGCCGGCGGCGGCGTAGACCTCGTCCAGCTTCGCCATGCCCTCGGCGTTGTTCTTCGACGGGTGCGTGCGGTCGATGCCGACGCCGGCGTACAGGTCGTAGATCTTGCCGATCGACTCCACGCGCACGCCGGACGCCTGCAGCGACGGGAGCAGCAGGTCCTTGGGCGGCAGCACCGAGTAGTCGTGGCGGTGCGGCGTGCGGACGTAGGCGCCGCTGGGGCCGGTGAACGGCCGCGCGATGACGCGGCTGACCTGGTGCGGCGGCTGCAGCAGCTCGCGCGCGAGCGCGCACACGCGGTACAGTTCCTCGAGGCCGCAGACCTCGTCGTGGGCCGCGATCTGGAACACGCTGTCGGCCGAGGTGTACACGATCAGCTTGCGGGTGGCGCGGTGCTCGTCGCCCAGCTCGGCGATGATCGCCGTGCCGCTGGCGGCCTTGTTGCCGATCACGCCCCAGCCCGTCCGGCGCGTGAATTCCGCCAGCAGGTCGGCCGGAAAGCCGTCCGGATAGGTCGGGAACGGCTGCGCGGTGACGACGCCCATCAGTTCCCAGTGGCCGGTCGTGGAGTCCTTGCCCGCCGACACCTCCACCAGCCGGCCGTAGCCGGCGCGCGGGCGCCGGGCCGGCGCCACGCCGGCGATGGCGTGCAGGTTACCGAGGCCCAGGGCGGCCAGGTTGGGCACGTCCAGCCCGCCGACGGCCGCCGCCAGGTTCCCGAGCGTGTCCGAGCCGGCGTCGCCGTAGGCGGCCGCGTCCGGCGCCCCGCCCACGCCCAGCCCGTCCAGCACGATGAGAATGGCCCTTGCCATGCGGTCGCTCCTTCACAAGAATAGCAGGCGTTGACCGTTCAGCTTAACGGCCGCGCCCGGCAGCGTCAACCTGGCCCGGCGCGCACGTCCGGCCCCCGACCGCTCTTCCCCGAGCGGCGCGCCGGCAGGCGGGAGCCATGACCGGCGATCTGTTCGGCGGCGACGACGCCGCCCATCCGCACGTGACCGCCGGCGCGCCTGCCGGCCGCGCCGGCGACTCGGCGTCCCTGGCCCCCCTGGCCGACCGCATGCGCCCGCGCGCCCTGGACGAGGTCGTCGGCCAGCCGCACCTGCTGGGGCCGGACGGGCCGCTCCGGCGCCTGCTGGCGGCCGGGACGCTCCCCTCGCTCCTGCTGTGGGGCCCGCCGGGCTGCGGCAAGACCACGCTGGCGCGCCTGGTGGCGGGGCTGGGCGGCGCGCGGTTCCTGGAGTACAGCGCCGTGGCCGTGGGCTCGAAGGAGCTCAAGGAGGTCATGACGGAGTCGGGCCGCCTGCAGAAGGCAACCGGCCGCCGCACCATCCTCTTCCTGGACGAGATCCACCGCTTCAACAAGGCGCAGCAGGACGCGCTGCTGCCGTTCGTCGAGCGCGGCGACGTCACGCTGATCGGCGCCACCACCGAGAACCCCAGCTTCGAGGTCAACAGCGCGCTCATCTCGCGCACGCGCCTGTTCGTGCTGCAGCCGCTGACGACGGCGGACGTGGCCGGGCTGCTGCGCCGCGCCGTCGCCGCGCCACAGGGCCTGGGCGGCCGGCCCGCGTTCGACGACGGGGCGCTGGAGCTGATGGCGCGCCTGAGCGAGGGCGACGCGCGCGCCGCGCTCGGCCTGCTCGAGTCCGTGGCGGCGGCGGCCGGCGACGAGGGCGGCGATCCGGCGGCGCCGCTGGACGCCGCCGCCGTCGCGCGGCTGGTGCAGACGCGCGCCGCCCGCTACGACAAGGGCGGCGAGGAGCACTTCAACATCATCTCGGCGCTGCACAAGAGCCTGCGCAACAGCGACCCGCAGGCTGCGGTGTATTGGCTGGCGCGCATGCTCGAGGGCGGCGAGGACCCGCTGTACGTGGCGCGGCGACTCGTGCGGTTCGCGAGCGAGGACGTGGGCCTGGCCGACCCCGACGCCCTCGTGCGCACGGTCGCCGCGCGCGACGCGGCGCACCAGCTGGGGATGCCCGAGGGCGCGCTGGCGCTGGCGCAGGCCGCGGTCTACCTGGCCCTGGCGCCCAAGAGCAACGCCCTGTACAAGGCCTACGGCGCGGCCGCCGCCGAGGTGGCCCGGGGCAGCAACCCGCCGGTGCCCTACCACCTGCGCAACGCCCCCACGCGCCTGATGAAAGAAGTGGGCTACGGCGACGGCTATGTGTACGCTCACGACACGGCCGACGGCCTGGGCGACATGACCTGCCTGCCCGACGAACTGGCCGGGACCACCTTCTACCAGCCGGGGCGGCGCGGCTTCGAGGCCGAGCTGGCCGGGCGCATCGAACAGATCAGGCTCTGGCACGAGCGCCGGCGGCGGCGCCCGGCCGGCGACGATACCGACACGGCCGCGGGCGCGGGCCCGCGCGCGGACGACACTGCAGGAGGCGAAGGATGAAGCGGATCGGGGTCCTGACCGGCGGCGGCGACGCCGCCGGCATGAACGCCGCGCTGCGCGCGGTGGTGCGCACGGCCTGGCGCCACGGCGCCGAGGTGGTCGGCATCCAGAAAGGCTGGCTGGGCCTGGCCGAGGGCGCCTACACGACGATGTCCGCGGGCTCGGTCAGCGGCATCCTGCAGAAGGGCGGCACCATCCTGCGCACCTTCCGCTACCCGCAGTTCGCGACGCCCGAGGGCGCCGCCCCGGTGGGCCGCACCCTGAAGAAGCTGAAGCTGGACGGCATGGTCGTCATCGGCGGCGACGGCAGCTTCCGCGGCGCCACGAAGATCGAGCGCGAGTTCGGCGTGCCCTGCGTCGGCGTCCCGGCCACCATCGACAACGACATCCCCGGCACCGACTATAGTATTGGGTTCGACACGGCGCTGAACATCGCCATCGACGCCGTCGACAAGGTGCGCGACACCGCCACCAGCCACGGCCGCATCTTCGTCATCGAGGTGATGGGCCGCGAGTACGGCCTGCTGGCGGCGCAGACGGCCATCGCCACCGGCGCCGAGGAGGTGCTGCTGCCGGAGATCCCCTGGAAGATCGACGAGGTCTGCGGCCGCATCGCCGAGGGCTACCAGCGGGGCAAGCACCACGCGCTGATCATCGTGGCCGAGGGCGCCGGCAAGGCCTCCTACGTGTCGTTCGAGATCAAGGCCCGCCTGAACCGCGACGTGCGCATGGTCGTGCTGGGCCACGTGCAGCGGGGCGGCGCGCCGAGCGGCTTCGATCGCATCCTGGCCAGCCGGCTGGGGCACCACGCCGCCGAGCTGCTCTTCGAGGGGAAGCACGGGATCATGGTCGGCGTCGTGGCCAACAAGATCCACACCAGCGCGCTCGAGAAGAAGGGCAAGGTGGCGGCGAAGGCGGTGCTGAAGGACGCGCGGCTGATGGAGCTGCTGGTCTGAGGCGGACCGGGGCGACCCGCCGCGCAGCAATCCCCACAACCGGACGAAGCAAGCGGGCCCCCCGCTCGGGAGGGCCCGCTTCGTCTCTTCGGGACTTCGTGCCGAGCCCCCGGCGTCGCCGGGAACCCGCGGTCGCGCCTAGCGCTCCTTGTTCTCGAAGCCCTCGACGTACGTGTTCGCGTACTGGAACCAGTCGATGCGCACCTTGCCCACCACGTGGCCGAGGCCCGTGTGCTCCACGCGGCGCTTGGTCCACTCCGGCTCCAGCGAGATCAGCGAGAAGGCGCCGATCACCGGCAGGTCCTTGTCCTTGAGCAGGTGCAGCATCCACTCGGCGCCCTCGGTCAGCTCCACCACTTCCAGCGCGCTGGTGTCGCCGATCAGGTACCAGGCGTAGTCCTCGGGCGAGGGCGCGGCGCCCTCGGGCAGGTCGTGGCGCGGGCGGTAGGCGAAGTTCGCGAACGCGCTCTTCACGGTCTTGAGCGGGTCGCCTTCCTTCTCGGGCAGGAAGGTGCTGCGCGCCTCGTCGATCTCGCCCTGCTTGAAGCCGATCTCCGGCAGCGGGGCGCCGGGCACGTTCTGGTCGATGGCGCCGGCGCGCAGCAGGCGCGGCAGCGTGTAGTGCGCCGGGCGGCGCAGCGTGGTCGTGTCGGCCTCGACGACGCCGTTGCGCTTGATCCGCTCGAGCACCAGGTGCGTCGGCTGCGGCGTGAACGTCTTGCGGACGCCCAGCAGCGTGCCGGCCAGGCGCTGGTAGTTGTTCTCGAGGTCCTCGGCCACGAGGAACTCCAGGAGGTTGCCGTCGCGGATGATGGCCGTGTTGCCCCGCACGTACTCGAACGCCGGCGCGTCGATCTCGAAGCGGAACTTGACGCTCAGCGTGTCGCCGCGCGTGACGCGCCGCAGCGAATCGTACACGTAGGGATCAGCGATCTCCTTCTTGCCGCAGCCGGCCAACCCGAACAGGGTGACGGCCAGCACGACCAGCAGCAGGATCGTGACCGGACGACGCGGGGAAGTGGCACCGAACATGAAACAACCTCCCTAAGGGTGATGGCAGGCCTTGCCGGTGGGTCGCAAGGCGCTCAGGCGACTCGCGGGCCGTGGCCGACCGGCGGCTCGACGCCGCCCGGCCTGGGCCGGCGAGGCGACCCGGGGCACCGCGCCGGGACGGGTCCCGCGCCGGTGACTGCCGCTCGCACTCGAGTACTGCCGCGCGCGCACGGCCGCCCGGCGCGCAGCGCCACGGCGGCGGGCGCCGCGACCGGAACGCGGACGGGCCGCGACGGCCCGCCGACCGGACCGGCAGCGGCGGCAGGCATGAAATTGGGGCAAACGGCCGCAAAAAGCAAACCTAAACACCGGGGGGTCTACACCCGGGGCAGGCCGCGGGCCACGGCCACGACGTCCCCCGGGCGAGGGAAACGACCGTCCCACAGGCCCTGGAAAGCCTGCCAGTGGTCCGGCATGAGGATGCCCCCGGTCGAGAAGAGGCGGCTGAACCGCCCGCGGCGCTCCGCCAGCGCATAGCCGGGCAGTCCCCGGCGCGCCAGGCGCCCGTCCACGTGGACGGCCCAGCAGGCGGTGAACGCCTCCGTCAGGGAGGCCGGGACCCGCTCGGGGTCCAGCACGCCTGAAACCGCATCCGCGGCCCACTGCAGGTGGTGGTGCAGGAAAGCGTCGGCCCGCGCCCTGGCGAACGCGGCGGCGGTGGCCGCCGGTTCTGCGGCGGCGGGATCGGGGCGGTCCCAGACCGCGCGCGGCGGGAACACCGTCCCGCTCGCCGGGACCGGCGCCACGAACACCTCGGGGTGGCAGTACAGCGCCAAAGCCGGCGCGCCGCCGGCGCGGGCGCGCCGAAGCGCGAGCCAGGCCTCCGCGCCGCCCGGCAGGTCGTCGGCGCAGATGGCCAGCGCGTCCAAGGCGCCGGCCAGGCCCACCGCGGCGGCGGCCTGCCGCGCCGCGTCCCTGACCAGGTCGGCCAGCGCCGGCTCCAAGCCGGTGCAGGTGATCGGCGGCACCCCGTCCATGTCCTCAGGCGTCGGCCAGCAGCGGTCCGCCGCCCACCGGCCGCAGCGTGGCGGTGAAGTGCCGCAGCGTGGGCGGCTCCCAGGTGATCTCCAGACCCCGCAGGCGCGGAGCCAGCTCCATCACGCGGGCGCAGGCGTCGGCCACGAAGTCCAGCTGCGTGTGCGTGTAGACGCGCCTCGGAATGGCCAGTCGCACCAGTTCCATCGCCGGCGGCACCAGCTTGCCGGTGTCGGGGTCCTTGTGCTCGAACATGAGGCTGCCGATCTCCACCGCCCGCACGCCTGCCAGCTGGTAGAGCGCGGCGGTGACGACCTGGCCGGGGAACTCGCGCTGCGGCACGTTCGGCAGCATGCGCCGCGCGTCCAGGTAGACCGCGTGGCCGCCGGTCGGCCGCACGAAGGGCACGCCCAGCTCGTCAAGGCGCGCGCCCAGGCGCGACACCTGGCCGATGCGGTAGGCCAGGTAGTCCTCGTCCAGCACCTCGCGCAGGCCCTGCGCGACGGCGGCCAGGTCGCGGCCGGCCAGCCCGCCGTAGGTCGGGAAGCCCTCGCGCAGGATCAGCAGGTTGGTGGCCGCCTGCGCCAGGGCGTCGTCGTTCAGGCAGAGGAACCCGCCGATGTTCACCAGCGCGTCCTTCTTGGCGCTCATCGTGCAGCCCTGGCCCAGCGCGAACATCTCGCGGCAGATGTCCAGGATCGACTTGTCGCGGCAGCCCGCCTCGCGCTGCTGGATGAACCAGGCGTTCTCGGCGAAGCGGCAGGCGTCGAAGATCAGCGGCACGCGCTGCTCGCGGCAGAAGGCGCTGACCGCGCGCATGTTCGCCAGCGAGACGGGCTGCCCGCCCCCGCTGTTGTTGGTGATGGTCAGCATCACCAGCGGGATGCGCTCGCGCCCGTACTTCGCGAACGCGGCCTCCAGCTTCGCCAGGCTCATGTCGCCCTTGAAGGGCGCCTCGAGCGTCGGGTCCAGCCCCGCGTCGTCCACGCAATCCAGGGCGATGGCCCCCACATGCTCGACGTTCGCGCGCGTCGTGTCGAAGTGGATGTTGTTGGGCACGACCTGGCCGGGCTTGACGGCCGTCGCGAAGAGCAGCCCCTCGGCGGCGCGGCCCTGGTGCGTGGGGATCACGTGCCGGTAGCCGAAGATGCCGCGGATGGTGGTCTCGAAGTCCTCGAAGGAGCGGCTCTGGGCGTAGGCTTCATCCCCGGTCATCAGCGCCGCCCACTGCTGGTCGCTCATGGCGCTGGTGCCGCTGTCGGTCAGAAGGTCGACGTAGATCGCGGTGGACGGCACCTTGAAGACGTTGTAACCCGCCTGCTTGAGCAGCCGCGCGCGTTCCTCGGGCGTGGTGCGGCGGATCTTCTCGACGACCTTGATGCGGTACGGCTCGAACGGACAGTCCATGCTGTGCTCCCGGGCTCGAGGCTCGCGGCCGCTGGCGCGCCGGGGCGACGCGGGCGCGGCGCCGGCGCCGCGGATGGCCGCGGCGCCGGCCGGAACATGGTCATCGAAAGGCCGGCGGACAAGGGACGCGCGCGCCGCGGGTCAGCCGGCGTCGCCCGGCAGCGGCGAACGCACCTGGTACAGCACCAGCGCCTGGTCGGTGACGCGGCCGAGCACCTCGTAGTGGCGGACCGGCTCCTCGGTGCCCTGGCACATGTACACGGCCGCCGGCACGAAGCTGCCGCCGGCCCGCGCGGCCTCGGCCAGCAGCACCAGCGGACGCACGCCAGCGCCCGGCGATTCGCCGAGGTCCGCGAGGGTGACCAGCCACCACGCCAGCCACAGCGGCTGGTCCAGCAGCGCGGCCGGGGCGGCGCGGCCCCAGGCGGCCACGACGGCCGCCGCGCGCGCGCGGGCCTCCGGCTCGGCGAACACGACCTGCCCCCACTCGGAGACCGCGACCGCGTCGGCGAACGACGCGAAGTCCGCGAACGCCTCCACGTCCAGCGCGGCCTGCCAGCGGCGGCACTCCGCTCGCAGCGGCGGCGCCAGGAAGCGCGGCAGCAGCGGGTCGGGCGGCGGCGGCGGCGCGTCATCGTCATCGCCGCCGGCGGCGGCCGCGGCCGCCAGCAGGCCGTGTCGGGCCGGCGCCAGGCCGGCGGCGGCCAGGGCGTCGGCGGCGGCGGCCAGGAGCTCGCGCGGGCAGGGCAGCAGCAGCCAGTCCAGGCGCGACTCGCCGGCGACCACCCAGCCGCGCTCGAGCAGCGAGTCCCCGACGTACTCGAGGTCGCCGGTCATCGCGCCGACGATGCGCAGCACCGGGCCCAATTCGTCCTTCTCGCGCGCCGCCACGAGGCGCGCCACGCTCTGGTCGAGGTTCGCCGCGTTCTCGGCGAGCAGGAGGCCCTTGTCGCGGCGGCGCGACGTGCCGGGCTCGCGCTCGGTCCCGGCCAGCACGCCGACCTCGGCCCAGACGCGGCGGGCCAGCCGCTGCTGCGCCGGCAGCTCGACGATGTCGTCGGCGCGCGGCGTGGTCAGGAAGAGGTGCTCCCACGGCTCGGCGGCCGCCACGGTGTCGACCGTCATCAGCAGGCGCCGGCCGCGGCCCATCTGCGCGATGCGGTAGCGCGTCTCCGGCTCGAACCGCTGCACCTCGCACATCACCAGCACCGCGCCGGACGTGTCGGCGGCGTCGGCGCCGGCGCTGCGGCCCAGCTCGGGCGCGGCGCCGCGCTCGGGCACGCGGATGTCCAGCGGACCGACCAGGCCGACGCGCAGGCACTCGCGCGCCAGGAAGGCGGCGGTAGCCGGGTCCGGGCACCAGAACGTGATCTCGCCCGGGTCGTCGGCCAGGCGCCGGGACTGGACCAGGCCGCGCACCAGCGCGTCGTGACGGCCGCTGCCCAGCGTGCCCCGCAGGACCAGGAAGCGCTGCTCGGGATCCAGGCCGGCCACGGCGGCCACGCGCTCGATCACCGTCGCCAGCGAGGCGGCGCCTTCGGAGCCGCCGAGCAGCCCGAGCAATCCGCGCCGGCCCTCGGTCAGCCGGGCCAGGCGGCCGGGACCGGACGGCGTCGCCGCGGCCTCTTCGTCGCCGGCGAAGCGCCCGGCGACCAGCGCGCCCAGCAGTTCCCAGCCGTCGTCGCCCTGGCGCACCGTGGGGCTGTCGGCCAGGCTGAGCAGGTCCACCAGGTGCACCGCGCCGGGACAGGCCGGCCCCAGCCAGCGCCAGCAGCCGAGCGCCGCGCCCAGCGCCAGGAAGTGCCGCTCCTCTTCCTGCAGGTCGGACACGCCCGTCTGCACCAGCAGGCCGCCCTCGACCGGCAGCGCCGCGGCGGCGACCTCGGCCAGGCGCGCGGCGAAGAGGGCCAGCCCCCTCTGCACGGCGGCCAGGGCCTCGTCCGCCGGGCGCGTCAACCCCACCAGGCGGCGCGTGCTGTAGAGCAGTCCCCGCGGGCAGGCGTACGACAGGCCGACGTCCCCGAAGGCGCCGGCGCCGACCATCACCAGCAGCGTGTCGACCGCCGGCAGTTCGTCGGCCGCAGTCTTCACCGGCGGGTGTTCGAGGTCGATCCAGGTCAGCCCGCCGACGGGCGCGCCGTCGAGCCAGCGCGGCAGGAACTCGGTGACCGCGGCGCCCAGCCGCTCCAGGCGGCGTTCGAGCTCGGCGTGGCGGCGGGCCAGCATCAGGGGGGGGCTCCCCGGCGCGGGTTCGTGCGGCGCGTGGCGCGCGGGCCCGCGGCGAGCGCCCGGCGCCAGCACCGACGCGGCCGAGAGCGGATCGCCCGCCAGCCGCGCCACCCAGCGCAGGAGGCCGGCGCCGTGCTCCACGTCCGCCGGGGACAGGCCGCCCAGAGCGGCCAGCCACTCGAGCGGCACCAGCTGACGCCCGGGCGGCGGCAGCGGCTCGGCGTCCGAGCCCTCGCCCCGCACGGCGCGTTCGGCGAGCACCGGCCGCAGTCGCGCGAGCAGTCCCTGGAAGCGCCGGATGACGGCTTCGGCGCGGTCGGCGGCGCCGACGCCGGCCAGTCCGAACGAAGCCGGCGTCGCCAGCGCGACCTCGCCGGGTTCAGCCGCCGAACCCGCCGTCGCTGCCGGCACGGGTCCCAGCAGGCGCGCCCCGCAGGCGCGTTCGACGAAGCGGATCCACGGCGCGGGCATCGCGTGCGTCTGCAGGATCACGCCGTGCGCGCGCGCGTCCAGCAGCGCGCGCAGCGCCAGCGCCGATTCCTGCGCCTCGCGGTCGCGCGCCGGCAGCCATTCGTAGAGCCCGGTGGCGACGATGGTGCGCGGCGGGTGCGCGGCCAGGAACGCTCGCAGTTGCGGGTCGCCGAAGTCGGCAGGCGTCACGCGCACAACCGGCGCCGGACAGTCGGCGACCTGGGCGCCGCCCCAGGTGGAAATGCCCTCGCTGCCGCCGGCGGCGACCAGCGCCGCGGCGCCGGGCGGGCACTGGTCGCTGACCAGCAGCACCCAGTGGTCGAGGTCGCCGCGCTCCCAGGCCAGCGCCGTGCGCGCGGCCACCGCGGCCCACGTCGGCTCCAAGTCGCCGACCAGCAGGTTGACGCCCGTCGGCGACCCGGCGGCGCCGGCCGCCAGAGCCGCTCCGGCGGCGGCGTCGGCCGCGGCCGGACCGGCCTCCTGAGCGGTCCACAGGCGCGCCGCGGGCAGGAAACGGCCCCACGCCGCCTCGGTGTCGCCGGCGGCGAAGCCCGGCAGGTCCAGCGAGCGGCAGGCGGCATCGGCGGTGGCGGCCAGCGCCCGCGCGCCGTTCCAGCCGCCGGCGCCGGCGCCGTCGTGGGCGCCCGCGCGCGACCGCAGCAGCCGCCACCAGCGCGTATCCAGCACGTCGACGCCGGACCAGGGGCCGGCCAGTCGCGCGGCCACCTCCAGCGCGCACAGCCGCGCGCGCCAGGACAGGTAGTTGCGGCGCTCGGCGTCGGCCTCGAGCCACTCCTCGCGGCTGTCGCCGGCCGCCGCCGGCACCGCGCCCTGCTGCAGGCTGGCCAGCGCCGGCACCACCAGCACGCCGCCGTCGCCGGGCGCCGGCGACTCCGCCTCGCGCAGGAACCGCCAGCGCGGGCCCGCTGCCGCGATGCGGCCGTCGGCCACGGCCGTCCAGAAGCCGCCGGCCTGGCCCGCGGCGGGGACCTGCACGGTGACGCCGCCCTCCTGCTCGGCGACGCGCTCGGCCCAGGCGGCCTGCGCGGCCATGGCCTCGGCCGCCAGCAGGCGCGCCTCGGGCACGGCGCCGCGGTCGACCAGGCGCAGGCGCGGCGGACGCGCGTCGCCCAGTTGCGCGCAGTACGGCGCGCCGAAGACGCCCAGCCACGTGGACAGCAGGTCCTCCAGCTCGGCGCGCAGCCAGGCGGCTCCGGTCAACAGCGACAGGTGGCGGCCGCCGCGCGTGTGTAGCAGCGCGTGCAGGGCGCGGATCTGCACGTCGCCGCGCCGCAGCAGGTCCCAGTGCACGGACGCGCTGTCCAGGAAGACCCACGACGCGTCGGCGCCCTCGAACACGCCCCACAGCGCATCGAGGCGGCCGGGGTCCATGCCCAGGTGCGGCACCGAGCCGGCGACCAGCCCCGCCTTGCGCACGCGCTGGCTGAACTGGCCGGCCCAGGTGCGGCCGTTGCCGTCCAGACGCGGCGCCTCGCGCGGCAGCCCCGCCACCAGGCGCGCGTAGCGGTCGTACAGCGGCACGGCGCCGTCGGGGCGCGGCCGCACATCGCGGAAGTCCAGCAGGTCGCCGTTGTGCGTCTCGACCAGGCGCGTCCAGTGCAGCAGCGGCAGCAGCGGCTCGCGGCTCCCGGCGCGGTCGGCCAGCAGGTCCTCGAGCAGGCCCAGCGCCGCGTCCAGGTCGTGCACCGCGCCGCCCTGCGGGATCAGCGTGATGGGACCGACGACGCCGCCGGCGACCCGACCCAGGGCCTCCAGCCGCTCGAAGCGGTCCAGCACGACGCGCCATTTCTGCCGGCCCTCGCCCCACGCCGCCAGCACCGAGGGGGCGTCGCCCGTGGCGATGATCGCCAGTTCGCTGCGCGCCAGTTCGGGCGCCGTAGCCAGCGGGTCGGCCCCGGCGTCGGGGCCGGCCGCTCGCGAGGCCGACAGCGACCAGCCGTACGGGTCCGGACGCGTCCACAGCACCGGCAGCGTCCAGGGTTCGAACGAGGCGTCCATGGCGCGGCCGGCCTCGTCGTTCAGGCAGACGAACGGGTAGAGGAAGCGGCACACCGGATCGCCGCGGCCGGCCATGGCGCCGACGCCCGCGCGCAGGGCCGGGTCGCCCGCGTGCAGCCGGCTGCGCACGGCCAGCCAGAGCAGGCCACCCAGCACCGCGCCTGCGGCCGGTCCCTGCGGCCAGAGATCGCCCGGCGCGGCCCGGCGCGGCGGCTCCAGTTCGGGATGGCCGAGCGCCGGGTCCCAGCCTGAGCGCCACGGCTGCGTTTCGCCCAGGGCGATGCGCACCAGCGCGGGGCGCTCGGCGCCGCCGCCCGGCAGCCGGCTCTCCAGCACCGCGGTCAGCACGGCGACCGCCGGCCATGGCGCGGGCTGATGCTCCCACGCGCCGGCCGCCGCCTGCGACACCACGTCGTCGGCCGCCACCACGCGCCCGCGGCATGGCGCCAGGAACGCGTCCAGCGCGGTCGCGTCCTCGCCCGGGCGCCAGAACGCCAGGTCCCGGGGCTGGTCGCCCCACCAGAAGACCACGGCGACACGCCCGTCGGGCTCGACCGCGCACGACGCCCAGGAGAGGTTGTGCTCGGGCAACGGCCCGCCTTCCGGACGCCGGTACTGGATGCGGGCCAGCGCGCGCTCGAACCGCGGCGCCAGCTCGGAGCCGGGCTCGGGCCCCGCCGCCTGCACCGCGCCCAGCGCCTCGTCGTAGCGCGGCACCGCGAAGTGCACGCGGTCGGCGTTGCCCAGCAGCTCGAGCAGGCGCACGCGCGCCTCGCCCGCGCGCGGCGCCGGCCCGCGACACACGTGCAGGAAGGCGCGGTACAGCTCCACGGCGGCCGCGGCGCGGCCCAGCAGGCGATCGGCGGTGATGGCCTCCAGCCAGCAGCGCTCCTCCTCCAGTCGCCCGGCCGAGCCGAAGTAGCGCGGTTGCAGCAGCTGCAGGAAGACCTGCGCCCACTCCTGCGATTCGGGAGAGCCCTGCCGGAGCACGCCCTGCTCGACGAACGACTCGAGCAGTTCGCCGCCCTTGCGGGCCATCCAGAGGCGGTCCTCCTCCGTCAGCGGCACGTCGTGCCGCACGAGCTGCAGATCGAACGGACGGCCGGTGCGCGCCGCGGTGCGGAACAGGCCCTTGAGCAGCGGCACGGCCGAGGCCGGCTCCTCGGCGAACACGCGGCTGCGCGCGACCAGGAACAGGGCCTTCTCGAGCACGGGCTGGTTGCGCTCGGCGTCGTCCTCCGGGCGCAGCTCGGCCACGCGCACGCCCTCGCGCACGATGCGGTCGGCGGCGGCCAGGAACTGCTCGCGGAACTGCCCGGACTGGCGCTCCCAGCGCCCGGGCAGCGACTGGTCGCGGCGCAGCAGGCGCCCGGTCCCGTCGGGCAGGCGCTCGGTCAGGAAAACGCGCAGCGGCGACTGCGCGCGCGTGTCGATGGCGGCCAGGAAGGAGGCCTCGGCGGCGACGAAGTCCAGCGCCGCCAGCGCGCGCTCGGCGGCGGCCAGGGACTGCCAGTAGTTGAGTCCGCGGTGCTGTTCGGTGGTCATGGCGCGCACGATATCACGCGCGCGGCCACGGCGGTAGGAAAAGCCGCCCGCTCAGCGCACGATGGTCACGCGCGCGGCCGCCGGCGGCCCGCTTGCCCGCGCGCGCACCAGGTAGGTCCCCGCCGGCAGGGGCCGGCCGTCGTCGTCGCGGCCGTCCCACGCCGCCCGCCAGCCGTCCTGCTGCGCTTCGGCCGCGACCGCGGCCACGCGGCGCCCGCGCAGGTCGAAGACCTCGAATCCGGCCGTGTCCCGGCCGCCGGCGGCGCCGCTCAGGCTGAACGCGAAGCGGCCTGCGCCGGGGTTCGGCTGCACCGTCAGTTGCGCGACCGCCAAGTCGGCCGGCGGCGCCGCCGCGGCCCCGGTCACCAGCGGGTAGGCGCCGCTGTTGCGCCCGTCGCCGCGCGCGGTGGCCCACAGCGGATCGGAGGCGTAGAGGTCGGCCATCGGCGTGATCGACGCCGTCCGGCCCGCCGTGTCCAGCCGCAGCAGCAGGTCGGCGTTCACCCGCAGCACGGTCGCGCCCACCGCCGGCACCGGGCCCGCCGCCGCGCCACCGTTCGCCACGGGACGCCGCACCGCCAGGGGGTCCTCGTCGCCGGTGTCCAGGTACCAGGCCGTGGTCAGTCCCGGCACGCTGGACAGTCCGTAGAGCAGCTCCTGCCAATCCAGGTGGACCAGCGGCGCCAGGTCGGTGCCCCAGCCGCCGCGGTGGTTCCAGGCCAGCGGCGGCGCCAGGCGCAGGGCGTCGCGCACCAGCTCGCCCTGCCCCGTCGTCCCGCGCACGTGCAGCCCCGGCACGACGCGCGAGACCCCGAGACCGTCCAGCCCCAGCCGCGCCTCGCCCAGGTTCCAGACGGCGGCCGCGCCTGTCTGGCCGTTCTCGAGCAGCCCGAACAGCCCCACGTGCAGTTCGCCGCTGTCGGGCCTCCCGCCGACAGCCGGCCACGACACCGCCTGCCAGGCGCCGCCCGTCGGGCCGGGCACCTGGGTGATGTCGCCGGGGCCGGGCCGCCCGTCGCCGTCCAGCACGCGGAAGACCACCACCGCCGGGTTGTGCTGCAGCGTCGGCACCACCACCTCGTGCAGGCCGTCGCGGTCCAGATCCACCAGCACGGGCGGACCCGCCGGCGCCGCGCCCAGGTTGCGCGGCCAGCCCGACAGCGCGGCCAGCTGCCCGTCCAGCGCGGTGACCGTGCCGTCGGCGAACGCGATGACGATACATTCGGCCGGCCCCGGTCCCAGCACGCCCACCGCGGGGGCCAGCGGGCCCTGGCGGCCGAGCGGCACGGCCAGTTCCTGCACCGGTCCGGCACGCCAGGCGTAGGCGTTGCCGATGGCGTCGACGACCAGCACGCGCCTCTGGCCGCCCGCGGTCACGTAGCCCACCGGCGGGGTGAGCCAGCGGTTGAGCGCCAGGTTCACGGCCTGGTAGGTCCCGGCCGGCGCGAAGAAATAGACCGATCCGAACTCGGAGCTGACGACGATCTCGTCGCCGGCGTTGCCGTCGAGGTCCCAGACCAGCGGCAGGTTGAGCCCGCCCTCCGCCGAAACGTTCGGGAAGACGAACACCGGCCAGTTGGCGCGGTGGGTGCCGTCGCTCGCCAGCAGGTTCACCGAGCGGGCGACGGGATCGGACGCGACCAGCGACGGCACCACGAACGACGGACCGCTGAAGCCCGCCACGTTGCCGCAGGAGGGCTGCCCGCTGGCCGCGCCCGGCAATACGCGCACGGCGCCCTGCTGCGGGAACGCGCCGGCCTCGCGCAGCCGCAGCGTGACGGCGCCCTGCCCGGACAGGCGCTTGACCGCCAGCAGTTGCCACGAGTCCGCCGTCGCGGTGACGTAGGTGAACTCCGAAACGCCGGCTCCCGAAGCGTTGAGGCGCGTGACCCCCGCGCCCGTGCGGTCCAGGTCCAGCGCGCGCGGGTCGGCCACCACCAACTCGATGTCCATTCCCGGCGCCGGCAGCGCCTCGACCAGATAGCGCACGCGCGGCTGCAGGTCGAGTCGGCGCGCGACCACGGGTTGGCGCGCGGTCGTGGTGAGCGTGTCGATCTGGTCCGCGCCCGGCCTCAGCGGCACCAGCAGAGCCTGCGCGGCGGCGTCCACGCGCAGCAGGCCCCAGCCCCGGTCGTCGCGCGGCGCGCTGCCGGCGGGCAGCGCGGTGCGCGCCGAGCCGTCGGGGGTCTCGGCCTGCGCGACCGGCGCCGCGGTCAGGCGCAGCACCGCCATCCGCGTGCGGACGGCGGTCAGGTCGCGCGGCAGCCGGACGGCCTGCTCGCCCAGCGCCTCGTCCAGCAGGTGCAGCGCGCCCGCGACGTGCGCCGCGGCCAGGCTGGTGCCCCAGCGCCCGCTGTAGGTGTCGTTCGGCTCGTTGTCCGCGCACTCGACGCGCCCGTTGTTCTGCAGCAGGCCGCCGCCGGGGGCCACCAGGTCGGGCTTGGTCGGCACGCCGCCGCCGCGCCCGCTGAAGGCCGCCACCGCGCCGTCGTCGCCGACCGCGCCGACGGTCATCGCCGTCGGCAGGCGCGCGGGCCAACCGGGCCAACCGTCGCCGGTGCCGTAGTTGCCCATCGCGGCCACCGGCACCAGCCCGGCATGCGCCAGGTCGCGCACGGCAGCGGCGATGCCCAGTTCGGCGTCCCAGTTCGTGGCGATCAACACGGGTCCGATGCGCAGCGCTTCGTGCCGGTCCAGCACCCAGTCGCAGGCGGCCAGGAAATCGCCGGCCCAGGCGCGCCAGACGACGTCGAAGTCGTAGAACTTGACCACCACCAGGCGCGCGCCCGGGGCCACGCCGCGTCGCGCGTAGTCGACATTGCCGCCGCCGGCGGCCACCGACGCCAGCGCCGTGCCGTGGTGGTGGTAGTCCCAGGGCCCGGCGGCCAGCGGGAAGTCGTCGGTGACGTCGTGCCAGCCGATGACCCGGTAGCCGGAGAACAGCGGCCAGGTGACGTCGCCGGGGTACCAGTCGCCGGCGTCGCCGACGCCCGGCGGCGGCCCGTCGAGGTCGTCGTCGGTCGCGTCGCCCAGGTCGCCGTGCGCGGTGTCGCAGCCCGAGTCGAGGATGGCCAGCGAGAACGAACCGTCGTTGCCCAGCTGCCAGGCGCCGGTCTCCACGCGGTGGGCTCCCACGGCGCGGCGGCTCACATCGAGCGCCGGCACGCCGTCGCGGTCCAGCACCAGGCGGCCGCCCGGCGGCGCGCTCAGCAGCGCGCCGAGGCCGGCCTCGTCCACCTCCAGCACGGTGACCCCGCCGAAGCGCGCCGTGCTGAACAGCGCGCGGCAGGCGCCGGCCTTGCCGGCTCTGGCGACGGCGCGGGAGGTCTCAGCCGGCGACACGTCCAGGCTGAGAAGGCGCAGGCGCGCCGGGGCGGCCTTCGCGTCAGCGGCAGCGGGGAGCGGCCCTGCAGTCGCGGCAGCGGGCGCGGCCGGGTCGGCGGCCGCGGCGGCGCGCGCGGCGTCGGCCGCGGCGGTGGCTCTTCCGTGCAGATCGGCGAACGCGACGCGGCCGGCGCGCCAGTGCTGCAGAACGTCCTCGATGCCGTCGGCGTCGGCATCGACGATGCCGGTTTCGAGGGCGCGGGGGTCGATCCCGGGCAAGCCGGGCGCAGCAGCCGCCGGGCCTGCGCGCAGGGCCACCAGCAGCGTCAGCAGCAGGGCGGGCAATACTGCCGCGACGCCGGCGGACGACCCCACCCGGGCGGCGCACCAGGGCGCGCAACTCTGCGGCAGCGGTCGGACGTTGGCCATGCGCACCCCGTGCTGGTTCCGTCGGGCGGGTTCCGGGGTGATTGTACGGAGCCGCCGGCGCGCCCGCAATGCCCGCGCAGACCCGGTGTGCCACAGGGAACGTCCGCTCAGAAGGCCCCCGGAAGGTGCCGCACGTCGACACCTCCCTCGTCCCCGTGGTGCGTCACGGCGACGACGTCGAACCGCAGGTCCGGCACGTCCGGCTGCGGGTGCGCGGCCAGCCAGGCCAGGGCCGCCCGGCGCACGCGCCGCCGCTGCCCCGCGCCGACGAAGCATTCGGGCTCGGCCGCGCCGCCGGCAGCGCGCGCCTTGACCTCCACGAAGGCCAGCACGTCGCCGCGCCGGACCACCAGGTCGATCTCGCCGCCCGGGACGCGGAAGCGGCGGTCCAGGCAGGTGTAGCCGCAGGCGGTCAGCACCGCCGAGGCAAGCTGTTCGGCCCAGGCGCCGCGGATGGCGCGGTCGCGCGGGGCGATGCGGGTCGAGGCGGGCATGGAAGCGGTCCGATCCGGAAGGCTTGTCCGGGGGCGGGACTGCGGGAATCGGGCCAGTGGGGCCGGACGCGCCCGGGACCGGTCACGCCGACGCTTGCGCCGGCGCAAGTCGCGCCACCGCGTGACGCACGCGGGGACGGCGTCAGGTGTGAGCCATCACGTCGACCGGAGTCACTCCATATCAGCGGAACAGACTCTTCACGTCGCCGAACGAACCCACTTCTTCGCTCACCGGGCAGTTGGCCGCGTTGATGCCGGCCACCGGCAGAGTGACGTCGCCGGAGGCCACGTTGCCAAGGCGCAGGATGCCGTTGCCGGACACGACGGGCAGGCCGCCGGGAAGCGAGGGGATCGGGTGCGGGCCGATGTGGAACAGCAGTTCCGACGTCTCCTGGAGCAGAATCGTCCACGTCACCAGAAGCACGGCGCCGCTCGGCCGGACCGGGTAGTCATTGTACGTGCCGACGGCCCAGCCCCCCCCCTCGTGGTCCAGGAAGCAGGGGCCGCCGCCGCCGGTATTGTGGAGCACCGACGAAAGCACGAAATGCGGTGCGCCCGTCAGCACGATCGAACACTCCCACCCGTTGAAGGGGCCCTCCGGGTTCATGAGCACAAGATGCGCCGACACCGGCACCATGGCCGCGGCCGCAGTGCAGTTGGTGTTGCCGTCGGTGTCGAAGTAGACGCCGAAGGAATCGGTGGCCGGGTCGAGGCCGGCGACGGCCGCCGACGCCACCACAGCAATGAGCAGCAAGGTCACCGTCTTCATGCTCGCTGCCTCCTTCAAGCTTGGCACGATCGCGCTCAGCGGAACAGGCTCTTGACCCGCCCGAACGAGCTCGCTTCTTCGCCCACCGGGCAATTGCCGGCGTTGATGCTCGCGACCGGCAGGTTGACGTCGCCGGAGG
>CAYNPY010000061.1:0-1742 GCA_964399195.1 uncultured Fibrobacteraceae bacterium
CGGCGCGCGGCGCGCCGGCGGCGCCGGCCGGAGCCCGCGCGCGCCCGCGCCCTGTCGCCCCCGGATCCGGGAACGCCGCTTGCCGCGCGCAGCCCAGCCACGGGGAGGGGCCATGCCGGTCAGGATCAGGACGGGCGCGCTGGCGGGGATCGCGGGTCAGCCGGTCAGCGTCGAGGTCGTCATCAGCCGCGGGCTGCCCGGCTACCATCTGGTCGGACTGCCCGGCACCGAGGTGCGCGAGAGCCGCGAGCGGGTGCTGTCCGCGCTGCGCCACAGCGGCGCGAGGGTGCCGCCTGGACGCATCACGGTGAACCTGGCGCCCGCCGGCGTGCGCAAGAGCGGCGCCTCGTTCGACCTGGCCATCGCCGTGGGCATCGCCGCGGCGGCCGAGGGTTGGACGATGGACGCCGCGACGGCGGCGCGGCTGCGCGCGGTCGTGATCGGCGAGCTGTCGCTGTTCGGCGAGGTCCGGCCCGTGCGCGGCCTGCTGCCGCTCCTGCTGGATGTCGGGCGCGCCCGCGGCGCTGGCGGAGCCTGCGCGGTGGTGCCGGCGTCGCAGGCGGCCGAGGCGGCGTTGACGCCCGGCCTGCGCGTGGTGGCGGTGCGCGACCTGCGCGAGACGCTGGACTGGTGCCGGCTCGGGCGCGAGCCGGCGCCGTCGCGCGCGGCGGCGCTCCCGGCGGGCGACGGGGACGCCGCGTCGGCCGCCGCGCGAGCGGCGTGTCTGGAGGTCGCGCGCCTGACGGGCCAGGAGCTTGCCCGCAAGGCCGCCGTCGTGGCTGCCGCCGGACGCCACAACCTGCTGCTGGTGGGACCGCCGGGCGCGGGCAAGACGCGCCTCGGCCGCCTGCTGGCGGACCTGCAGCCGCCGCTGACGGCCGGCGAGGCCCTGGCGGTGACGCGCATCCAGAGCGCGGCGGGGCTGCTGAACGCGGCGTCCCTGGCGACGCGCCGGCCGTTCCGCGCGCCGCACCACACGGTGACGGCGGCCGGGCTGGTCGGCGGCGGCAGCGGCCTGCGCCCCGGCGAAGCCACGCTGGCCCACGGCGGGCTGCTGTTCCTGGACGAGCTCGCCGAGTTCCAGCCGGCGGTCCTGGACGTGCTGCGACAGCCGCTGCAGGACGGCTTCGTCACGGTGTCGCGCGGCCCTGGGCAGCGCCGCTTCCCGGCGCGGTTCCAACTGGTCGCGGCCAGCAATCCCTGTCGCTGCGGGCAGTTCGGCAGCGCGCTGAGGCAATGCCGCTGCGAGCCGCGGGAGCGGACCCGTTACCTGGCGCGCGTGCCGGGGCCGCTGCTCGACCGGATCGACCTGTTCGCGACGATGGCGGAATGGAAGGGCGCCTTCGGCGCCGCCATCGCGCCGCCGGCCGGCGGCGGCTGGCGCGCGCACCCGCAGTGGCGCGACCTGGAGGACGCGCGCGAGCGCCTGGCGGCGTGGGCGCGCGCCGGGGAGCCGCCCGCCGCGCCGGGTATCGACCGTTTCCTGGACCGGGCGCGCGCGGCGTTCGGCCTCTCGCTGCGCGCCGTCGTGCGGTGCCGCGAGGTGGCCGCCACCGTGGCGGCGCTCGACGGCTGCGAGCGCGTGGAGCAGGATCACCTGCAGGAGGCGCTCGAGTTCCGCCGGGAGGCAGCCGTGGACGCGGTGGCCTGACGGGCGCCGCGGCCGACAAAGAGGGCGGCGGGGGCCGCGGGGCGCCCCCCGCCCGCTCCGCACGGGGTTCTGGTAACGAGAAACGGGCCGG
>CAYNPY010000061.1:1752-22597 GCA_964399195.1 uncultured Fibrobacteraceae bacterium
GGCGGGCCGCGCCCCCGCCCCAAACCGCGGGGGGGGGCCCGCGGGGGGCCCCCCCCCCGCCGGATCCGCTCGGTGTTCTGGAACCTAGAACGTGCCCTGGAAACCGATCGACCACACCAGGTAGCTGAGGTCGTGGGACGTGAAATCGGCGACGGGGCGCTCGGTGAACCCGCCGCCCTCGATCCGCGGATATTCCATCAGCGGGACGCGCGTGAGCCCCGCGTTGGTCTCGAGGAAGTAGTCGGCCGGCGTGAACTCGATCGAGTTCGCGTGGTACGTGGCCTCCACGCGGACGCTCACGTTGCGCTCGGCCAGCAGGCGCAGGCCGCCGCCGAACGCGATGTCGCCGCTGCCCGCCGTCCCGGAGGTGAAGTTCGAATTCATGTCGTAGGTGACGGTCCCGAACTGGCCGGTCAGGTACGGATGCCAGCGCCCGGCCCCGCCGTCTGCCCCGAAGTTCAGCGGATACACCTGCACGCCGATGCCCGCCTGCAGCGTGATCAGGGACCGCTCCTCCCAGGCGCGCTGATCGGCTTCCTCGAGATCCTGCGCCTCGTCCGGCTCCAGGTTGATGTCCGCGAACGGCTCGAACCGCTCCGGCACGGCGTTCTCGGCGTTCTTGCGGACGTAGCGGTTCGTCACCGTCGTCGTGTACTCCGAGAACGAGAGGCCCGCGTAACCCTCCAGCGTGAGCCAGGGCTTGAGCGTGTAGCCCATGCGCAGCACGGGGTTGAAGGCCGTCGCGGCCTTCATGTTGACATCGCCCCAGTAGGTGGAATCCGTCGTGTAGCGGTACACCACCTGCTCGTGCTCGAGCAGCGTGCCGGAAAGGTTCATGAAGCCGAGCGACATGCTCAGTTCGATCGAGCCCGCGCGCAGGCCCGGCACCCACTTCTCGGCCTCCTCGTCGACCTCGAGGTCCTCGGCCGCGGTCGCGGTCTCGTGCAGCAGCTTGAAGATCCGGGGCGGACGCGCCTCAGGGGTGCTCTCCGGGCTGGGCGCCGGCGTCTGGGCCGTTGCCTCGGCGACGGCGCAGGCGCCGGCGGCAAGGACGCAAAGCGCTGCCAGAATGCTCTTGACCGACATGCAGGCTCCTGTGCGGGTCGTGGCCCGGGGTACCGGCGGGGCTGGAAGTCAGGACGTCGGCTAAATTTCAGGCGCGGCGACCGAGGTGTCAACCCCTAACGGCGCGGCGATTGTCCGGCGCGGGGGTTGTCCTTATACTGCAGGCGACTCCCCCAGGAAGCGAGCTGCCGCCCATGAACACCCCGTTGCGGTCCGGTGCCCGGCTGCCGATTCGCCGCCCCGCGCGCCCAGGGGGCCGACGGCGGGCCGCGCTGGTGGCCGCCTGCCTGGCCATGGCGGCCGGCGCCGCCGCGGTCGCGGTCGAGTTCCCGGGCCCCCGCACGCTGGGGCTGGCCTCCCCGGGGCTGTCGGTCACGGGCGTCCGCCTGCCCGGCCGCGCGACCGACGATATCGTCGTGGGCACGCAGAGCGGCAACCTTGCCCTGGTGCGGTACGCGCCGGTCACCGGCAGCTTCGAGGTGCTGAACCAGCTCGTCCTGCCCGGTCGGCTCGTCGATGTCCGCCCCTGGGCCGGCCTGCCGGCTGCCCGGCCGGGCGTCGTCGTGGCCGCGGCCGACCCGGACCAGGTCCTGTTCGTGCGCATCGACACGGTCTTCCCGTACCTGTCGCTGGCGGCCACGGTCGCCCTCGAGGAGGATCCCGGCACGCTCGCCTGGTTCGGCGACGTTGCCGGCGGCGATCCCTGGCTGGCGGTGACGCTGCCGGGCGTCGACGGCATCGACGTGCTGGCCGACCGCGGCGGCTGGCGGAGCCTGACGGTCGTCGCCGTCGGCGACGAGCCTTTCAGCGCGACCACCGCGGACCTCGACGGGGACGGCGCGCCGGAGGCGGTGGCCGCGCAGCGCGGCCGCCTGTCGGGGGATCTGTGCGTGCTGTCGGCGCTGGCCGGGGACGCCGTCGGCGCGCGCTTCGTTCCGGTCGCGGGGCTGGCCGCGGGCGTGCTGGCGGCCTGCGACGAGGACGGCGACGGGCGTGACGAACTGGTCGTGGCCGATCGCGAGGAGGCCCGCGTGGAGTTCCTGCGCGCGGACGGCGACGGCTTCCTGGCTGTCGGCGGGCTGGCGCTGGCGCTGCCGGCCCGCGGCCTGACGACGTGGCGGCTGGACGACGGCTCGCCGGCGCTGCTGGCGGTCAACCCCGAGCGCGGGGCCGCCGAGTTCGCCAGTCTGGCCGCGGGCGGCTGGCTGCGCCGCGACGCCTATTACCCCGGCTGCCGGCCGCTGGTCGCCGCGTCGCTGGAGGCCGACGGCGACGGCATGCCGGACCTGGCCTGCGTCGGCGAGGGCGTCGGCGTTCTGTCGCTGCTGCTCGCGCGCCCGGGCCCCGCGTTCTGGGGCCTGCCCACGTTCGCGCTGGACGAACTGCCGGGCGATCTGGCGCATGCCGACTTCGACGGGGACGACCGCCCGGACGTGCTGGTCGCCTCGGCGCTGGGCGCCGGCCTGGCCCTGTTCCCCGGCCGCGACGACGGCTCGCTGGCCACGACGCCGGTCGCGCTGGCGCCGGGCTTCGCCAACGGGCGCTTCGTGCCGGTGGCCCTGGACGCCGACCCGGAAGCGGAGATCGCCGTCCTGGACGTCGGCGCCTCGGCTGTGGTCGTGCTCGATCGCCGGCCTGACGGCACCTATCAGGAACTGTCGCGCACGCCGCTCGGCGTGTTCCCGTCCTGGCTGCAGGCAGGAGACATCGACGCCGACGGGCTGGTCGATCTGGCGGTGGTGCCGGCCGGCGGCGCCGGCGTCCGCCTGTTGTTCGGTACGGGCGGCGGCGCCTTCGCGGCGCCGGTGACGGTGGACTACTCCCTGCCCGCGCTGCAGGTCCGGCTGCCCGACCTCGACGGCGACGGCGATCTGGAGATCGTCGCGGTCGACGGCAGCAGCCGGTTGTGGTGGCGGCCCAACGAGGGCGGGCGCGTGTTCGGGCCCGGCCTGTGGCTGCAGGCCGGCAACGGCGCTTCGCTGCTTGCCGTGGGCGACCTGGACGGCGACCTCGATCCGGACGTGGTCGTGGGCTGCCGCACCGACCGCACGGTCATCTCGTACGAAAACCGCGACGGGGGCACGCTGGTGCGGCGCACCGGCTCGCGCGCCCTGGTCGCCGAGCCGGCCGGCCTGCTGGTCGGCGAGTTCGACGGCGACGGCCGGGGCGACATCGTCGTCGCCCTGCGGCAGGCCGGGCGGTTCGACATCTTCCTGGGCATCCTGCCCTGGAACCAGGATCTGGCCCTGTCGGTGCGCACGACGCCGGACGTGCTGGAATTCGCCGTTGCCGATATCAACGTCGACGGGAACGCCGACCTCGTGGCGCTGGACGGCGGGCTGCGGCTGGGCGTCACCCACCTGAACCTGGACCCGGCGGGAGTCGCCCTGGAACCGAGGGCGCTGCAGGTGGACTGCGTGGACGGCCGCCTGCTCGTGCGCCTGGAGCCGGGAGCAGGAGCCCGCTGGCGGCTGGAGGCGCGCGGCGCAGGCAGTTGGCGCATGCTGGCCGACGCGACCGGCGCGTGCGCCGGCCGGCTTGACGCCGCGGTCGGGGTCTGGGATCTCGAGCTGGACGCCGCCGCGCGGGAGGCCTGGGGCCCGCTGGCGGAGCTGCGGCTGGTGGTCGAACTGCAAGACGGCTTGAGCGAGTCGCGCACGGTCGACGTGCCGGCGCCGTGCGCCTGGTCGCCGGCGGTCGAGGCGGCCCGGGCACCGGCCTGGACGGCCCCGCCCTGGCCCAATCCCGGCAATCCGCACTTCCGCGCGGGCTTCCGGCTGCCGGTCGCCGGCCCGGTCGTGGTGTCGGTGCACGATCTGGCCGGTCGGCGCCTGGCGGTCCTGCGCGAAGGCGTCCTGCCGGCGGGCGACCACGAGGTGGAATGGGACGGGCGCGCCGGCGGCCGGGCCGCGCCGGCCGGCGCCTACCTGCTGCGCGTTTCCGGCGCGGCCGGCGCCGCGACGGCGCGCGTGGTGCTGGTCAAATGAGGCGTCCGGGCGGCGCGTCCGGGTCCAGGTAACGGACCTCCTCCTGGAGCAGGACGCCGAATCGTTCGCGCACGGCCTGGCGCATGCGGGCGGCCAGACGGCGCACCTCGTCGCTGCGGGCGCCGCCCAGATTGACGATGATGTTCGCGTGGCGCGCGAAGACCGCCGCGGCGCCTTCGCGCATCCCCTTGGCCCCGGCCTGCTCCAGGAGCGCGCCGGCCGGCTGGCGGCGCCCGCCCGGCTCGGCCGGGTCGAGATTGCGGAACCAGCTGCCGGCGCTGGGCTCGGTCACCGGGTGCTTGGCCCGGCGGTCGGCCAGATGGGCCTCGCGCTCGGCGACGGCCGCCTCGAGATCGCCTCGCCGCAGGCGCAGGACGGCCGCCAGCACGATCTCGCCGGCGTCCCGCAGGGCCGAGCCGCGGTAGCGGAACCCACACTCGTCGGGCGCCCGCCGCTCCAACCGGCCGTCGGTGGTCAGCACCGTGACGTGGTCGACCAGGTCGCGGATCTCGCGGCCGTAGCAGCCGGCGTTGCCGGCCAGCGCGCCGCCGATGGTCCCGGGGATGCCGGAGGCGAATTCCAGGCCGCAGAGGCCCTCGGCGAGCGTCGCCGCGATCAGCGCGTCGAACGGCGCGCCCGCCTGCACCTCAACCGCGTCGCCGAGCCGCTTCCAGCCGGCGGCCTCGAGCCGCAGCAGCGCGCCGCCGAACCCGCGGTCGTCCGCCAGCACGTTGCTGCCGCCGCCGAGCACGAACCACGGCAGGCCGGCCCGGTCGGCGGCGTCCTGGAACCGGAGCGCCTGCTGCGCGTTATGCACGGGACAGACCAGCGCGGCCGGTCCCCCCACCTGCAGCGTCGTGAGCCCGGACAAGGGCAGGCCGCGGCGCACCGATCCGCGCAAGTCGGGCTGCAGCAGGTCGAGGAACCTGGTTCCGGCATCCATGGACGGCCTTTCGCGGCTCCGCGGGCGGCGGGGCGCCGGACCACGATCGACCAGCAGGTCCGGTGCGTCAACCCGTGTTGGCAATGCCCGGCGGCTTGCCGTAACATTTCGCGTTCCGCGGCCGGGCAGTCCGTCCGCGCGGCACGCAGGGGAGCGGGCACTGTGAGGGCGGACGATTGGCGATGACGGCGACGCCGCGCGGCGCGGGGACCGGCCCCGGGGACAACCCCGGCGAGCGGCGCCTCCTGGGCACGGCGTTCACCGCTTCGCTGGTGCTGCACCTGCTGGGTGTGCTCGTCTTCCGGAACGTGCCGGTGAACCTGGACGCCGCGCCGCTCCAGAAGCGGGACACGGAGATCGAGATCGCGCTGGAGCCCGACCGCCCGACGGCGGCCGACGAGGCCGCAGCGGCCGCCGAGCGCGAGCGCGAACGGATCTTCACCTCGATCCCGGAGCGGCTGGCCAGCGAGACGCCGCCGACGGACGATCCGGACCAGCCGCAGTACCTGGCCATGTACCACGCGCTGGCGGCGAACCCCACCGTGGGCGCCGACGCGCTGCAGCCGAGCGCCCCGCGCGCGGCGGAGTCGCCCCAGGTGGCGCTGCGGCGCGAGGACCTGGCCAACGCGCCCGGCGTCAACCTGGCGGCCGAGGCGGCCACAGTGCCGCAGCAGCCCCGGCGCGAGCCCACGCCCGCCGAGGCGGCGGCGGCCGCGCAGCGCGAACGGGCGCAGCGGGAGCAGGAGCGCAAGCTCTCCCGCGACCTGGCGGCCGACGAGCAGGGCGCGCTGCCGGTGCCGCGGCAGCCGGAGACGGAGCCCGCGGCGGCGCGCGAGGAGTCGTCGCCGCCGGCGCCGAAGCCGTTGGAGGACTGGTGGGGCGGGACCACCGCGCCGTCGGTTCTGCAGCGCGCCGACCGCGGTGCGCCCGGCGACCGCGGCATCGATTACGACCAGGACGCGAGCGGACCGCAGACCAGCGGCGTCGCGCGCGTGGGCGACTTCAGCCTCAACACGTGGGAGTGGAACTACGCGCCGTGGATGCAGGCCTTCGGCAACACGCTGATGCGCAACTGGGTGGTGCCCGAGGGGCGCCGGCTGGGCCTGATCTGGGGCAAGACCGTCATGCGCGTGGTGGTCGAGCGCGACGGCCGGGTCAGCCTGGCGGAGATCCTCGAGACCGACGGCCACGAGTCGCTCCACAACGCGTCGCGGGCGGCGCTGCTGTCCTCGTCGCCGTTCGCGCCGCTGCCGACGCACTTCCCCTTGCCGCATCTTGAGATACGGCTGACGATGTCTTATCCTGAGCCGCTGCGCTGAAGCGGCGGCCGGCGCCCCGGGCGCCGCCCCGAAAGGTCGCACATGGACTTGTGGCACTGGATTCTCGCCGGACGCTCGATGATGATCCCCATCGGGCTGGCCTCGCTGGTCGGCCTGGCGGTGATCATCGAACGGCTGCTCGTGCTGCGGCGCGGCCGGATCATCGTGCCGGAGATCGCCGCGGCGGTCGACACGCTCGACAGCGGTCCCGACCTGTCGGTGGCCTACGCCATCTGCCAGGGGCGGCCGGGTCCTTTCGCCAACATCGTCAGGGCCGGCCTCGACCACGCCGAGAGCGACTGGACGGTGATCCGCGACGTGCTGCAGGAGGCGGGCCGCCGCGAGGCGACGCTGCTGACGCGCCGGCTGGGCGTGCTCGAGACCGTGGCCGCGGTCTCCCCGCTGCTGGGCCTGCTGGGCACGGTGCTCGGCATGATCCGCATCTTCGCGACCGTCTCGAACGCCGGCATCGGCGACCCGGAGGCCCTGTCCGGCGGCATCAGCGAGGCCATGGTGACGACGGCGGCGGGCCTGTTCATCGGCATCCCGGCGCTGGTGGCCTACAACTGGCTCAACGCGCGCGCCGACCGCGTCATCTACGAACTGGAGAGCTACGCCTCGAAGCTGCTCGATTCGCTGCGCCGGCGCCGCCTGGGCGCCGACGAGCGGGCGGGGCGGGCGTGAATTTCCGGTCGCCGAGGAAGGGGCGCAGCCTCGTGCTGAACGTCACGTCGCTCATCGACGTGATGTTCCTGCTGCTGATCTTCCTGCTGGTGACGTCCAGCTTCCGCCGGCAGCCCGCGGTGACGGTGGTGCTGCCGCGGTCGGCGACGGCCGAAGAGGCGGTCGACACGCCCGCGATCCTCTACCTGACCGGCGACGGGCGCGTGTTCCTCGACGAGCGCGCGGTGACCGAGGCGGAGTTGCCGCCGCTGCTGGCGCAGATGAAGTCGGACACGGGCGAGGACCGCATGGTCCTGCGCGCGGACGCGGCGGCGCAGCACGGCGACGTCGTGCGCCTGCTCGACGTGATCAAGCAGAGCGGTTTCACGCGAATCAGTCTTTCGGCCCGCTCGGCGGGCGGCGAATGACGGGAAAGAAGGCCTCGTGCTGGACAGATGGCGGCCCAAGAGGACGATGACAGCGTCGCTGCTGGCGGCGGGCCTCGCGACTTGGCTGGCGGGGTGCACGAGCGACCTGCCGAACCGCGTGGGTTCGGGGCTGGTCGACGACGACCTGGACGAGTCGCTGATCCAGTTGCTGGCGGACGACGTCACGACCTACCGCCCGCTGACAGTGGACGATCCGGCCGTGCCAGTGCACCGGCAGCAGGTGCTCTACCTGGGCGCGCAGGGCGGCACGCGTTCGCGCATCCTCGCGAATTACGACTTCGGGGCCATCGGCGACGCCACGCATCCGGCGGCGATGTTCACGGCCGCGAACATCAGGGCCGTCAAGCTGAGCCTGACCAAGCTGTCGCATTACGGCGACCTCAGGCGCGTGACCGCCGGCGGCGACACCGTCGCGCTGGACCTCTATTACGAGGTGCGCCAGCTCGCGGCGCCGTTCGACAGCACGCTCTACGCCGGCTATCCCGGCGCCCTGCCGCCGACCGGCGCCACGATCCTCAACCAGGACGCGACGGTGCCCAACCAGGAGAGCGAGCCGTTCCTGCGGCTGTTCGAGAGCGATTTCCTGGCCTGGGTGAACGCGGGGGCGGTCGTCGGGCTCGCGATCTCGCTGGGCGACGCTTCCGACGAGGGGCTGATCGGCTACGCCTCGCGGGAGCTGCAGCGCTACCTGGAACTCGACGACGTCACGGTCGGCACGGTGGTGGCCCCGAATTTCGTCGTCGAGTTCGAGGACAACACGATCGAGAACTACCTGCTGCCGCCGGTGGCCGACACGTCGACGTTCCACGAGGTGGCCGCCGCGCCCAGCAATGCCGCGGACGGCTTCCTGCTGCGCACGTGCCTGCGCTCGTACCCGGCGTTCGACTTCGATTTCTCGGCTCTGCCCGACGACGTGCTGGTCAACCGCGCGGTCCTGCGGCTGACCAACGACCGCGACGCCGCGTTCGGGAACGACGAGGCGATCGTGGTGGCGGAGATCGACTCGCTGAAGCTGGCCGCGGCCGGTCCGCTGCCGCTCGCGGAGCTGACCGCCGCCAGCTACGTCATCACGGGGCAGACCAGCCTGGATCCGACGCTGAGCCGTCACGTCGCGTTCGACGTGACGACGCTCGTGCAGCGCCTGGTCAACGACGTGTATGCGGGTCCGCGGGCCATCGTCCTGGCCGCCGGCGAGGACGCGTTCCCGACCTACGACCAGCAGGCCGTGGACCCGGACTTCTACTTCACCGAGTTCCGGTTCCTGGGCACGGCGGCCGCGGACAGCCTGCGGCCGCGCCTGGAGATCACTTACAGCCGCCGCGGCGAGCGGCTCGGAGGCGCGGAATGACCCGCACGAGGATGCTGGCGGCGACCATCGCGATCCTGTTGACCGCCGGGCTGTCAGGCTTCGCCGACGAGGCGGGCGCGCAGTCGCCGTTCGCGCTGCGGAGCGTGGGCCAGCGGCTGGCCGACGGCGACGCGCGCATGCTCGGGCGCGGCGGCTGGGGGCTGGCCGTCGCCGACAGCCTGCATCCCGGGTTCAAGAATCCCGCGTCCACCGCGGCGATCCGCCAGGTCGCGCTGACCCTGACCGGCTACGGAGAATCGGCCGGGCACGACTCCCCGCAGGCTTCGCGCAGCACGTACCGCACCTACCTGCCCGACGCGCGGGCGGTGGTCCCCGTGATCAAGGGCGAGCTGGCCTTCAGCGCCGGCTTCAAGCTGGAGCGCGGCACGTCCTGGCACACCAAGGTCGACTCGACGTGGTCCGTCTGGGACGCGACGCTGACCGGCTCGGAGCAGTTCGAGCGCGAGGGCTCCACGTTCAAGGTGCCGCTCGGCCTGGCCTGGCGCGCGCACGAGAAGCTGTCGGCGGCCGTGGCGGTCAATCTGGAGCGGGGTTCGCTGCGGGAGACGCTGGCGGCCTACTTCAACAGTCCGGCCGGCGCCTCCGGCGTCCCGCTCTACCGCTCGGTCATCGCCGTGGCGGAAGACCAGTTCACCGGCACGTCGGCCACGCTGGCGGCGCTGGCGACCCCCGTCCGCGACGTGCGGGTCGGCGTGACCTGGACCGGCGAGCACACCGTCGACGGGCGGCGCAAGAGCGAGCTGGGCGGCGTGGCGGAGCGGACGTTCACCGACTTCGAGCTGCGGCGCCCGGCCGAACTGGCGCTGGGCGTGGCCGCCGGGCTGGGCGGCCGCTGGGAAGCGGGTCTGGACGTTCGCCGCCAGGACTGGCGGCGGTTCGTGGCGCCCGCGGCCTGGCTGGCCCAGCCGGACTGGCAGGCTGAACTGGTCGACGAGCTGCAATGGGGGCTGGGCGTGGAGCGCGGCCGCGGCACGGCGCGCCGCGCGGGCTGGGCCAACCTTCCGCTGCGCCTGGGCGTGGGCTGGCACCGCTGGCCGTACCAGGTGGGCGGCAGCGAGGTGATCGAGCGCTCGGTCAGCGTCGGCACGGGATTCCCGCTGCGCGGCGAGGCGGGCACCCTCGACGTCGGCCTGACCTGGGGCCGGATCGGCGACGGCGGCGACAACGGCCTGTCGAGCACCTATCTGCGGCTGGCGGTCTCGGTGACGGGGCTGGAGGCCTGGTGGTAGTATGGTGACGGGGGGCACGCGGCATGAGCCGGTCGTCACGAATCGGCAGGGCAAGATCGACAGAAAGCGGGGAACGATGCGGCTGATGACGGTGGTGTGCGCGCTGGCGGCGGCGACCCTGGTCGCGACCGGCGGCTGCAAGGACGGCAAGAACGCCAAGGCCGGCGGCGGCAAGAAGCCGCAGACGCCGGTCGAGAAGTTCGCGGACCGGATCAACCGCATCCCCGGCCCGGAGCTCGAGGCCGAACTGCGGCGCCTGGCCGCGGGCGGGCCGCCGGAGAACGCCTACGCCAGCTACCTGCTGGGCAACCGCTTCTACGTGGCCGCCGGCGACACCGCGCTGGCGCGCGGCTGGAAGGACCCGACCGTCGTCGCGCTGCTCGACAGCGCCGAGGCGCGGTTCATGGCCTCCATCGCCGCCGACAGCACGCTGCTGGAGCCGATGGTCAACCTCGGTTCGCTGTGGGACGACCGCGCGGAGCAGTCGACGCAGCAGGTCGAGCGCGTGGAACTGGGGCTCAAGGCCGAGAGTTTCTACCGTCTGGCCCTGCGCGTGGACCCGACCGACGAGAAGGCGCGCTGCAACCTCGGTTCGCTGTTCCTGCGCCAGCGCAAGCACCCGCAGGCGCTGGCCGAGTTCAAGCAGGTGCTGGTCGATCATCCGCAGAGCGCGCTCGCCCACTACAACATCGCGATCATGTTCGCCGAGGCGAAGATCTACCGCGAGGCGCTGGCGGAGTGGGAACTGGCGGTCAAGTACGATCCCGACGGTGACATCGGCGCGCGCTCGGCCGAGAACATCAAGATCGTGACCGACCTGATGAACGCGCCCGAGCCGACCCTGGGCCAGTGAGCTTCCCGCTGCCGCTGCCCGCGTCCCTGCGCCGGGAGCTGCCTCCCGGCACCGGCGTCCTGCTCGGGCTGAGCGGCGGCGTCGACAGCGCCGTCGCGCTGGCGGTGCTGAAGGAACTCGGCTGCCGCGTCGAGTGCGTCACGTTCCGCAACTTCTGCTACGCCGAGCAGCAGGACACCGCGGGCGAGCAGTCCTGCTGCTCGCTCGAGGCCGTCGAACAGGCCCGGCGGCTGGCCGCGGACGCCGGCGCGCCGCACTGGGTCGGCGACGTGGTCGCGCCGTTCCGGGCGCTGGTCATCGACCCGTTCGTCGCCGAGTACGCGCGGGGCCGCACGCCCAACCCCTGCCTCGTCTGCAACGAAGCCGTCCGTTTCCCCGAACTGGTGCGGTTGGCGGCGCGGCAGGGCTGCGCGTTCGCGGCGACCGGCCACTATGCGCGCCTCGAGCGCGAGGACGGTCGGTCGCGCCTGCGCCGCGGGCTGGACCCCGCCAAGGACCAGTCCTACTTCCTGCACCGGCTGGACCCGGCGCTGCTGGGTTCGCTCGTCTTCCCGCTGGGCTGGTACACGAAGGACGAGGTGCGCGCGGCGGCGCGCGCGCTGGGGCTGCCGGTGGCCGCGCGGCGCGACAGCCAGGAGATCTGCTTCGTGCCGGACGACGACCGCACCTTCCTCTTCGCGGGCGCCGGGAGCGAAGCGGCCGCGGCGGCGACGGAACCCGGACCGATCGTCGACCGCGGGGGACGGGTGCTCGGCACGCACCGCGGGCTCGCGCACTACACCGTGGGCCAGCGCAAGGGGCTGGGGGTGGCGGCGGCCGCGCCGCTGTATGTGCTGGCCCTCGAGGCCGACGCCAACCGCCTGGTGGTCGGCCCGCGCGAGGACCTGCTCAGACGACGCCTGGTCGCCGACCGGTTCGTCGCGCAGGCGCCGGACTTCCCCGACCGGTGGCCGGAGGCGGCCGGCGGCGCCTGGGCGCAGGTCCGGCCGCTGGCGCAGGTGCGCCACCGGCACGCGGGCACGCCGGTTGCCGCGTGGCGTCGCGATGGGGACCGCCTGGTGGTGGAACTGGCCGAGCCCGTGGCCGGCGCCGCGCCGGGGCAGGGGCTGGCGCTCTACGACGGGGACACGGTGCTCGGCGGCGGCCGGCTGCTGGAAGCCGGCGCCGAAGGGGCGGGGGAGGCCTGATGGGCGGCAGGAAGAAGCGCAGCGCGCGGGGGCGGCGGGCATTCGCGGCGCTGGCCGTGCTGGCGACGCTGACGGCGATCGCGCTGCTGGCGGTCCCGCGCCTGATCCCCTCGGACCGCCTGGCGGCGAGGGCGGCCGAGGCGTTGGCGGCGGCGACCGGTGCGCGCGTCACGGTGGCGTCGGCGTCGGCCACCCTGGTCGGCGGGCCGGGGCTGCGGCTGCGGGGCGTGACCCTTGACGCGCGCCCCGCCTGGCAAGTGACGCTCGAGTCCGCCGACGTGTCGCTGGCCGTGGCTCCGCTGCTGCGGCGGGCGCTGGTGGTCGACCGTCTGGCGGGCGCCGGGCCGGCGGCGTCGGCCGTGCTGGCGGGCGGACGCCCGCTGGCGCTGACGTCGTTCACGGTCGAAGGCAGCGGATTGGGTCTGGCGCTGGCGCCGAGCCCTGACGCGGCCGGCGCCGGCGCCGCCTGGCCGGCGGACCTCGGCGGCGTGGTGAAGCTGCGCGCAGCGGGGCTGTCCAGCGGCGGCTTCGAGCTGGCCGACGTTGCGGCCGAGGTGCGTCCCGAGGGCCGGCGCCTGGTCGTCACCTCGGTGACGTCGCATTGCGCCGGCGGCGGCCTGGCGGCTGACGGCGTGGTCGACCTGGGCGCCGCGCCGGTGACTTGGACGGGTGCGCTGCGCCTGACCGATGTCGAGGCGCGGATGCTGCTGGGCGAGTGGGCGCCGCAGGTCGCGCCGCAGCTGGACACGCGCCTGAGCGGCGAGGCGCGCGGCAGCGGCGTCATCGCCGGGGGCCCGGCCGCGGACGACGCGGCGCTGGCGGCGCTGCGCGCCGAGGCGCGCCTCGACGCCGGCCCGGGCGTGATCCACGCCGGGCCTTGGCTGACGGCGGCCGAGCCGTATCTGGGTGACCGCCCTGACCTGGTGGACGTGAAGCTGACGGGAGGGCGCCTGGCCGCGCGGATCGCCGACGGCCGCTGCCTGGTCGACACGCTGGCGCTGCGCGGACCGGACACGGATTGGGATCTCACCGGCGCGCTGGATCTCGTGGCGGGGCCGGCGTCCGCGGGCGGACCGGCGCTGGACCTGGCGGTCCACCTGCGGCTGCCGCCGGGCTTCACGCCGCAGCTGGGCGCGATGAGCTTCTTCGCCGCCGCGCTGCGCGATGCCGAGGGCCGGATCCGGCTGGACCTGCGGCTTCGCGGGCCGCAGGACGAGCCGGACGTGACATTGGACCTGGCGGCCATGTCGGCCCGGCTGCGGGCGAAGTGACGGCGCGGGGCGGCATCGCGCCGCCGGCAGCCATTTCTTGACAAACCGGGGCCAAGGTCTTACCGTGCCTAGCCGTTGCGAACGCGGCCCTGTCCGGCGTGCCGGCGGGTTTGCGGGGGCGGGAACGCCACTCCTTGCCATCGGTATCAGCCCTGATCGGGCCTCGGCCCTGAGCCCAGTTCGCCGGAGGGCTAGTCCTAATTGGTAAGGCAGCGGTCTTGAAAACCGCCGGGTGAAAGCCCTTGGGGGTTCGAATCCCTCGCCCTCCGCCAGGTTCCGGAGAGGTGACCGAGTGGCCGAAGGTGCACGCCTGCTAAGCGTGTGTAGGGTAAAACTTACCGAGGGTTCGAATCCCTCCCTCTCCGCCACAGTTTGAACGAACAGGCCGACGGTTCTGGTGCGCCCATAGCTCAACTGGATAGAGCATCTGACTACGGATCAGAAGGTTGGGGGTTCGAATCCTCCTGGGCGTACCACCAAGACGAGCGAGGGGCGACCGGCGGCGGTCGCCCTTCGTGCGTCCGGCGCCGGCGTTTCCGGCTGGCGCCGTTCCGTTCTGTCGGTCGCGGCGCAGTTGTGCTAACGTGCGCGGGCTGCCGCCGCCGCGCGCGGGCTCTGACATGATGGCGCCGCCGCAGGAAGCGCCGGCGATGCCCCCAGGAAGGATCCTCCGCTTGACGCTCCGGTCCCCGATGCCCACGCAGTTCGCAGCTGCTCTGCGCCTGAGCGCCGCAGCGGCCCTGCTGGCGAGCGGCGCCGCCGCGGCCGCCGCGCCGCCCCCGATCCCCGTCGCCGAGATCCGCCCCGGCATGACCGGCTACGGCCTGACCGTGTTCGCCGGCAGCCGCATCGACACCTTCAGCGTGCGCGTGCTCGGCGTGCAGGAGAACGCGCGCGCGCAGGGCTCGCTGGTGCTGGTCGAGGTGGGCGGGCACGGCCTGGAGCGGTCGAGCATCGCGCAGGGCATGAGCGGCAGCCCCGTGTACCTGGACGGGCGCTTCGCCGGCGCCGTGGCCTTCGGGTGGGAAGGCGCGCTGGCGCCGATCGGCGGCGTCACGCCGGCCGCGGAGATGCTGGCACTGCCGCAGGCTGCCTCGGAGCCGGCGCCGGGGCCGCGCGCCGGCGTCGATTGGGATCCGCGGCGGCTGCTCGCCGGCGGGAGGCAGGATCTGGCGGTCGCCCTGTTCGGCGCGCAGGCCGTCAGCTCGCCGGCACGACCGGCCGCCGTGCGGCCGGTCGTCGCGGCGGGCTGGCCCTCGCCGCTCGATCTGGCGGCCGACCTGCTCGAGCCGCTGCTGCCCGGCGGCGGCGCGGGCCGGCCGGCCTGGCTGGTGCGGCCGGCCGGTCTGGCCGCAGCGGCGGGCGCGGGCGGCAACATCCCGGCCGACGAACCGGCCAGGCTGCGCCCGGGCTCGGCCTGCGCGGTGACGCTGGTGGGCGGCGACGCCGACCTGGGCGCCATCGGCACGGTCACCTGGGTGGACGGCGACCGCGTGCTGATGATGGGCCACCCGCTGCTGCAGCGCGGCGCGGTGAACCTGCCGCTGGCCGCGGCCGACATCGTGACCATCCTGCCGAGCCGCCGCCTCTCCTTCAAGCTGGGCGCGCCCGGTCCGGTCGTCGGCGCGGTGCACCACGACCTGCGCGCGGGGCTGGCCGGCCGCCTGGGGGCAGCAGCGCCGACGGTGCCGGTGGAGGTGCGCCTGACCGGCGCCGCGCCGGGCGCGTTCCGCTTCGAGGTGGCCGACGATCCGCAGCTGACGCCGCTGCTGGTGTTCTGGTCGTTCTACAACGCGCTCCTGGCCGGCGGCGATGACGCCAGCCGCCAGCTGCTGGACTGGCGCCTGGCGACGACGTGGCGCGACCCGGCGGCCACCGCGCCGCGCCGGCTGGAGCTGGGCGGCGTGGCTTCCGGGCCGGGCGGCGCGGGCGCGCTGGCCGCCGAGGTGATGACGCCGCTGGCGCTGCTGCTGGACAACCCGTTCGGTGCGCTGGCCCTGGAGTCCGCCGCGTTCACCGTGGACGTCAGGCCCGGCCGCGCCGACGCCGCCATCGTGGCGCTGGGCGCTCCGCGTCGCGTGGCCGCGGGCGCGGCCTCGCTGCCGGTGACGGTCGAGCTCCGCGAGGGCAACGGCGCGCTGAGCCAGGTGGCGCTCGAGCTCCCTCTGCCCGCCGCACTGCCGCCCGGCGCCTACCGTCTGGCGGCGGCCAGCGCGGCGGAGTTCTTCGCTCTGGAGGCCCAGCGCGCCCCCGATCGCCTGCAGCCGGCGCGCCTGGACGACCTGTGGGAACTGCTGGCCACCGAGCGCTCCGCTTCGACGCTGGTCGTGGCCCTGCTCTCGCCGGACCGGCCAGCGATCGTCGGCGGGCGCGAGCTGGCGGCGGTGCCCGGCAGCGTCGTGCGCGCCATCGACGCCGGCCGGCAGCCGCCCGCCCAGGCGCTCGCCAGTTTCGCCGCGCGCGTGTCGCGGGCGACCGGACGCGCACTGACCGGCAACGCGATCAGGACGGTTGAGGTCGCGCCGCCGCCGCCGGCCCGCGGCGACGCGCGGCGGCCGTGACGAACCCCTGCAACAGGGGCGCCCGCCGGGCGCCGGAGGTGGCGATCTTGGCAACCGTGCGCAGACGCCCGGGACGCGGCGTGTGGATCCGCGTGGTGGCAGCGGCCTGGGTCGGCCTTTTGGCCGGCGCGGCGACGGCGGCCGGTCCCCGCTATTGGGATTGGCCGGGCGGACGCTCCTTCGACGAGGCGACGTTCGAAGCCGCGGGGCTCGACACGCTCGGCGGCCTGACGGCCGGACCCGCGGTGACGGTCAGCCACGTGGCCGGACCCGAAGTGGTCTGGCGCGTCGCGGCGGACGGGCGCGGCGGCTGGTTCCTCGGCACCGGCCACGGCGGCGAGATCCACCACGTGGCGGCGGACGGCGCCGCGCGGCTGGTCGCCCGGCTCGAATCCACCGAGGTCTTCGCGCTGGCCGTGCTGCCCGGCGGCGACCTGCTGGCGGGCGGCGGTCCGGACGGGCGGCTGGCGCGCGTGACCGCGGCCGGCGACGTCACCGAGGTGGGGCGCCTTGAAGGCGGCTACGTGTGGGGCCTGGCGATCCACGAGCAGGACGGCAGCGCCTGGCTGGCGACCGGCTCGCCGGCCGCGGTCTACCGCTACCGGTGGCGCGAAGGCGCGCTCGAACTGGTGGCGAAACTTCCCGCGCGCAACGCGATGGACATCGTGCTGGACCAGGGCCGCAACCGCTTCCTGGTCGCGACGCAGGGGCCGGGGCTGCTGTTCGCCCTGGATGCCGCGCGTCCGACCGCGAGGCTCATCGGCGACATCGCCCAGGACGAGGCGCGGCGCGTGCTGCGCGGCGAGGGCGGCGTCTTCCACGTGCTGGGCCTGTCCGGGGGCGGCGAAGGCTTCGCGCCCGGCGGCGAAGCGGGCGAGGAGGGCCAGGCCTCGGCGAAGGCGGCGTTCGGCGGCGCGGGCGCCGAGCGCGACGGCGTTCCCGCTGCGGCGCTCTATCGCCTGGAGGCCGCGGGTGGCCGCGAGGCGCTGGTGCGCATGTGGGCCGGGCGGCGCGATCTGATGGCGGCGGCGTGGACCGCCCGCTGGGGCTGGGTCGGCGCCGGCACGCTGCCGGGTCCCGACGAGGGCGCGGCGTCGGAGGCGCGGTCCGGCGCGTCCGGACAGGATCCGCGCGCGGTGCTGCTGCGCCTGACGCCGCCCTGGGGCGCGGCCGTCCTGTCCACGTGGACCGGCGGCGACGTGCTCGACCTGGCCGTGGGCGACGGCGACGCCGCGGGCGGCGATCGCCGGGCGCTGGCCATCGCGCAGGCGCATCCGGCGGCGCTGGCGCTGGCGAGGCCGCTGGCGCCGGACGCCTGGGGCATCGTCACGGGTCCGCCGCTGGACGGCGGCCCGGGCGCGGAATGGGCCCGGCTCCGCTGGGAGGGCGTCGCCGGCGAGGGCCGGCCCCGCTGGTCGGTGCGCGGCGGCGACTGCGCGCAGCCGGACGAGAACTGGTCCGCCTGGAGCAGTCCCTGGAGCGAGCCCGACCACGAGTTGCGGCCCGACCTGGGACGGTACCTGCAGTGGCGCGTCGAACTGCCGCCGTCCGGCCGCGGCGAGCGCGCCTGGCGGGTGACCGGGCTGTCGGTCAGCGCGCGGCAGCCCAACCGGCCGCCGGTCATCGAGGAGCTGCAGCTGGAGCAGCTGCGCGGGGTCAAGCTGGGCGGCCTCATGGCGGGCGAGAGCATCGTCCACCAGTACCCCCGCGGCCTGCGCGCCGAGTTCACCACGCAGCAGACGTCCGCGGAGAGCTGGCCCGGCGTCGACCGGGCCGACCCGGGGCGGGCCGTGCGCGTGGTGACCTGGAGCGCCTCGGATCCGAACGGCGACCGCCTCCGCTTCCGGCTGGAGTGCCGGGCCGAGGGCGAGTCGGCCTGGCGGCCGGCGTCCGCGCCCGGGCAGGCGGGCGGCGAGCTGACCGGCAACGTCGGCAGCTGGGACACGTCCGACCTGCCGGACGGGCGCTATGAACTGCGCCTGGTCGCGAGCGATGAACCCGACAATCCCCGCCGCGAGCGCGCCGAGACCGCGCGGGTGCTGGGGCCGCTGCTGGTGGACAACACGCCGCCGCAGGTCTCGGTGCTGGAGTCCGGCGCGCGCGACGGCGGCCGCACGCTCGTGGTGAAGCTGCGGGCTGTCGACGCCATGAGCCCGCTGGCGGCCGCGCGCCTGGTGCTGCCCGACGGCGCGACCGAGAGGCTGGATCCCGAGGATGGTGTCTGCGACAGCGTCGCCGAGACGTTCGTCGCCGTGGTCGAACGGCGGCGCGCGGGCGACCCCGAGGGCGCGTCGCCGGTGCGACTCCGCTTCGAGGTGCGCGACCTGGCCGGCAACACGGGCGCTGCCGAGGCGGTCGTGCCGTGAGCGCGGCCGGGGCGCCGCCGCTCGGCGGGCTCTTCGCCACCGACGAGCGCTGGATGGGTGAGGCCCTGCGGCTGGCGCGCGAGGCCGCGGCGCGGGGCGAGGTCCCGGTGGGCGCGCTGGTGGTGCGCGGCGGCGCGGTGATCGCGCGCGGGTCCAACCAGGTCGAGGCGCTGCGCGACGCGACCGCCCACGCGGAAATCCTCGCCATCGGCGCCGCCGGGAGCGCGGGCGCGGGCGGTGGCGCAGAGGCCGGGGCGGGCGGGGACGAAGGGGAGGCGGACGCCGCCGAAGCGGGCGCCGGCGGCTGGCGCCTGGACGACGCCACCCTCTACGTGACGCTGGAGCCGTGCACGATGTGCTGCGGGGCCATCCTGCTGGCGCGCGTCGGCCGGGTCGTCTTCGGCGCCGCCGATCCGCGGGCCGGGGCCGTCGTCTCGACCGCCCGCCTGCTGGACGGCAACCCGTACCGCCACCGGGTCGAGGTCGTGGGCGGCATCCTGGCCGGCCCCTGCGGGGAACTGCTGCGGGGCTTCTTCCGCGACCGGCGCGGGGGCGGAGCGACCGCCTGAACCCGGTGCGGCAGGCCGCGTTCCGGGCGCACGGAGCGGATTGATTTTCCCGAAACCCGATGCTATATTGCCCGCCCTGTCCCTCGGTGGAGAGGTGCGAGAGTGGCTTAATCGGCACGATTGGAAATCGTGTGTGCCGGAAGGTACCGAGGGTTCGAATCCCTCCCTCTCCGCCAGCTGGAGCAGGGCGATTTCGCGGAGAGGTGCCGGAGCGGTTGAACGGGGCGGTCTCGAAAACCGTTGAACCTTCGCGGGTTCCCAGGGTTCGAATCCCTGCCTCTCCGCCATGATGAAGGAGCGATCGCGCGCGGCCGGCACACCGCGCGATGGTCCGCGGGAAGGGCGCGCCCGGCGCCGGGAAACAGTTCCCGGGCGGAAGCGGCGCCACGGTTCGGTGGGGATGTAGCTCAGCTGGGAGAGCGCCTCGTTCGCAACGAGGAGGTCGTCGGTTCGATCCCGATCATCTCCACCACCCCGAACAGGCCGGCCGCCGCAGGGCGCCGGCAGGGCATGATGGGTCAGGCCCGGCGCGACGCCGGAGCACCAACCCCGTCAGGACTGGAAAGTAGCAGCGGTACGTACCCTTCGACGTGTGCGCCGCCAGCCTGGCCCGCCTGCCAGCGGCCTCCGGCAAGCCGGAGGCCGCTCCCTTTTTCGTCCCCGCTCCGCTGACGTGCCCAGCGCCCGCGGGCGCGGGCAAATGCGCGGGCAAATGCGGGTGGCGACCCGCCGCGCGCGCGTGCTAGATTCGGCTTTCGCCGGCCCGCGCGCCGGCCTCCCGTTCGAACCAGGCAGGCGGAGCACCATGTCGTACCAGGCGATCGCCCGCAAGTACCGCCCCGAGACCTTCGGCCAGGTCGTCGGCCAGGCGCACGTGACCTCGACCCTGCGCGCCGCGCTGCGCAAGGGCAAGCTGCACCACGCCTACCTGTTCTCCGGCCCGCGCGGCTGCGGCAAGACCACGGTGGCGCGACTGCTGGCCAAGGCCCTCAACTGCGCCGCCCCCGTCGACGGCGACCCCTGCGGGCAATGCGACACGTGCAAGGCGATCGCGCGCGGGAGCGATCTGGACGTGCTCGAGATCGACGCCGCCAGCAACACCGGCGTCGACAACATCCGCGAGCTGCGCGACATGGCGCAGTACTCGACCGCCGGCGGCAGCAACCGCGTGTTCATCATCGACGAAGTGCACATGCTCTCGAAGGGCGCCTTCAACGCGCTGCTGAAGATCCTCGAGGAGCCGCCCGCGCGCGTGTACTTCTTCTTCGCCACGACCGAGGCGAACAAGATTCCCCGCACCATCCTCAGCCGCTGCCAGCGGTTCGACTTCCGGCTGCTCGGGCGCGACGAGCTGGCCGGCCGGCTGAAGGAAGTCGCCGCGGCCGAGGGCGTGGCGATCGACGAGGCTGGGCTGCGCCTGCTGGTGAGCCTGGCCGAAGGCAGCATGCGCGACGGGCTGAGCCTGCTCGACCAGGTCATCGCCGGCGCGGGGGAGACCATCGACGAGAAGGCCGTGGCGGACGCCTTCGGCCTGGTGGCCAGCGAGCTGTTCCTGGAACTGAACGAGTGCATGCTGGCGAAGGACGCCGCCCGCGCGCTGCGCCTGGTCGACGACCTGGCCGCGGCCGGACAGAGTCTGGACGGTTTCGCGCGCGGCGTGGTGACGAACTTCCGCAACCTGCTCCTGCTGCGCGTCGACCCGCAGCTCGCGGCGATGGTGGACCTGCCGCCGGACCGCGTCGAGGCGCTGCGCCGCCACGCCGGGGGCTTCAGCGAGCAGGATCTGCTGGCCCTGATCGACATCGCCAGCCGCCACTTCGAGCGCATCCACCGCAGCACGCAGCCGCGCATCCTGCTGGAGGCGGCGGTCGTCGAGTACTGCCGCTTCGAGTCGCGCGTGCTGCTGGCCGATCTGGCGCGGCGCCTGACCGACGGGGCCGGGGCGCCGGCCGGCGGCGGCGCGGCCGGCGGCAATGTCGGCGCCGGGCGTCCGGCCGGCGGAAGCGCCGGCGCG
>CAYNPY010000062.1:0-10669 GCA_964399195.1 uncultured Fibrobacteraceae bacterium
GCGTCGGGCCGGCCATCGCGTCGGGCAGCCAGACGTAGAGCGGGATCTGCGCCGACTTGCCGGTGGCGCCCACGAAGAGCAGCAGGCCGATGGCCGTGGCGACCGGGGCCAGGACGTGGGCGTGGTGCTGCATGACGCGGAAGCTGAACAGGCCCTCGCCCGGCGCCAGGTGCGGCAGCAGCGTGGCGCCCAGCAGAAAGGCGCCGATCAGGAAGCCGAAGTCGCCGACGCGGTTGACGACGAACGCCTTCTTGCCGGCGGCCGCGTTGGCCTCCTCGTTGAACCAGAAGCTGATCAGCAGGTACGAGCAGAGGCCCACGCCCTCCCAGCCCACGAAGAGCATCAGCAGGTTCTCGCCCAGCACCAGCGTCATCATCGAGAAGATGAACAGGTTCAGGTAGGCGAAGAAGCGCTGGAAGCCCTTGTCGTGGGACATGTAGCCCAGCGAGTAGACGTGGATCAGGAAGCCGACGCCGGTCACGACCAGCGCCATCACGGCGCTCAGCGGGTCCAGCGCGAAGCCGATGTCCACCCGCAGCGGGCCGTAGCCGAGCCAGGGCGCCACGATGTCGGTCAGCAGGCGCTCGCCGGCCGGCAGCGCCGCCAGGCGCGCGAACACGACCACCGACAGCGCGAAGCTGAGGCCCACGGCGCCGCAGGCCACGGCGCCGACCACCCGGCGCGACAGGCGCCGGTTCAACAGGCCGTTGATCGCGGCGCCCAGCAGCGGCAGCAGCACGATCCAGCGCAGCAGGCTGTCCTGGACCACGGTCTGGGTTTCGGGACTGTGCACGGCGTCACTCCATCAGGGTCTTGAGTTCGTCGACGTCGACCGTCCGGCGGCGCCGGTAGATCTCGACCAGGATCGCCAGGCCGATCGCCGCCTCGGCCGCGGCCACCGCGAAGTTCATCAGAACGAAGACGTGGCCGCCGACGTCGGCGTGCTGGCGCGAGAACGCGGCGAAGACCAGGTTCACGGCGCAGAGCATCAGCTCGACGCACATCAGCATCACCAGGGTGTTGCGCCGCACGATGAACCCGGCCATGCCGGTCACGAAGAGCGCCGCCGCCAGGCCCAGGACGTGGTTGAGCGTCACCGTCACGGCGCCTTCCTTTCCCCGTGGCCCAGCGCCAGGGCGCCGACGATGGCCACCAGCAGCACGATCGAGATCAGCTCGAAAGCCAGCAGGTAACGGCCCAGCAGCGCGGTCGCCACGTCGCGCGGCCCGCCGAAGCCCTCGGGCAGCGCCGTCCGCAGCGGCTCCGGGGCGCGGCCCGCCAGCCGGCCGCCGACCAGCACCAGCACCGCCAGCGGCGGGATCGCCGCGGCCGGCCACAGGGGCAGCGCCATGCGCCGGCGCTCGCCCTCGAGCACCGGCCCCTGCAGCATCATGATCACGAACAGGAAGAGCACCATGATCGCGCCCGCGTAGACCAGCACCTGCATGATGGCCAGGAACGGCGCGTGCAGGACCGCGAAGACGCCGGCCGCCGAGATGAAGGCGAAGACCAGCCACAGCGCCGCCACCACCGCGCTGCGCTGCAGCACCATCATCACCCCGCCCAGCAGCATCAGGGCGCCGCAGGTCCAGAACAGGAAGGCCTCCATCTGTCGTCCTTTCGCGGTCAGCGCGTCCCGTCGGTCCGGTTGTGGAGCAGGAACTCCTTGTCCACGATGAACTTTTCGCGATGGTCGGCGGCGATCTCATAGATGCCGGTATCCATGCGGATCGCGTCGCAGGGGCACGCCTCCTCGCACAATCCGCAGTAGACGCACCGCAGCAGGTCGATCTCGAAGCTGGCCGGGTACTTCTCGATCGTCGGGTCCGGGTGCTCGGCCGCGACGATGTGGATGCAGTCGGCCGGGCAGTACGTCGAGCACATCATGCAGGCCACGCAGCGGGGCGAGCCGTCCTCGCGCTGCATGAGGCGGTGCCGGCCGCGGAAGCGCTCGCCGTAGACGCGCTTCTCCTCCGGGTACTGCAGGGTCGGCATGTCCCCCGTGTGGAAGATGTTGCGGATCAGGTGCCGGGCGGTCACGCCCAGTCCCCGCACCACCTCCACGATGTACATCGACTCCAGCAGCGAGCGCCGCTTGTCGCCGGAGCCCTTCGGCAGTCCCTTGAAGCCCATATCGCTCCTGCTGCTCATGTCACTTCCCGCTTCCGACCGCGGCCACGACCAGCGCCGTGACCACCAGGTTGGCCAGCCCGAGCGGCAGCATGACCTTCCAGCCCAGGCGCATCAGCTGGTCATAGCGGAAGCGCGGCAAGGTCCAACGCACCCAGATGAACAGCCAGGCGAAGAACACGACCTTGCCCACGAAGGCGCCGACCTGGAACAGCGTGGCCGCCACGCTGGCGCCGGCCGGCCCGATCTCCCACGGGCGCAGCAGGAAGGCGCCGGCCGCCGCCGCCGCCACCGCCAGCCACAGCCCCGCGCCCAGCACCGGCTCGCGGTCGCGCGCGTCGCCGAACTTGCCCTTCTCCCGCTGCACGCGCCGCAGGAAGAGCACGGCGAACCACAGGCTGAGCGCGATGATGACCGCCAGCATGATCACCAGCAGCAGCCCCGCGTTCTCTTCCAGCCTCGGCCGCGGCAGCCAGGGGATCTGGTAGCCGCCGAAGTACAGCGCGCTGATCATCGCCGCGCCGACCACCATGTGGCAGTACTCGGCCATGAAGAACAGCGCGAACTTCAGCGAGCTGTACTCCAGGTGGTAGCCGGCGACGATCTCCGATTCGCCTTCGGGCAGGTCGAACGGGTTGCGGTTGGTCTCGGCGTAGACGGCGGTGATGAACAGGACGAAGCCCAGCGGCTGCAGCACCACGCCCCACATGGGCAGGAACCCGAACAGCAGGCCGCCCTGGCCCGCGACGATGTCCGTCAGGCGCAGCGTGCCGAAGATCAGCATGAGGCCCATGACCGCCAGGCCCATGCTGATCTCGTAGCTGATCATCTGCGCCGTGGCGCGGATGCCGCCCAGGAAGGTGAACTTGTTGTTGGCCGCCCAGCCCGCCAGGACCACGCCGTAGGTGCCCAGGCTGGCCACCGCCAGCACGTAGAGCAGACCCACCTGCAGGTCGGCCACGACCAGCGGGATGCGCTTGCCGCCCAGTTCCAGGTAGTCGCCGAACGGGATCACCGCGTAGGTGCTGACGGCCACGGTCATCACCAGCCACGGCGCCAGGTTGTACAGCGCGCGGTGCCGGTGCGTCGGCGCCACGTCCTCCTTGAAGACCAGCTTCAGCACGTCGGCGATCGGGTGCACCAGGCCGGCCAGCCGGATGCCGGCGATCGAAGCGCGGTTCGGGCCCGTGCGGTCCTGGATGTAGGCCGCGCCCTTGCGCTCGGCCCAGATGAGCGCCGGCACCATGCCCATGATCAGGAGGAACATGAACACGATCTTGGCCAGGGACTCGAGCACGATGTCCATCAGGCATCCCCTCCGACCGGCAGGCCGTCCGCCGGCAGCCGGTCCAGGTCGACGTTCGGCGCCAGCGCAGCCGCCACGCCCGCGCGCAGCGCCCTCAGGCCCGTCGGCGCCGCCGCGCCGGTCGGCAGCAGCTCGCCGAGCACGCGCCAGTCCTCGCGCGCGTTGCCCGGGCGGGCCACCGCCTGCGCGAACGCCTGCAGCCGCCCCTGGCGGTTGACGAAGATGCCCGCCTTCTCGGCCCAGGCGGAGCCGGGCAGCGCCAGCGCCGCCGCGCGCGCCGTGGCGCGGAAGTGCGTGCCGACGTAGACCACGTCCTGCCGGCCGGCCAGCGCCGCCGCCACTTCCGGCGCGGCGGCCGGGTCGCCGCCGTGCACAAGGATCGCGCCGCGCGCCGCGCGGATCAGGCCCGCCAGCGCGGCCGCGTCGTGCTCGACCAGGCCCGCGAGCGCCAGGCCCCGCCGGTTCGGCGTGCGGTCCACCGAACGGAGGATGTCGTCCCCCTCGCCCACGTCGCTGCCGGCCAGCCCGCCGCTGAGCGCCGCGCCGCCGGCGACCTGCTTCAGCAGCCACAGCTCTTCGAGCGACTGGTGGGCGCTGCCGATCACCAGCGCGAAGCCGTCCGGCGCCAGCTCCGTCACGCGCGCGCGCGCCTCGGCCCAGGCCACGGCGGCGCCGCGCCACAGCGGATCGAGCAGGCGGTCCTCGGCGTGCACGTCCTTGTAGGTCAGCCGCCCCTCGTCGCACATCCAGGAGCCGTTGACCGCCGGGTTGCGGCGCGGCTTCAGCCGGTAGATGCGCCCGGCCTCGTGGTCGACGCGGACGTTGCAGCCGGTGGCGCAGCCGGGGCAGACGCTGTCGGCGGACTTCAGCAGCCAGACGCGCTTGCGGAAGCGGAAATCGCGGCTCGTCAGCGCGCCCACGGGGCAGATGTCGACGGTGTTGACCGAGTAGGCGTTGTCCAGCTCGCGCCCCGGCGCGATGCCGATCTCGGCGCGGTCGCCCCGGTTGAAGACGCCCAGTTCCCCGGTCTTCGTGACCTCTTCGCAGAAGCGCACGCAGCGGCTGCACAGCACGCAGCGCTCCTTGTCCAGGACCACGTGCGGGCCGATGACCTGCACCTTGGCCTTGTTGACCTTGTCCGCCTGGGCGACCTGGCTGTCGTACAGGCCGTAGGCCATGTACTGGTCCTGCAGGCCGCACTCGCCGGCCTGGTCGCAGATCGGGCAGTCGACCGGGTGGTTGATCAGGTGCATCTCCAGGATCTGCTGGGACACCCGGCGCACCTTCTCGCTGCGCGTGTGCACGACCATGCCGTCGCGCACCACCGTGTTGCAGGCGATGGTCAGCTTCGGCATCCCCTCCACCTCGACCTGGCACAGGCGGCAGACGCCGGCGACCGACAGGTCGGGGTGGTAGCAGAAGTGCGGCAGCGACTCGCCGCGCGCCAGCCGGCAGGCGTCGAAGAGCGAGGTGCCGTCGGCGACCTCGATCACGCTGCCGTCGATGGTCAATCTGGCCATGGGCTCACTCCCGCTCGCCGCGCGGCCAGCGGCTGCGGGCCGCCACCTGCGCGTGGTCGTGGACAAGGGCCTCGAACTCGCCGCGGAACTTGGTCAGGAAGCTGCGCATCGGCATCACGGCGGCGTCGGACAGCGGGCAGATCGTCAGGCCCATCATGCCCGCGCAGACGTGCTCGATGCGTTCGAGGTCGGCGGGCGTGCCCTCGCCGCTCCGCAGCTTCTTGACCAGCTTGTGCAGCCAGCCCGTGCCTTCGCGGCAGGGCGTGCACTGCCCGCAGCTCTCGTCCCAGTAGAAATGCATCAGCACCTGGATCAGCTCGACCATATCGCAGCGTTCCGGGATGACGATCATCCCGCCCGAACCCAGCATGGTCCCGGCCGCGCCCAGCGACTCGTAGTCCAGGTTGCAGTTCATGATCTCGTCGGCCGGCAGCACGGGCACCGAGCTGCCGCCGACGATGACAGCCTTCAGCTTCTCGCCGTCGGCCATGCCGCCGAGCGCGTCGTGGAAGAACTCGCGGAACGGCATCCCCAGCGGGATCTCGTGCACGCCCGGGCGCCTCACCGGCCCGCTGACCGAGAACAGCTTCGTGCCCGGGGACTTCTCGGTGCCGAAGGCGCGGTAGGCCGCCACCCCGTTCAGGATGATCCAGGGCACCGAGGCCACCGATTCCACGTTGTTGACGATCGTCGGCTTCTTCAGGAAGCCCGACACGGCGGGGAACGGCGGCTTGATGCTGGGCTGGCCCTTGCGGCCCTCGACCGAGTTGATGAGGCCCGTCTCCTCGCCGCAGATGTAGGCGCCGGCGCCCTTGTGCACGATCAGGTCCAGGTCGTAGCCGCTGCCGAGGATGTTCTTGCCGAGGTAGCCGGCGGCGTAGCACTCGTCGACGGCCTTCTGCACGCGGTCGATCAGCCAGCCGAACTCGCCGCGGATGTAGATGAAGCCCAGGCTCGCCCGCACGGCGAAGCAGCTGATGATCGTGCCCTCGATGGTCTGGTGCGGGTCGTAGTCCAGCAGCAGGCGGTCCTTGAAGGTGCCCGGCTCGGACTCGTCCGCGTTGACGAAGAAGTAGACCTGGTCGGCGGCCTGGGGCACGAACCCCCACTTGGTGCCGGTGGGAAAGCCGGCGCCGCCGCGGCCGCGCAGCCCCGAGTCCTTGACCACGGCCTGCACCTCGGCCGGCTTCATGCCGCCCAGCACGCGCCGGAGGGCCTGGTAGCCGCCTTCCTTCTCGTACACGGCCAGGCGGTGGCCGTCGGTGCGGCCGAACCGCGCCGAGAGCAGCCGCGGCCCGCTGGGGCCGACGAAGACGCCGTTGTGCTCCACTCAGTCCACCCCTTCGCGGTCGGTGTCGGCGCGCGGCGCGACGCCGCGGCGCAGGCCGTCCAGCAGCGCGTCGGCCTTGGCCGGCGTCACGTTCTCGTACAGGTGCTTGCCCAGCTGCAGGCAGGGCCCCATGCCGCAGGCGCCCAGGCACTCGACGCCCTCCAGCTGGAACAGCCCGTCGGCGGTGCGCTCGCCCAGCTTCACGCCCAGCCGGTCCTCCAGGTGACGGATCAGCGGGCGGGCGCCCATGATGTGGCAGGAGATGTTGTGGCAGACCTGCAGCGTGTGCTTGGCCTGCGGCGTGTCGCGGAACATGGTGTAGAAGCTGAGCACCTCGTGCACGCGCGCGTGGGTCACGTCCAGCTTGGCCACCAGCAGGTCGACGCCCCCGGGCGGCACCCAGCCCACCTCGTCCATGATCACCCACAGGCAGGGCATCAGCGCGCTGGCCTTGGTCGGGTAGCGCGCCGCCAGTTCGTCGATCCGCGCCAGCGAGGCCGGCGACAGCGCGAACCCGGTCGTCTCTTCGGTCGGCTTGCTCATCGGTTCGTGCCCTCCCGGCGCCGTGCCGTCAGCGGTCCAGCTCGCCGGCGATGATGTTCAGGCTGCCCAGGATCGCGATCGCGTCCGGGATCATCGCGCCCTCGATCAGCGACGAGTACGCGGAGAAGATCGGGAAGCACGGCGGCCGCACCTTCAGCCGGTACGGGTGGCCGCCGCCGTCCGAGACGGCGAAGAAGCCCAGTTCGCCGTTGGCGCCCTCGCCGAAGCCGTAGGCTTCGCCCGCGGGCACCTGGATGCCCTCGTAGACCAGCTTGAACTGGTTCATGACGCCCTCGATGCTCTGGTACACGTTGCGCTTGGGCGGCAGCGTGATGGCGCGGTCGTCCAGGTTCACCGGCCCGCCCGGCAGCCGGTCGAGGGCCTGCAGCACGATCGACCGGCTCTGCACGATCTCGGCCATGCGCACCATGATGCGGTCGTGCGTGTCGCCGGCGGTCCCGGTGGGGATCTCGAACTCGTACTGCTCGTAGCCGGAATACGGCGCCAGCTTGCGCAGGTCCCAGGCCAGCCCCGTGGCGCGCAGGCAGGGCCCGGTGAAGCCGAAGCTGAGCGCGTCGGCCTGGCTGATGGCGCCCACGCCCACGGTGCGGTCCAGGAAGATGCGGTTTCGCGCGACGAGCTTCATCACGTCGTCGTGCGCCACCAGCAGGTCGCGCAGCTTGGCGCGCACCTCGTCCGCGAACTCCGGGTACAGGTCGTGGCTCAGGCCGCCGATGCGCGCGTAGTTCGTGCACAGGCGCGCCCCGCACAGCTTCTCCAGCGACTGGTAGAGGCTCTCGCGGATGTTGTAGAGGTACCAGTAGTTGGTCAGCGCGCCGATATCCACCAGGTTCGCGCAGACGCACACCAGGTGGTCGATGATGCGGGCCAGCTCGCTGACGATCACGCGGATCGCCTGGCACCGCGGCGTCGCCTCCACGCCCAGCAGCTTCTCCACCGCCGCGGCGTAGATCGAGTTGTTCAGCATCGCTGAGCAGTAGTTCAGGCGGTCGGTGTACGGCATCACCTGCGCCCAGGTGTGATCCTCCGCCTCCTTCTCGAAGCAGCGGTGGATGTAGCCGATCTCCGTGCGCGCCTCGAGGATGATCTCGCCGTCGAGCAGGATCTCCGCGCGCAGCGCTCCGTGCATCGCCGGATGCGAGGGCCCGATGTTCACCGTCAGCAGGTCGCTCGGGTGCACCTCCTCGGCCAGGCCGCCGGCCGCCGTGACCATCGCCGAGGCGCGGCGCGCCGCGCGCGCGATGTCCTCGTCGGCGAAGAGCTTCTCCGGCCGCGAGCACTCCTGGCCCTGCTCGATCGGGTAGTCCTTGCGCAGCGCGTGGCCCTCGAACTCGTGGTGACAGAGGATGCGGCGCAGATCGGGGTGGCCGCTGAACGGCACGCCGAACAGGTCATAGACCTCGCGCTCGTGCCAGTCGGCGCTGCGCCAGAGCCCCGTCGCCGACGGCACCGGCTCGTCCTCCGGCACGTCGACCTTGACCCGGATGCGCTCGTTGCGCGACCACGAGCGCAGCAGGTAGTTCACCTCGAAACGCTCGGCGCGCCGCGGGTAGTCCACGCCGACGACGTCGGACAGCTGCTCGCAGCCCTCCCGGTCCCGCAGGTGGGCCAGCACGTCCAGCAGGCGGTCCCTGCCGACGGTCACCGTCTCGTCGCCGCGGTAGGAGGCGGAAGCGAGGATCGCGTCGCCGAACTCCCGGCGCAGGCTGTCGACCAGCTTCTGGCTCATGCTCATCCGTTCCCGCCGCGCGGCCGGCCGGCCGCGCGCGCAACTGGGGTTGACCCCGGGATCAGGCCTGGACCCGCCCGGCGTGCCGGACCGCGGCCGGCACCAGCCCTTCGCGCTCGACCCTCGCCTGGATCTGCGTCAGGGCGTAGAGCAGGTTCTCGGGTGTGGGCGGGCAGCCGGCCACGTACATGTCCACCGGAATGACGCGATCGGCGCCCTGCAGCGTGCTGTAGTTGTTGTAGAAGCCGCCGCTGCTGGCGCAGACGCCCATGGCGATCACCCAGCGGGGTTCGGCCATCTGCTCGTAGATCGTCTTGAGGATCGGCGCCTGCTTGTAGCTGATGGTGCCGGCGATGATCATCAGGTCGCTCTGGCGCGGCGAGAAGCGCACCAGCTCGGCCCCGAAGCGGCTGATGTCGTTGTACGACGACACCGTGCTCATGAACTCGATCGCGCAGCACGCGACGCCGAACGGCAGCGGCCACAGGCTGTACTTGCGACCCCAGTTGACCGCCTGGCGCAGCCGCGTCGTCAGGTAGTTGCTGGGGTTCTCGAGATCTACTGCCATTCCAGGCCGCCTTTGCGCCAGATGTAAACGAACCCGACCACGAGCACGCCGACGAAAGCCCCCATCTCGGCCAGCGCGAACGCGCCGTGGCCGGCGTCCACCAGCTCGCGGAACATGATCACCCACGGGTAGAGGAACACGGCCTCGAGGTCGAACAGGAGGAAGAAGAGAGCCACCAGGAAGAAGCGGACGAAGAAGCGGATCTGCGTCGTGCCCCGCGGCGGGATGCCGCACTCGTATGTGGAATCCTTTAGCGGCGACGGCCGGCGGGGTCCCAGCCAGAAGCTCAGCCCCAGGAACAGGGCGGCGAACGCCGCGGCCACGACGAGCACCAGCAGCACGGGCATGAACTGAGCGAACATCTCCACTCTCCGGGCACGGGCCGGCGCCCGCGGCGCCGGTCGGCTCCACAGGCTCCCTCGGGCGTCACTGTTGCCAAAATAACAGAGTGAAAGAGGGTGTCAATCACGGGGTTGCGCCCTGGCCGGCTGCCGCCGCGAACAGGCAGATTTCCGACCACAGCGGCCGGCGGCGGACGGGGCCGGCGCGCCCCCGACCTCGCCAACCCCGCCCCGGACAAACGGTTGTGATGGACGAGCGCGGATCGGGGTTTTCGCCGGTGCGGCACGCTCGTTGCGCCCGACCGGGCCGCGCCCCCGGCCGCCCCGCGGCCATGTTACGTCCACTCGGGAGAGGACCCATGAACGAAGCCTGTCTGCAGAACGCCCCCACCGCCGGCGACGATGCGCGCCCGGCCGACGTCCGCCTGGCCGAGCTGGTCGCCGCCGGCACCGCCGCCCTCGAGGACGGCGACCTGCGCCGCGCCCTCGGCGCCTACCAGGCCGTGATCGACGCCTTCCCCGACCGCCCCGAGGGGCACAACAACCTGGGCGCGCTGTGGGCGTCGCTCGGCGAGTGGACGCGCGCCGAAGCCAGCTTCGACCGCGTGGTCGCCCTGCTGCCGGCCAACCCGCACGTTCTTTACAACCGCGGCGTGATGCGCAGCCGCCTGGGCCGCCACGCGGAGGCGGGCGCCGATTTCGCGGCCGCGCTGGCGCTGGCCCCCGGCGACGCGGAACTGCACAACAACCTGGGCGTGTCGCTCTTCCTGCGCGGCGACCCGAACGGCGCGCGCCGCCACCTCGACGCCGCGCTGGGCCTGCGCCCGGACTACGCCAACGCGGTGCTGAACCTCTGCGACGTCGACGAGGCGTGCGGCGACCTGGCCGGCGCGGTGCGTCGCTGCAACGCGTTCCTGGCCGAACGGCAGGACGCCGGCGTGCGCCGGCGCCTGCTGGAACTGCACGCGGCCGCCGGGTCGGCCCATCTCGACGCCGCCTGCGGCACCGCCGAGGCCCTCCTCGCCGCGCAGCCGGACGACACGCCGGTCAGGCAGCACCTCGGCCGCCTGCTCAACGCCCGCCAGGCGCTGCAGACGCCCCCGCAGCAGGCTCACGCCACGGCCTGACGCTTCCCGGGGCGCCGGGCGGCTGCCGTCACACCGGGCTCGAACCGATCCCTC
>CAYNPY010000062.1:10679-22136 GCA_964399195.1 uncultured Fibrobacteraceae bacterium
CCCGCCCGGCGCGCCCCCCGCCCCCGCCGCGGCCCCCCGCCCCGGCCTGATGCTCCCGGGGGCGCGGGGCGCCGCGCCGCCCCCGCCCCCCCGGGCGGGGCCGCGGCCGTCTCCGCCCGCATTGCGTCCCGGTCGCGCGTGTGTGATCGTGTCGGCGGCGGCCCCGTTCGGCGGCGGCGCCGCGCACCGAAAGGAACTGCGGGGCGATGCTGGTCTACCTGAACGGTGAGTACCTGGCGGGCGATAAGGCGAGCGTCTCCGTCTGGGACGGCGGCTTCCTCTACGGCGACGGCGTCTACACGTCGCTGCGCCTGTACGCCGGCCGCCCGCTCGACCTGGCCGCCCACCTCGAGCGCCTGCGCCGGCACGCGGCCGCGCTCGAACTGCCGGTGCCCGTCCCGGACGCGGAGTTCGCGGCCGTGGTCGCGCGCCTGGCCGAGGCCAACGGGCTGACCGCCAGCGACGGCCGCCTGCGCATCACCGTCAGCCGCGGCGGCGATCCGGACGATCCTCTCCCGGTGCGCGACCTCGCCCGCCTGCGGCCGACCGTGCTGGTGACGCTCGCGCCGGTGCCGCCCGCGTTCGCGGACTGGGCCCGCGCCGGCATCGCCGTCTGCCTGCTGGAACCCGGGTCGGCGCGCGGCAATCTGCCGCACCTCAAGACGCTCAACGGGCTGCCGGCCCTGCTCGCGCAGCGGCAGGCCGCCGCGCGCGGCTGCCAGGAGGCCATCCTCGTCGGCGACGACGGGCGCCTGCTGGAGGGTTCGGTCAGCAACCTCTTCCTCTGCCGGGCGGGGCTCCTGGCGACGCCAGCCGGCGCCGACGGCCTGCTGGCCGGGCGCACGCGCGAGCGCGTGCTGGCGCTCGCGACCGGCCTCGGCCTCGCCTGCGAGCGCGGCCGCCTCCTGCCGGCGGACCTGCTCGGCGCGGACGAGGCCTTCACCGCCAGCAGCGTGCGCGAGATCCTGCCGGTGGTCGCCGTGGACGGGCGGCCGGTCGGCGACGGCCGGCCGGGCCCGCTGACCAGGCGGATCCAGGCGGGCTACCGCGATCTGGTGGCCCGCGAACTGTCCGGCGGCGGCCGCTGACCGCGGCGCGCCGGCCGCGCCTCCGCCCCGCGCGCGAAACGGCCGCCCTCCTGGCGGAGGGCGGCCTTCACGTCTCGCGGCGCCGGGGCCTCAGAAGTCGAAGCTGGTGTCCTGCACCTTGAAGGTGTTGAACTCGTCCTGCTCGGCGGCCGGCAGCTCGTTGCGGACCTCGCGCGGCAGCGGCGGCGCGCCCGCCAGCACCAGCTCGTCCTTGAGGGCGGCCAGGTCGATGTACTCGTCGGCCGCCGCGATGAGGTCGGTGCTGGTCATCTCGCGCAGGCCGCAGACCTCGACGTGCTTGCCGCGGCGAGCCAGGGCCGCCACCAGGGGCACGAAGTCGCCGTCGCCGGTGCACAGGACGACGCTGTCGAGGTGCTGCGACATGTCCAGCACGTCGATGGCCATCTCCATGTCCAGGCTGCTGCGCACGCTGCGCGTGCTGGTGTCCAGCTCGTTGAAATTGCGGACTTCCTTCGTCACCACGGTGAAGCCGTTCAGCTTCAGGAAGTTGATGAAGTCGATCTTGCCCTCGGACTGGTTGTTGATCGCCGTGTAGAAATAGGAACGGACCAGGCGCCGCTCGCCGGCCAGACGCCGGCACAGCTTCAGGTAGTCCATCCGCATGTTCATGTGCTTGGCGCTGTAATGGATGTTCTCCCCGTCGATGAATACGGCGACGCGATCCTGCGGGCTGTGCTGATACATGGATGTTCACCTCTTTGCAGTGACATCGGCCGGATGGCCGGCCAGCCGGGCGAGTCGACGGCAGCGCCGGGCCATCCGGCCGCGGGCCGCAGTCTTATGGGCACGTTAGTCATTGCGGAAACGATTCGCAATCGCGGAATGCGGGCGATCCGCGGCGGTCCGCCAAGTGCTCACGCGGGCGCGGGTTCCCCGCGCGGCGGCGGCGCGGCCGCCGTCCCCCGTCCCGGCCTCTCCCCGGCCAGCGCCGCGCGCCAGCGCACGGCCAGCAGGTAGTAGGTGGGCATCACCAGCAGCGTCAGCACCGTGCTCGACCCCAGGCCGCCGCTGATGGCGCGCGCCATGGGGTAGTACTCCGCGCCCCCGACATGCGCCCCGCTGGCGAACGACAGCGGCAGCAGGCCGAGGATGGTCGTGCCGGCGGTCATCAGGATGGGCCGCAGGCGGTCGGTGCAGCCCTCGAGCACCGCCTGCTCCGGGGCGCGACCGGCCCTCTGCAGGCCCTCGATGTGGTCCACCAGCACGATCCCGTTGTTCACCACCACGCCGATGAGGATGACGATGCCGATCATGGCCATGAGGTTGAACGGCGTCCCGGTGGCCATCATCAGCCAGAACACCCCCAGCGAGGCGAAGGGCACCGTGCCCATCACGACCAGCGGCAGCAGCAGCGATTCGAAGAGGCTGGCCATCACGAAGAACACGCAGGCCAGGGCCAGGAGCATGTTCACGCCCATTTCGCTCTGCTGCTGCCGGGCGCGAAGGATCTCGCTCCCGAAGTTCCAGCCGTAGCCCAGGGGCATCGCCAGCGAGTCCATCACCGGCCGCACGGCGTCCAGGCCCTCGTCCAGGCGGTCGCCCGCCCAGGTCCCGGTGATCGTGATGCCCGAGCGCTGGTCGCGGCGGAAGATCCGCTCGGGACCCCGTCCGAACGTGAAGGAAGCGACCTGGTCGAGCTGCACCGGCTCTCCGCCGAGCGAGCCCACCGGCAGCAGCGCCAGGTTCTCCAGCGACTCGCGGTCCTCCGGCAGCAGAGAAACGACCAGGTCCACCTCGCGGTCGCCCGTCCGCAGCCGCGGCAACTGCACGCCGCGGTACGTCAGGCCCATCACGCGCGAGACCGTGCCCGGCGAGACGCCGAAGCGACCCGACTGCACCGGGTCCACGCGCACCTCCACCTCGGCCCGGCCGGCGTCGTCGTCGCTGCGCAGGTCGCCAACGCCCTCGACCAGGGCCAGGCGGCGCTTGGCCTCCGCAGCGTACTCGCGCAGCAGCTCCGTCTCGTCGCCGCTGATCGTCAGCGCGAACGTCTTCGCCCCGGAATCCTGCCCCTGCTCGTCGCCGAAGCGGTACTCCACGCCGGCCTGCACGGGCAGGTTCTTCCGCAGGTCGTCGCGCGTGCGCCGGAAGAAGTCCTCGCCGACCACCCCGTCGGCGAAGAACAGCGTGATGCCGCCCCCGTCCGAGCGGTAGTACGAGTAGATGTCGCGCAGCCCCAGGTCCGCGCGCCGGGTCTCCAGCCAGTCGGCCGCGCGCGCGACCAGCACCCGCGAGGCCTCCTTGTCGACCGGCCCGGTGTAGTGCAGCTGGACCCGCAGGTTCTCCCGGCGCAGGCCGGCCTCGCCCTGCAGGTCCGGCTTGAAGCCTGCGACCTTCATCGCGCCGCCCGTCCCCGCCAGCACCGCCGGCACCAGCACCAGCGCCGTCAGCAGCGGGTGGCGGATCGCGGTCCACTGCAGGGCCGAGCGGTAGCGCGCCTGGAGCCACCGCAGCCAGCGCGGTTCGGCGGCGGCGGCGACCCCGCGCGTGCCGCGCAGCGCCAGCAGCGGCACCACCGTCAGGCTGACCAGCAGCGAAAGCACCAGGGTCACGCTGATCGTCACGCCCACCTCGCCCAGCCACACCGACATCTCGTCCGCGCGGCTGATCACGACCGGCGCGAAGACGATCACCGTCGTCAGCGTCGAGGCCGTGATGGCCGTACCCACCCCGCGGGTGCCGCGCACCACCGCCGCCAGCGGCCGTTCGCCCCGCAGCTGCCGCCGGTGGATCGACTCCAGCACGACGACCGCGTTGTCCACCAGCATGCCCACGCCCAGCATCAGGCCCATCATCGTCAGGACGTTGAGCGAACGGCCGCTCAGGTAGAGGAAGACGCACGTCCCGACCACGGACAGGGGGATCGCCACCGAGACCACCAGGGTCATCGACACGCGGCGCAGGAACAGGTACAGCACCGCCACGGCCAGCAGCGAGCCCGACAGGCCGCCCTGCAGCAGCCCGCGCAGCGAATCGGTGATCTGGTCCGCCTGGTTGAAGAAGGCGAAGCTGCTGATGCCCTGCAGCGCCGGATCCCGGTTGATGCGGCGCAGCTCCGCCTCCACGGCGCGGCAGACGGCCACCGTGTTGGCGCCCGAGGCCTTCTGGATCCAGAAGGCGACCGCCGGCTCGCCGTTCAGCACGCGGCCGTACTCCAGGGCCGGCGCGCCGTAGACGACCTCCGCCACGTCACCCAGCCGCAGCCCGCGTTCGTTGACCGGCAGCTCGGCCAGGTCGGCCGCCCCCGCCAGGCCGCTGACCGTCCGCACGTCGTAGCGCAACCCCTGGTCGGTGACGCGGCCCACGGTCAGCTCGACGTTCGCCGCCTCCAGGGCCCCGAACAGGCGGTCGAGGTCCACCTGGTGCTCGCGGAGCTTGTCCAGCCGCAGGTACACCGAGGCCTGGGTGGGCAGCACGCCGTCGATGTTCACGCGCCCCACGCCGGGGATGCGCTGCAGCGGCGCGATGATCTTCTGGTCGAGCAGGTCCCAGCTCTCGGACAGGTCCCGGCCCTTCGCGGCGATTCGCCCTTCGATGATCGGGATGTCGCTGGTGTTGAAGGTCAGCAGGAAGATCTGCGGGATGTCGGCCGGCAGCCGGTCGCGGATCTGGTCGATCTTCTCCTTGACCTCCAGGCGCAGCAGGTTGACGTCGCGGCCCCAGTCGAACATGACGCCCACCTGCACCTCGCCGGCGTCGCTGTAGCTCTGGATGCCCTTGACCCCGCCCAGGGTGGCCAGGATCTCCTCGATCGGGCGCACGATCTCCCGCTCGTTCTCGGCCGGGATGCCGCCCTGGTAAGGCACGTACACGGCGATGAACGGCAGCTCCACCCGCGGCAGGAAGTCCAGCGGCAGCCGGAACACGGAGACGGCGCCCAGCACGACCAGACAGGCGATCGCCATCGCGAGCGTGACCGGGCGGCGCAGCGACAGGCGGGTCAGCCACACGTCAGGCGACCTCCCCGGCCGCCGCGCCGGCGGGCAGGGCCGCCCCGACGCGCTCGGCCGCCCCGGCCGAGCCGCCGGCCAGCGCGACGTACGCCACCGGCACCACCACCAGCGTCAGCAGCGTCGCCAGGGACAGACCGGCGATCACGGTCACCGCCAGCGGTGCGCGCAGCTCGGCGCCCTCGCCCAGGCCCAGCGCCATCGGCAGCAATCCCAGCACCGTCGTCAAAGTCGTCATGAGGATCGGGCGCAGGCGTTCGCGGCCGGCCTGCCGCACCGCCGCGGCCAGAGGCAGCGCGCGGCGCAGCTGGTTCATCCGGTCCACCAGCACGATGCCGTTGTTGACGACGATGCCCGCCAGCATGATGGCGCCGATGACCGCGATCACGCTGACGCTCATCCCGCGCAGCCACAGGCCGTAGACGGCGCCGGCCAGCGCCAGGGGCACCGTGAACATGATGATCAGCGGGTAGAGGAACGACTCGAACTGCGCCGCCATCACCAGGTAGACCAGGAACACGGCCAGCAGCACCGCCAGCCGCAGCGACCGGTAGGAGGCCGCCATCTCCTGGTTCTGGCCGCCCATGGCGACGGTGACGCCGGCCGGCAGCGGCACGTCGGCCAGGGCCGCCTCGATGTCGCCGGTGACCGAACCCAGATCCCGCCCGGCCAGGTTGGCCCCCACGATGGCCACGCGCTTGCCGCCCAGACGATGGATCTCCGCCGGCCCCACCTCGGTGCGGAAGCCGGCGATGGCGCCCAGGCGCACCGGCACGCCGTCCCGCTCGGCGACGACCAGGTCCTCCACGGCCGCCAGCGTGGTCCGCTGGTCGGGAGCGTTGAGCACGCGCACGTCCACGTGGCGCTCGCGGTCGCGGTAGCGGGTGGCCACCGTGCCGCGCAGCTTGCCGCGGACCGTCTCCGAGACCTCGCCCAGCGTCAGCCCGTGCCGGGCCAGCTTGTCGCGGTCGAAGCTCACCTGGATCTCCGGCGAGCCGGGGACCATCCCCTGCCGGACGTCGCGCAGCCCGGGCACCGCGCGCAGCCGCTCGGCGACGGCATCGGCCGTCGCCTGCAGGTCCGCCAGGTTCCAGCCGCTGACGTTGACCTCGACCGGAGAGCCGAAGTTCAGCAGCGACTGCCGCTGCACCCGCATGCGCACCTCCGGGAAGCCGGCCAGGACGCCGCGCATGCTCTCCAGCGCGCGGCCTTCCGCCTGCGCGCCGCCGCCGCTCAGGCGCACCTGCAGCTCGGCGCGGTTCTCCTTGCGCCGCACCAGGCTGGCCTGCCCGTCGCGGGCGATGCCGATCTCGCCCGCCACCAGCGCCACTTCCGGCAGCGCGCGCAGGCCGGCCTCGATCCGCCCCACGGTCGCCGCCGTGCGCGACAACGGCGTGCCCTCGGGCAGCTGCAGGGCCAGCGTCAGTTCGCCCTGCGCCAGTGGCGGCACCAGCTCCGCGCCCAGACGCGGCCACAGCAGCACGGCGCCCAGCGCGAACAGCAGCGTCGCCGTCGCGACCGTCAGCTTGCGCCGCAGCGCCCAGACGAGAACCCGGTCGTAGCCCGCGACGACCCGCGGGAAGCCCCGCGCGAAGGCGCCGGTCAGCGGCCGCAGCAGCAGGCGCAGCGCGCGCCCGAGCCCGACCGTCGCCGCGCGGGCGCCGCGCGCCGCGTACTTCGGCAGCCCCAGCGTCAGCAGCAGTCCCGCCAGCTTCAGCCAGCGCGCGACGCGACGCCCGCTCACCCCGCCCGGCGGCAGCCACGGGCCGGCGCCGACGCCGCGCCAGCCCGCCCGACCGGCCGCCATCGGCGTGAAGGTGAGCGACACCAGCAGCGACACCGCCAGCGAGAAGGAAACCGTCAGCGCCTGGTCGCGGAAGATCTGCCCCGCCACGCCCACGACGACGAAGACGATGGGCACGAAGACCGCCAGCGTGGTCAGCGTCGAGGCCGTCACCGCGCCGGCCACCTCGGCCGCGCCCCGCACGGCCGACTCGGCCGCGTCCGGATCCAGCCCCTGCTCGCGCCGCCGGTGGATCGCCTCCAGCACGACGATCGAGTTGTCGACCAGCATCCCCACGCCCAGGGCCAGGCCGCCCAGCGACATGATGTTCAGCGTCACGCCGCGGCTGAGCATCAGGATGAAGGTGGCGATGATGGAGACCGGGATCGCCAGCGCGATGATGAAGGTCCCGCGGAAGTCGCCCAGGAACACGAACAGCACCAGCACCGCCAGGACGCCGCCCAGGATCGCGTTGTCGCGCACCTCGCGCACGGCGTCGGCGATGAAGACGGACTGGTCGAAGAGCACCTCCAGCCGCAGCGGCGCCGGCAGCTCCCGGCCCAGCTTCTCCAGGTGGGCCCGGACGGCGCGGGCCATCTCCACCGCGTTCGCGTCGCCCTCGCGGTAGACGGCGATCTCGACGCTCTCGCGGCCGTCGATGTGGGTGATGCTGGTGCGCTCCTTGTGGGTGCGGGTGACCGCGGCCACCTCGCTCAGCCTGATCGCCCGCCCGTCCACGTTCGCCACCGTGACCTGGCCGATGTCGCCCAGCGACTCGAAGCGGCTGAGCGTGCGCACGATGTACTCGGCGTTGCGGTCGCGCAGGCGCCCCCCCGACGCGTTGACGTTCTCCTCGCCGACGACCCGTCCCACCACCGCGATGTCCAGCCCCAGCGCCGCCAGGCGACCCTCGTCCACCTCGACGCGGATCTCCTCCTCGAGCCCCCCGTCCACCTGCGCCGCCGCGACGCCGGGCAGCGCCTCGATCTCCTGCTTGATGACGTCGTCGGCCAGCCGCCGCAGCGTCACCAGCGAGTTGCTGCCCGACAGGCCGATCCGCAGCACGGGGTCCTGGCCCGGGTCGTACTTGAGCAGCAGCGGCACGCCCGCGTCCTCGGGCAGCCGCACCAGGTCCACCTTCTCGCGGACGTCCAGCGCCGCGTAGTCCATGTCGGTGCCCCAGTCGAACTGGAGCGTCACCTGCGACAGGCCGGCCTGGCTCACCGAGTGCACGCGCCTGAGGCCGGGCACGACGCCCACCGCCTCCTCGAGGGGGCGCGTGACCAGGTTCTCGACGTCGGCCGGGGCGGTGCCCGGGAAATCCGTCTGCAGGGTCAGGGTCGGGTAGCGGATCTCCGGCAGCAGGCGCAGGTCGAGCCGGCCCAGAGAGGTGAGCCCGAAGACCACGGCCGCCAGCGACAGCATCCAGACCGTGACGGGACGGGTGACGGCCAGGCGGATGAACGACATGGCCTAGTCCGCCTTCGCCAGGCTGGTCGTCGTTTGGTCGGCGGCCGCCGGGGGCGATTTCCCGGCGTAGCCGGCCGCCTGCGCGTTGAGGGCGCGGATCGGCGCGCCGGTGCGCAGGCCGCCCTGGCCCATCGTCACCACGAAGTCGCCGGCCTCCAGCCCGGCCAGGACCTCGACGTGCGACTCGTCGTGCAGGCCCGTCTCGATCTCGACCTTGCGCACGGTGTCCGCCTCGGCGACGAACACGCTGGTCAGGGCGCCCTCCTCGACCAGCGCCAGCTTGGGGATCGCCAGGGCGTCGTGGTGGCGGTCGGTCGTGATGCGCACCTTGACGAAGCCGCCCACGCGCAGGTCAGCGCCGGCGCCGTCCAGCAGCAGCGTCAGGCGCACGGTGCTGGTGGCGGGATCGACCACCGGCGAGACCCGCTCGACCGTGCCCTCGACCTGGCGCGGCGCCGACGCCGCGTCCTGCCCTTCGGGGCTGACCAGCACGCGCTGCCCCGCGTTCACCTTGCGCGCCACGTCCTCCGGCAGGTGCACGCGCACGCGCAGCGGCTCGAAGTCGCCCAGGCTGAAGGCGGCGAAGCCGGCGGCGATCTGCTGGCCGGGCACGACGCGGCGCTCGGTCACCAGCCCGGCGAACGGCGCCCGCAGGCGCGTCTCCTCCAGCGCGATCCTGGCCAGGTCGCGCTCGGCCACGGCCAGGCGCCAGGCCGATTCGACGTCGTCGAACTCCTGGCGGCTGACCAGTTCCTGCTCCAGCATGCCGCGGCTGCGCTCCAGCAGGCGGGCCTTGTCCGTCACGGCCAGCTCCGCCTTCTCCAGCTGGATGCGCTCGCGGTCGTTGTCCAGTTCGGCCAGCACCTGCCCCTCGCGGACGTGCTGGCCTTCTTCGACCGCCACCTGGCGGACCCGGCCCTGGACCCGTGCGACCAGATCCACCAGGCGGTCGGCCTCGATCACCGAGGCTGCGCGGTAGTACGCCGAGATGCCCCGGCTGTCCGCCCGTTCCAGTTCCACCGGCACGGGCTTGACCTCGCTCTCCTTGTCCTTGCCCCGCTTGGACTTCCCGTCCGGCGCGGCGGTCGTCGTGTCGCTTGCGGCCAGAGCGCCGCGTCCCGGCGCCGGCGCTCCCGGCAGGCTTCCGGAGAACCACAGGCCGCCGGCGCCCGCCAGCGCGGCGGCCGCCGCGACGGTCAACAGAACGGTCTTGCGGCTGGGCTTCTTCATGGCGGTCCTTTCACGGGATTCGACCGGGCTCGGGGGCCCGCGCGCAGGCTGTATGGCATGAGACGCACCGCCGGCGGGGAGGTTGCATCGCCGGCCGCCGGCGCTGGAATTGTCACGGCGACCGGGTTATCGTGGTCCGGCGGCCGTCCACAGCCGGCCGGCCGCGCGTTCCGCCGTCGCCCCCCGTGGGCACGCTGCCTTGATCCGACCCGACGAGGTGCCCGATGCAGAAGCTGGTCGAGTGTGTGCCGAACATCAGCGAGGGCCGCGACCGCGGCATCATCGACGCCGTCACCGCCGTGATCGGCGAGGTCGAGGGGGCCCGCCTGCTGGACGTCGACCCCGGCGCCGACACCAACCGCACCGTGATCACGTTCATCGGACCGCCGGATGCGGTGGCCGAGGCCGCCTTCCGCGTGGTCAAGCGCGCCGCCGAGCTGATCGACATGAGCCGCCACACCGGCGCCCATCCCCGCCACGGCGCCACCGACGTCTGCCCGTTCGTGCCGATCCGCGGCGTGACGATGGCCGAGTGCGCCGAGTTGGCGCGGCGGGTGGGCAGCCGCATCGGGAGCGAGCTGGGCATCCCGGTCTACCTGTACGAGTCGGCCGCCACGCGCCCGGAACGGCGCAACCTGGCCGACGTCCGCAAGGGCGAATACGAGGCGCTGCCGCGCAAGCTGGGCACCGCGGAGTGGGCGCCCGACTTCGGCCCCAACGAATGGAACGAGAGGACCGCCCGCACCGGCGCCACCAACGTGGCCGCGCGCGGCTTCCTCGTGGCCTACAACGTGAACCTCAACACGCGCGACAAGGCGCTGGCCTCGCAGGTGGCCCTCGACATCAAGGAGGCCGGCCGCGCCAAGCGCGACGCCGCCGGCGCCATCGTCAAGGACGCCCAGGGCCAGACCGTGCTGGAGCCGGGGCCCTACCGCCTGCCCGCCTGCAAGGCTGTCGGCTGGTACATCCCGGCCTACGAGCGCGCGCAGATCTCCATCAACCTGGTCAACACAGACGTCACCAAGCCGCACCAGGCGTTCGAGGCCTGCCTGGCCGGCGCGGCGGACCGCGGCGCCCGCGTGACCGGCAGTGAACTGGTGGGGCTGATTCCCGAGGCGGACCTGCTGGCCGCCGGCCGCTTCTACCTGCGCCGCGCCGGCCAGTCGGCGGGCGTGCCGCGCCGCCACCTGATCGAGACCGCGATCCAGAGCCTGGGCCTGCGCGAACTGGGCCCGTTCGACCCGGCCGAGAAGATCATCGAGTACCAGGCCGGCCTGGTCGACGGCCCCTTGGTGTCGATGACCAACCGCGCCTTCGTCGACGAACTGTCGACCGACTCGCCCGCGCCGGGCGGCGGCTCGGTGGCCGCGCTGTGCGCCGCCCAGGGCTCGGCCCTCAGCGCCATGGTCGCCAACCTGACCGTCGGCAAGAAGAAGTACGAAGCCGCCTGGGACCGCATGAAGGACCTGGCCGAAGAGGCGCAGGCGCTCAAGGACGCGTTCCTGGCCGCCATCGACGACGACACGGACGCCTTCAATGCCGTCATGGCCGCCTTCGCCCTGCCCAAGGGCACGCCGGCCGAGGCCGCGGCGCGGGACGCCGCCATCGCCGCCGCCACGCTCAGGGCCACGCTGGTGCCGCTGTCGGTGCTCGAGCGCGCGCCCGAAGCGCTGGCCCTGGCGGCCGAGGTGGCCGAGAGGGGCAACACGAACAGCCTGAGCGACGCCGGCGTGGCCGGGCTCACCCTCATGGCCGGCGCCGAGGGCGCCTGGTACAACGTCCTGATCAACCTGGCGGCGCTGCGCGCGCTGCCGACCGGCCCCGCCGCTCCCGGCGCCGCGCCGGACCCGGCGGCCCCGGCGCCCAACCTGGCCGAACTGCGCGCGCGGGCCGACCGGGCGCTGGCCGCCTGCGA
>CAYNPY010000063.1:0-21451 GCA_964399195.1 uncultured Fibrobacteraceae bacterium
GCCCCGAGCCAAGAAAGGACAGGTTGTCCTTGGTCACCCAGACGATTGTCGGCTCGGTCCACGCTGGCGCCACGCAAGGATGAAACGTGGCGAATCTACCGGGTCCAATCAGAATCGTGTCCCCGGCGGAGGAAGCATCCACGGCCGGTTGGATGTCCGCGAAGTCTCCCGATCCATTCAACTCCACGCGCCAGGTGCGGGCAGACGCATCCACGGCGGCGAAGGACGTCACGATCATCAGGGCCGGGATGATGAGCTTGATCCGCATGTCCAACCTGGCCTTTGTTGGCAGGGGCGGCCGAAGCCGCCCCCGGTCCCACCTTTGGCTACTGCACCAGCACCAGCCGCTGCGTCATGACCACGCCACCCGCTGAGAACCGCGCCAGGTACACGCCGCTCGGAAGCGCCGCGCCGCTCTGGTCCCGGCCGTTCCAGATCACCGAATGCTCACCGGCAGACCTGCTCTCGGACACCAGTTGGCAGACCCGCTCTCCGCGCAAGCTGAACACGGCCAGTTCCACCACCGCGTCTTCCTTCAGGGAGAAGCTCAGCGTTGTCTGCGGATTGAACGGGTTCGGCATGGCCGGCCTTAGCACCGTCACGGTCGGCAGCGCCGCGCGGGGCGAATGTTCTCCCGTCGCCGGATCCTTCATCCCGCCTGCGGCACGGCCCGACTTGAACATCATCGCCGAATCGCCTTCGACCAGGATCGGCCGCACCGCGAACCCGTAGTCCGGATGCACCGGCGACCAGTCCTCGCCGTCCGAGCTCATCCAACCCGGATAGCCCTCCGCCGCGACGGTGTAGCCCAGGGCCGGCCCGCCGCCCGCACCATCGGCCTGGGCCTGCGAACCGGCCGGGACCCGGAAGATCACATACAGGCCGCCGCTCGTGCTGCCGACCGTGCTGCTGAACGTCACTTCACCCCAGGCGCCGGATGGCCCGATCACATTCGCGGCCACGGTCGCGGCATCCGGCAGGGCCACCGGATAGTCGGCCGTGCCGCTCTGCACCAGGATCTCCGGGAACGCCGTCAGCCCGTCGTTATTGTACCATTTCATGCCGCCAATTGCCATATCGTCAGCAACCGGCACCCAGACCGCGATGCAGCTGTTCTCCTGGGCCTGGGCCAGGCCGACCGAGCCCAGTACCTCCACAGCGCTCAGGTCGGCCGTCGGCTCGGCCATCGCCAGCAGCGGAACCAGCAGCAGAGTCGCGGGAATCAGAGTGTGTATTCTCAACATGTCCATCCTCCTTGGCTCTAGAACCCGGACGGGCAGAACTTGACCTGCTTGGTCTTGGTGGCGCTAGTGGCCTGGTTGGCTCCCATGGCGCTGAAGGCCGAGTAGCGGAAGCTGCAGTTCAGATTGCATTCCTGCCCGTAGATCGTGAACTGGTGCAGGTAGCCGCCGCCGGGCTTGGGCCCGTAGGAGTACACCACGCCGGGGGTGGACGGCGTCAGGACGGTCCAGCCCGGCCAGCAGGGGTTCTGGATGCCGGCCTGGTCGATCGTGAGCACGTCCAGGCTGGTGTCGCAGGCCGCGTTGGTGTCCCAGGAGAAGACCCAGTCGAACAGCGTGGTGCCAGGCACGACGTACGACGTCGCGTTCAGGTTGCTGATCACCATGGTCTCGTCGACGATCGTGTTGATGGAATCAGCCGTGGCGGGCCCGCTGACGAACAACGGGATGCTCGACTGCATGTGTCCGCGCGGCCACTTCACGGTGGCGGTCACAGGACCCGAGTAGTCGCCTAGACCGAAGATCAGATCCCGATCCTGCTGGCCGCCACGACCGCTGCCACCGTCGACAACTCGCGTCTGCACGAGATCTCCGGCGGTGACGGTCACGGCCGCGCCGATTCCCTGCCGGTTGTTGGCCTTCAGGGGCGAATCCAGGCGCACCTTGACGTAGCTGCGGCCAAGCGAATTAGCCCCGGTTTTCGAATCGGTCTTGTAGAAGTACTGGCCGCTTGAGGACGGCCGCCCGACGAACAGATCCAGGTCGCCATCACGCGTGTAGTCCGCAGCAACGGCCCCCATTGCTTGCGATGATGCCGACAGGCCCACATTGGCGGTGTTGTTCAGAAACCCAACGCCCGTTGCGGTGGGCACCCCGGAGAAGAACTGCGACGGCTCGTTCGTGCTCCTGGAGATCCAAAGCACATCGTTCCAGCCGTCCAGGTCATGGTCGAAGACTTGGACTCCGCTGTAACCGTTGCCGGAAACGTCGAACCAAACCCTGTCTTCAGCCGGGAAATGTCCCGTGCCATCATTCAAATAGATGGCCGAGCCGGCCTGGGCACAGGCGATCGCCAGGTCGAGAAACCCGTCGTTGTTCATGTCTGCCCACTGCGCGGCCGTACAGTAATAGAACTCGCCGGGGAACCGGTCCAGGAACTCCTCGACGAACGTGCCATCCCCCTGGTTGACGAATAGGTAGTTGCCGATCCCTCCCGGTCCGGTCGGCGGCTCCTGCAGATTAACCACGATCAGATCCAAGTCCCCGTCATTCTCAATGTCGCCCCACGAGGCGGACACCGAACCAGTGACCGCCAGGCCGCTAATCCCGGCCGCCGCCGTGACATCAGCGAATCCGCCGCCAGTGGCTCCGAGATTGCGGAACAGGCGGTGACCTTGGCCGGCGATGTTCAGATAATCCGGTGGCTCGGTGTAGCCCTTGCTGCTGCGCACGACGTAGAGGTCAAGCCAGCCGTCACGATCGTAGTCGCCCCAGCAGGCGGCCGTTGACGGCGCGGCCAGACTCGACAGCGTCCCTGTGACATCGAAGAATGTGCCGTCCTGGTTGCGGTAGAGCTTCGGAGTCGTCTCGTGGGCCAGGAAGAAGTCCTGATCACCGTCGTTGTCGTAGTCGGCGACGGCAACCCCGCGGCCGTCAACGACATTGCTCACGGTGCTGTTGCCGAACAGCGGAGCACCTGACGAATGGATGAGTGTAACGCGCCCCATGGACACATCACCGCCCGTGGCGGTGATCAAGAGATCGTTCTTCTCATCGGCCTGGAAGTCACCGGGCGCCGCGCTGTAGGGAACACCAGGAGGCACCAGCCCCGTTTGGTTGGACACGTCAGTGAACTTGGCCTCGGGGACATCGACCATCGTAAGATGGCCGTCGGACTCACTCCGCCCGACGTCTGTCGCGTAGTTGCGGTAATAACAGATCAGCTTGATCTTGCCCGTGGTGCCGAGTTCTGCGCGGACGCCTGGCGTCCATGTATAGTTGCCGGTGCTCGCCAGGACGTTTGTGGCGATCTCAAGATCTGGCACCAGCGGACCCGCACTATAGAAGATGTCCACAGTGCCAATTGCACCAGGCATGTCGCCGGCAAACTCAGTGGTCCAGACGATTTCGCAAGGCTTCCCGCGCTGCAAGACTGATCCGGCCGCCGGCAATAGTATCCGCTCACTGGGGGTACGCAGAATGTCCAGAACGGCATAGTCATCGTGCTCCTCAATGATCCGAATGACGAATGGATTTGCAACGTCTTGCGGTGCCCGCCGCGAGGTCGCGTCGGTCTGTCCAAACGTGCTGGGGTTCGAGCGAAATGAAAACTCCAGCTTTCCGCTCATGGCGCCGAAGAAGTCCTTGCTGCTCCCGGGATAGTTGTCCGTGTACCGGTAGGCTGCATCGTAGTCGAAAGTCCCGTGATCGGCCCCACACAAATCCATGTACACATCCAGATTGTCGAATCCGGTCACGGCGTTCTCAATCTGCCAAACACTAGCGCCGCTCGCAGTAGTGTCGGGATCATCATATCGGCCCCATGCGGACTCCAAGTCCCACACACTCGTCGTCCAATGGGGGCCTGCCATGTGCCAGATCGAGAGCCCACGTGACGGGTAGATCGGCTGCCCGTCCCTGCCCAGATTGGCGTCCATGCCGTTGCCGCCATGGTAGGTGAGAAGAAATTCCTGCTCTTCCACTCCGGGGATCGGAATCCTCAGCATACTGCGCGTGAGCCGCACATCTCCCAACACGACATTGCGCTGGTTCGAATTAATTGTTGTTGCGTCAAGCCATCCCTTGCGCTCCAACATGACGACATGAAACGGTAGCATTCCCTTGTCCGCAATCACAGTGCGCCGCATCTGCCCGTATACGCCGAACTTGTAATCATCGACGCTGAGATGCCAATCTTCACTCGTCGGCGGATTCTCTGGGCAACTCTGATACGGCAGGTGACCTTGGAAGCTTAGTACGTAGTGGCCCATCTCGTGCGACAAGACCCACTTGTCATTCCAGTAGCCACGGCCATTACCAGCTTCCCTGCTCGCTTCCATCTGACATCCGGGCAACGTGCTCGGGGCAGCGTAGACAAGAGACGCCCGGTAATCGAGGCTGATTTCGTCATCCAGAAACGGGAAAGTCGAGTAGCGAACAGAGTTGCGGCCGTAGCCTCCCACGATCGGATCGGACGGGAGAGTCAATACGTCGCCGCCGTACAGGAATGCAAACAGGCTCGCGCTGACGAACGGATTGGGAAGGCCCAGGCCGCTGTACTCGTTGAAGATCTTCCACAGAATCTCCGCTTGGAGTTCTCCGAGGTGGTCAACGTTGGCTTCTGAAACATAGTGAGCCGTATATCTCGGACCACCTGGAATAGCGGCAACGGTCGAATCGGACCTGTAAGTGGCCATGGGGTAGTCCGCCATCCACCAGATATCTCCAGATTCTGCCCGTACGATCTTGTCGGGTACGAGGTTCATACGTCCATCCGACTGGTTGTTCAGTGAGTTCGCAAGGCCGTGCGACATCGAGTCTACCGCAGCAATTGACGGGTATCCGACCTCCGGCGGCTGATCCGGGAACGCAATATGAATCAGGATCAGACGTGATGGCTCTGCCTGCTCGCTGCCATCCAGCTCCAGGCTCAGGCTCCCCTGCATATAGTCCGGTTGGCTTGAGAACGGCAGGGATGCGGCGAGCGTAGTTCCGCACAAGCCGCAGTATCCGAGCAAAGCGGCCATGGCCGATGTGATGAGTAGAGTTCTGTTCATGCGTGCCTTCCTTGTTAACAACTGTGGATTCGAAGGGCGGCGAGAGCCGGTCCGCCCCCGGACTCGCGATTTTGCGGCGGCCCGCCAAATACGGACTCCATGAATGCCATTATGTCGCGTGGCCCAAAGTACACGTTTCCGCTGGGGCCACAGCGACTGTCGCGGTTGCACGGCGGCGTCCGCGCCAATCGGCCGTGAGCGGATATTGGTCCGCGAAGCGCCAGCCGGAGGCAAACGCGGCCGACTTGCCTCCGATGCGTAATGCGTCCTTATGCGGCACGCGGCTGTCACGGGGCGAGCGCCACTTCAAAGTCCTCTCGAACGCATCCTCCAATTGGCACTTGCGCCACTTCCGTGGTTCGCGCATCTCGACGCGAGATCAGTGGTCCGAGACAACAGCGCACCCGCCCGCTCATACTAAGAAGGCCACTCAGCCCGCGATTTGAGGCACGCAAATTCGAACTTTCGGAAATTTTCTTGCCGCGCGGAGCGCGCCGTGACCACTGCGGGACTTATCACGCATGATTTGTTCGCGTGGGCTCCAATGCATCAAGCGCAGCCGACGAGTTGGGCGCGCTGTGACCTGCGGTCGCTTCGAGAGATGCACCTGCGGGGCTCAGTGAAACGTCGGCACCTCGATGTTGCGCGAGGGTTCGAGTGACTCCGCCGGTTCCGCAAAAGTGGTGCCGGGTCCCAGCCGGCGGAAGTCTGTGAGGGCGCTTCATTTGATCGGTGTCATCAAACGAAATTCACCGTCACCCGACAAGCCCCCCGAAATGCCCCGCTCAGATGGTCGAAGGCGTGGCCGCATCGGTATTGGTCCAGCGGCACCGTCTCGACCCAGTGGTACCGCACCTCCCCACTACACGCGGCTCTGCCCGAGGTGGACGCCTTCATTTGCAGCTGTTCAAACGAAGATACGCCAGCGCGGCCTGCGCTGGCTGCACCGCCACGGCCACCTCGATGACGACTCTTGGCTGAGACCAGGAAGGCCTCGATCGGCTGGTGCACTACTGCGCCAGGCCGTCGTTCAGCCAGGAGCGCTTGGGCCGCCTCAATGAGCAGACCCTGGTCTACAGCCTGCGGCGCTCGGCGTCCGACGGCCGCACCGAACCGTTGCAGACTCGGCTCGAGCTGCTGGACCTGCTGGCGCAGCTGGTGACCCCACCCCGCCTGCACAAGCACCTCTACTGCGGCGTGCTGGCGCCGAGCGCGGAGCTGTCGCTGGTGCGGATCTACGAACGCCTCCCGCTCAGATGTCGGAAGTGCGGTGAGCCGATGCGCATCTTCGCGCTCGTGCTGTGTCGGCCGCAGGTCAAGCGGATTCTCAAGCACATCGGCGATCCGGAGCAACCGCCAATGGTGCCGCCTGCTTTTTCTAATCCGGCGAAGTATAGCGCGCGACGTCGTCTGTCTCTGGGAGCGGGACTGGGTCACCTGCCCGCCAGTTCCTGCCTGAGCGCCTCGAGCCGCTCCTTGACCCCCGCCAGCGTGTAGGGATCGTCCGCCGCCGGCGGGCGGCCGCCGGTCTCGAAGCGCGGCCGTTCGTCGTTATCGCGGCCCCAGCGCGCGTCGACCAGGCGCACGAACTCCGCCAGGGTCGTGGGACCGGCCAGCGTCCGGTCCAGCAACGCCGCCAGCGCGGAGGCCGGCCGGCCGCGCCAGGCAGCCAGCAGCGCGGGGTCGTCGGCCAGGCCGTCCAGCAGCACGCGCGTGAGCGCCCCTTCGGGGTCGGGCAGGCGCGTGGCCAGGATGGCGGCGGCGTCCAGCACCAGCTGCCGGTCCGCCGGCACCGGCGAGGCGCCGCGCAGGTTGCCCGCGCCGGCTCGGGCCACGGCGCCGGCCAGGTCCCAGACCTGCCGCCGGCGGATCTCCTGCTCGATCCGTCCGGTTTCGTCGTCGGCCGGCGCGTCGCCCGGAGGGACGGGCGCGCCCGCGGTCGGTTCTTGCTTCCGGTCGTCCATGCTCCGAACATACGCCCGAATGCCCCCGCTGCAAACCCGCGGAGCCGGGTCTCCGCGCCTTTGGAAAGGGATCGCCATGCTGAGGCGCCTGACGGTTGCTCTCTTCCTGCTGCTGTCCGCCATCACCGCGGCCGCGTCGGCCCTGGCGCAGGCGCCGCCCGTGGCCGCGCGTCGCCCGCACGAACTGACGATGCACGGCCACACGCGCACCGACGACTACTACTGGCTGCGCGAGCGCGAGAACCCCGAGGTGATCGCCTACCTGGAGGCGGAGAACGCCTACACCGAGGCCGTGCTGGCCGGCTCGGCATCGATGCGCCAGGAACTGCTGGCGGAGATGCAGGGCCGCATCCGCCCGGACGATTCCACCGCGCCGTACCGGCTCGACGGTTACTGGTACTGGCAGCGCTTCGTCGAGGGCGGCGAGTATCCGCTGTGGTGCCGGCGCGCGGACCGGCCGGACGCGCCTGAGGAAGTGATGTTCGATGGCAACGCCATGGCGGCCGGGGCTTCCTACTTCTCGCTGTCCGGCGTGGAGGTCAGCCCGAACGCGCGCCTGGCTGCCTTCGCGGTCGACACCGTCGGGCGCCGCTTCTACACGCTGCGCATGAAGGACCTGGCAACCGGCGAACTGCTGGCGGACGCGATCCCCGACGTCACCGGCGAGGCGGCTTGGGCGCTGGACAACCGCACGCTGTTCTACACGAGGCAAGATCCGCAGACGCTGCGCTCGTGGCAGGTCTGGCGGCACGTGCTGGGCACGCCGGTGGCCGCCGACGTCCTGGTGCACCAGGAGGACGACGTCACCTTCACCTGCTCGGTGTCGCGCACGAAGTCGGACCGCTACCTGATCATCGCCAGCTCGCAGACGCTCAGCGACGAGGTGCGCGTGCTGGAGGCCGACGACCCGACCGGCGCCTTCCGGGTCTTCCAGCCGCGGCAGCGGGGCCTGGAGTACTCCGTCGAGCACCAGGGCGACCGCTTCCTGGTGCGGACCAACCTCGAGGCGCCGAATTTCCGGCTCGTGGAATGTCCGCTGGACCGCACCGGCCTCGCTAACTGGCGCGATGTCGTGCCCCATCGCTCCGAGGTGCTGCTGGAGGGCTTCGAGGCCTTCACCGACTGGCTGGTGGTGGCCGAGCGCCGCGACGGGCTGACCCGCCTGCGCGTGCTGCCGCAGGGTGGCGGGCCGGCGCACGAGATCCCGTTCGCCGACCCGACCTGGGCCGTGTCGCCGGACGTGAACCCGGAGCTGGACAGCGACGTGCTGCGCTACCGCTACACCTCGCCGACCACGCCGCCGACCGTCTATGCCTTCGACATGAGGGCGCGGACGCAGGAACTGCTCAAGCGGCAGGACGTGCTGGGCGGGTTCGACCCGGCCAACTACGTCGCGGAGTACCTGCGCGTGCCCGCCCGCGACGGCGCTCTGGTGCCGGTCTCGCTGGTGCGCCGCGTCACAACGCCGCTGGACGGCTCGGCGCCGCTGCTGCTGTACGGCTACGGCTCGTACGGCTACAGCCAGAGCGCGCGCTTCAACGGCAACGCCCTGTCGCTGCTCGATCGCGGCTTCGTCTACGCCATCGCGCACGTGCGGGGCGGGCAGGAACTGGGGCGCTCGTGGTACGAGGACGGCAAGCTCCTGAAGAAGCGGAACACCTTCACCGACTTCATCGACTGCGGCCAGGCGCTCGTCGAGCGCCGCTACACCTCCCGCGACCGCCTGTTCGCGATGGGCGGCTCGGCCGGCGGACTGCTGATGGGGGCGGTCATGAACCTGGAGCCCGGGCTGTGGCGCGGCCTGGTCGCCCACGTGCCCTTCGTCGACGTCGTGACCACGATGCTCGACGACTCCATCCCGCTGACCACCGGCGAATACGACGAGTGGGGCAACCCGAACGACAAGGTCTACTACGATTACATGCTGTCCTACTCGCCCTATGATCAGGTGGAAGCGAAGGACTACCCGGCGCTCCTGGTGACGACCGGGCTGCACGACAGCCAGGTGCAGTACTGGGAGCCGGCCAAGTGGGTGGCCAGGCTGCGCGCGCTCAAGACCGACACCAACCCGCTGCTGCTGCGCACCAACCTGGACGCCGGCCACGGCGGCCGCTCGGGGCGGTTCCGCGCGCTGGAGGAGACGGCGCTGGCGTACGCGTTCCTGCTGGGGCTGGTGCCGGGGCGCTAGGTTGGACGACCGTTGGTTCCGGTGGCGGCGGCGTCCGTGAGCGGCGCCGCCGCCGGCGTCACCGTGCAGAGCACCTGCTGCGGCCAGCGGCCGCGCCACAGCACGCGGCCGTGGAAGGCGACGTCGGCCCGCCAGCCCTGGCGGTAGTTGCGCAGGGCGCGCGTCTCGTGGCCGGTGAACTCGTCCAGGATCGCCGTGTACGGACGGCCCAGCCGGTCGATCAGCGCCAGGGCGAACAGCGTCGAGGCGTAGAGGTCGGCGTCGTAGTGCACCAGCAGCGGCAGGTGCGCGCAGGCGGCCAGTTCGTCCAGCAGCCGCGGCGCCGTGGCCTGGAACAGGCCGGGCAGGCAGCGCACGCGCGCGTCGTCCAGCTGCGGCGGGCGGCCCTGCGTGTCGAAGGTGCCGGCGGGCATGGCGCCCCACGCCTCGGGCAGGCCGGTGAACGTGTCCAGCCCCCACAGGCGCGTGTCCGGGTGCGCGAGCCGCGCCGCGAACCAGCGCAGCGAAGCGCCCTCGTGCACCCCGAACTCGACGAAGGCCACCGGACGGTCCGGGCCGCCCGCCAGCCGCACCGCCTGCTCCCAGAGCGCCTCGCGCGAGGGCAGCACGGGGGCCGCGCTCAGGCCGGCGAACGAGCGGCGCAGCATCGCGTAGGCGAGCACGCGCTCGAGCAGATCTTCGGGCAGGCGTCCCGCCAGGGACTTCAGCGCTTCCTTCATGCCGCACCTTGCTCCGCTCGGCGGCGCGCTCAGGCGCGCCGGCCGACCAGCACCGGGAACTCGAACTGCTCGTCGACGCCGGTGATGGGTTCGTGGTTCTCCAACTCGACCAGATCGGCGGCGGCCAGTTCGCTCACCAGTTCGTCGTCCGGCCAGGCCTGGTGGCACTGCGCGTAGCGGCGGACCTCGGCGGTGTCGGCATCCACGATCCAGTGCACATGGATCTCGGCGCGCGCGGCCTCGTCCCAGGCGAACTCCTCCAGCCACAGGTGGGGGCGCCCGTGGAAGGGCGATGCGTCCACGGCCGACCAGGTGGCCGTGTCCTCGCGCACGAACAGGTCCCAGGGCTGGTACTCCAGCACGAACAGGCCGCCCGGGCGCAGCAGCCCGGTCAGGCGCGGCAGGAACGCGCGGGCCTGCGCGGGACCGAAGGAGTGGAACTCGCCGAACCAGAACGTGACCGCGTCGAACGGCGCGCCGCTGCGGGCGGCGAAATCGTCCGGCAGCGCGGTGAGGTCGGCGGCGAGGAAGCGCAGGTCCAGATGGTTCGTCTCGGCATGCTCGCGGGCCCAGCCCAGGGGCTCGGGCGCGACGTCGAAGCCGCAGCCGCCGTGGCCGCGCGCCGCCAGTTCGTGCAGGTAGAGCCCCGGTCCGCAGCCCACGTCCAGCACGCGCCACGGCCCGGGCGTGCCGGCGCGGGCCGCCAGTTGCCCCAGCAGCCAGTCGACGTGGGCCCGGACCACGTGCGGGGCGCGCGTCGCCATGTGGGTGCCGGGATCCAGGTGCACATCCAGCATCCGGTGGCTGAACGCGGGATCGGACCAGGGCAGCTGGGCGCCGTCGCGCCAGGGCCGGGGCGGCCGGGCCGCGTCCAGGATGGCCCGCAGGCCGGGCGTCCGGGGTTGGTCAATGCACATGGCGGCGGCCTCCGGCGGCGGGGTTGTCCCCAGGGTTGTGGATAACCTCGGCGCGGCCCGGGCGGCGGCGGTGCGGGCTTCCAAGGGCGATTATCGGCGCCCAAAGGCGATCCGGCCAATCCGAAAGCGCGGCCATCCCCCGGTTGTCCACCGCCGGGACGGGGCTGTCCACCGGTCTTTCCGCAGGCTGTCCCCGGGGAATCGGGGCGGCGCGCATCGCCGCTTTTGTCCGCCGCGCCGGCCCGGTGCTATGATGGCGCGGACAGCCACGCTTCCCCGTGTCCCAAGGGTGCCCCGCGATGGAAATGAAGCCCGAGCGCGCCGACCTGCCGGCGCCGGCCCCGCGTTCGTCCTACGGCTACGACCGCCTGCCGGAGAACCGCCGCCCCCCGTTCAGCGAGGAGGCGGAGCAGGCCGTCCTGGGCGCCGCGCTGGTGGACAAGGAGGCGGTCGGCCTGGCGCGCGAGCGCATCGACCACGCCGACTTCTACCGCCTGGAGCACCAGCTCATCTTCCGCGCGATGTGCCGCCTGTACGAGAACGACCAGGCGGTGGACCCGATCACGATCGCCGACCTGCTGGAGAAGTCGGCCGAGCAGTTCCTGGACAAGGCGCAGCTCAAGGCGCTGGCCGGCCGCAGCCTGCTGGAACTGGTCGGCGGCATGGACTTCCTGATCGACCTGGCCGGCATGATGGGCACGGCGGCGAACGTCGTGCACCACGCCGGCATCGTGCGCGAGAAAGCGGTGCTCAGGAGGCTGATCTCGGTCTCGGGGACCATCGCCAGCGAGGCCTACGACGGCAGCGACGAGGCGGCGATCATCCTGGACCGCGCCGCCGGCCGCATCTTCGAGGTCAGCGAGCAGGCGCGCAGCGGCGGCTTCGCGGCGGTCGAGTCCATCGTGCCGGGCGCGTTCAAGGCGATCGAGGAGGCGTTCCAGAGCGGCGACGACGTGACCGGCCTGCGGACCGGCTTCCGCGAGATGGACCGCCGGACGGGCGGCCTGCAGAAGGGCGACCTGATCGTCCTGGCGGCGCGCCCCTCGATGGGCAAGACGTCGCTGGCGCTGAACTTGGCCTACAACGTCGCTGTGCACGAGCGGCAGCCGGTGGGCGTCTTCTCGCTGGAGATGTCGCGCGAGCAGCTGGTGCTGCGCATGCTGGGCAGCAGCGGCTCGTTCAACCTGCACAACCTGCGGCGCGGCAAGCTGCGCGCCGAGGACTGGCCGCGCCTGACGCAGGCCTGCGAGCAGCTTTCTCGCGCGCCGATCTTCATCGACGACAACAGCGGCATCTCGGTGCTCGAGATGAAGGCCAAGGCCCGCCGGTTGAAGCAGCAGCACGGGCTGGGCCTCATCGTGATCGACTACCTGCAGCTGATGACCGGCAGCGGCAAGATCGAGAATCGCCAGCAGGAGATCTCGCAGATCAGCCGCAACCTGAAGGGCCTGGCCAAGGACCTGGGCGTGCCGGTGATCGCGCTGAGCCAGCTGTCGCGCGGGGTCGAGGCGCGCAGCGACCACAAGCCGATGCTGAGCGACCTGCGCGAGTCCGGCGCCATCGAGCAGGACGCCGACGTGGTGCTGTTCATCTTCCGCGAGGAGGTCTACAAGCCGGAGGACGAGTCGCTGCACAACCTGGCGACGATCATCATCGGCAAGCAGCGCAACGGGCCGACCGGGCAGTTCGACCTGCACTTCCACAAGGAATTCACGCGCTTCTCGGACCTGGCGCGGTAGGACCGGCGGCGTGGAAGCGGACGGCCTGCACCTCATCGACCTGGACCAGCCCCTGCCGGGCCAGCGGCGCTTCATCTCGTGCTGGGCGCGGCTGGACGGGCCGGTGACCTACGTGGTGGACCCCGGGCCGCCGCGCAGCAGCGACTTCCTGGTCGACCGGCTGCGCGAGCTGGGCCTGCGCCGCCTGGACCTGGTGCTGCTGACCCACGTGCACCTGGACCACGGCGGCGCCACGGCGGCGCTGCTGGACGCCTTCCCCGGCGCGCGCGTGGTCTGCCACCCGGACGGCCGGCGCCACCTGGTGGACCCGGCGCGGCTGTGGGCCGGTTCCAAGCAGGTGCTGGGCCGCAAGGCCGAGGTGTACGGCGAGCCGCGGCCGGTGCCGCCCGGGGCGCTGGCGGCGGACGACGAGGCCGCGCGGCTGGGGATCGACATGATCCCGACTCCCGGGCACGCCCCGCACCACGTGGCCTTCCGCGATGGCGACGACCTGTTCCTGGGCGAGGCGGCCGGCACCTTCTCGACGCTCGGGCGCGGACCCCTGACGACGGATTACTACCTGCGGCCGGCCACGCCGCCGCGGTTCCGGCCGGAGGTGGCCCGGGCTTCGCTGGAGAGGCTGCTGGCCCTGGACCCGCCGCCCCTGCGGTTGCGCTTTGCCCACCACGGCTGGTTCGCCGGCGACGGGCGCCGCCTGCTGGCGGAGGCGCGCGACCAGCTCGACCTCTGGCTCGCGGCCTGCCGGGAAGGGCTGGACGCCTGGCCCGGGGCCGCCGCCTACGCCCAGGACGCCCCTGACGCCCCAGACGCCCCGGACGAACTGCTCGACGACATCGCCGCGCGGGCGCGCCGGCGGGATCCCCGGTTCGCCCGCGGCGCGGTCCTGGACGCTGATATCCGCGAACGGGAGCGGGATTTCACGCGCCAGTCGCTGCGGGGGATGCTCGGCCACCTGCTCGCGGACGGGGCCTGAGGGCGCGCGTCGCACCCTGGGGCGCCGCCTGTAGACTTCCCCCGGCGCTGCTCCTATATTGGCCCGACCATGAACGCCATTCTCGCCTTTGTCGGCCGGACCGTCATCGACGGCCTGAGCGGAGCGGGCCGCGGCCTGCTGCTGCTGCGCGCCATCATCCTGCAGACGCCGCGCGCCTGGCGCATGCGGCGCGAGATCGTCGAGCAGATGCAGGTGATCGCGGTCGGCTCGCTGCCGCTGGTGATCGTGACCTCCGTCTTCGTCGGCGCGGTGACCGCCGTCCAGGCCGTCTACCAGATGCAGGCCTACGTGCCCATGAAGTTCCTGGGCACGGTGATCTCCAAGTCCGTCTTCATCGAGCTGGGGCCGGTGCTGATGGCGCTGGTGGTGGGCAGCCGCCTGTGCGCGAACTACGCGGCCGAGCTGGGCACCATGAAGGTGACCGAGCAGCTCGACGCGATGAACATCATGGCCATCGACCCGGTCAGGTACCTGGCGATGCCGCGGTTCTGGGCCTCGGTGCTCATGATCCCGGTGGTGACCATCTTCTGCGACGCGATCGCCGTCCTGGGCGGCTACGTGGCCTCGGTGCTGACGCTGGACGTCTCCAGCGGCGTCTTCATCGAGGGCCTGCAGATGTTCTACAAGCACTCGGACCTGCTGGGCGGCCTGATCAAGTCGTTCTTCTTCGGCGGCATCATCGCCATGAGCGGGATCTACTTCGGGTTCAACACGAAAGGCGGCGCCGAGGGCGTGGGCCGCGCGACGATGACCGCGGTGGTGGGCAGTTGCCTGAGCGTGCTGGTGGGCGACTACCTGCTGGCCATCGTGCTGTTCCAGATCGTGTTCGAGAAGACGTGAGCATGCAGCAGACCTGGGACATCCCGCCCCCGCCCGACCAGCGCGCCCCGGACCCCGCGGCGTTCGCCGGCATCGTGGTGGAGGGGGTCAGCAAGGCCTTCGGGCCCAAGAAGGTCCTGGACAACACGGACCTGCTGATCAACAAGGGCGAGACGCTGGTCGTCATCGGCCGCAGCGGCGAGGGCAAGTCCGTCCTGCTGAAGCACATCGTCCGGCTGCTGGAGCCGGATGCCGGTCGCATCTGGGTGGAGGGGCAGGAGGTCTCGGCGCTGGAGCACGGGCCGCTGATGGAGCTGCGCAAGCGGTTCGGGTTCCTGTTCCAGGGCGCGGCGCTGTTCGACTCGATGACGATCTGCAAGAACATCGGGCTGATGCTGGAGGAGCACACCGACTGGCCGGCGGCGCGCATCCGCGAGCGGGCCTGCGAGTGCCTGCGGCAGGTCGGCCTGGTGGGCGCCGAGGACAAGCTGCCCAGCGAGCTGTCCGGCGGCATGAAGAAGCGCGCCGGCCTGGCCCGGGCCATCGTCATGCAGCCCCAGTACATCCTGTACGACGAGCCGACGACGGGCCTGGACCCGATCACGTCCGACGCGATCAACGACCTGATCATCCAGTTGCAGCAGGAGCTGGGGGTCACCAGCATCGTCGTCACGCACGACATGCCGAGCGCCTTCAAGATCGCCGACCGCATGGCGATGCTCAGCCGGGGGCGCATCGTGTTCACCGGGACCGTGGACGAGGTGCGCACGACGACGCACCCGATGGTGAGGCAGTTCATCGAGGGCCGCTCCCAGGGACCGCTGGGGGCGTTCTGACCGCAACGGGGCCGCGGCGCGCGTCGCCGCCGGCCGGGGAGACGCCGATGCGAGGCAGACTGAACGAGGTCCAGGTCGGCCTGGTGACCATCATCGCCCTGGTGGTGCTGGTCTGGGGCATGATGTGGCTGAAGAACATCGACCTGCGCAAGGGCTCGCGCCTGTACCAGGCCGATTTCTCGCAGGTCGAGGGACTGCGAGTGGGCGACAAGGTGCAGGTGCGGGGCATCCGCATGGGCGAGGTCTCGGGGATGCAGATCCTGCCGCAGGCCGTGCGCGTCGAGCTGCGGCTGGAGGACACGGCGACGCTCCGCGACGATGCCACGGTGACCCTCGGCGAGAAGGGCATCGTCGGCGAGGTCGTGATCGAGATCGATCCGGGCACCGGCAACCCCGTGCAGGAGGGCCACATCTTTACGGGGCGCGCCGCCGGGACGATCGCCGCGGTGACCGACGCGGCCGGCGCCGCCCTGAGCGAGATGCGCGTGCTGACGAGCCAGGTCACGGCGCTGCTCGAGGAGATCCGCAAGGATGGGCAGGTCGTCGAGACGCTGGCGCAGGCCAACGTGACCCTGTCGAAGGTCGACCGCATGGTCGAGCAGAACCACCAGGACGTGACGGTGATCCTCGACGACCTGCGGGCCTCGACGACGGCGCTGCGGAAGCTGATGGACTCCGGCCAGCTGGACGCCGCCTTGGCCGGCACGGCGGACGCCGCGGCGGCGGCCGACTCGCTGCTGGAGGGGCTGGGCACGACGACGGCGCGGATGAACTCGCTGCTGGCGAAGCTGGACGAGGGCGGCGGCACGGCTGCGATGCTGCTGAACGACCCGGCGCTCTACACGCGCACGGACTCGACGTTGACCTCGGTGCAGCGCCTGCTGGACGACCTGCGGCGCAACCCGAAGAAGTACTTCAAGCTGAACATCATCGATTTCTAGGACGGGTGGAGACGACACGCGCCGGCCGCGCCGGCCGCGGCAACGGGAGGAACGGGATGAACGAGAACCAGAGGAAGGAAGCCCTGCTCAAGGCCGTCAAGGACGCCGTGATGGTCGAGGTCAAGGGGCAGCAGCTCTACAGCCACGCGGCGGAGCAGGCCGCCGATCCGGCGGCGCGGGCCATGTTCGAGATGCTGGCGCGCGACGAGGACGACCACGTGCGCATCCTCACCACGCAGTACAAGCACCTGCTGGCCGACGGCAAGCTGAACCTGGCCGGCCTGAACCCGGCGGAGGTCGACCACGGCTCGAGCACCGTGATCACCGACGACTTCCGCAAGGCCGTGCGCAAGGGCAGCTTCGAGATGGCGGTGATCAGCATCGGCTGCGACCTGGAGAACAAGGCCATCGCCTACTACAAGGAGCACGCCGCGCGCACCGACGACGCCGACCTCAAGCAGCTCTTCACCTGGCTGGTGGAGTGGGAGGACGGCCACCTGGCGCAGTTGCTCGAGCTGGAGAAGATCTACCAGGACGCCTACTGGGCGGACCAGGGCTTCTCGCCGATGTAGTCCCGTAGCCCCGACCCCGGCGGTGTGGCGGCGTGATCGTCTGGACCCTCTTCCTGGCCCTGATCGTCGCGCTGCTTGCGCTCGACCTGGGCGTCTTCCACCGCCGCGGGCACGTCGTCGGCGTGCCCGAGGCGCTGCGCTGGTCGGCGCTGTGGATCGGGCTGGGGCTGGCGTTCACCGCCGTGGTCTGGCTGCTGTACGACCGGCGCCTGCTGGGCGTCGGCGTGTCGGTCGGCGATCCCCTGACGGGCGGCCAGGCGGCCGTCCAGTACCTGACCGGCTACATCGTCGAGAAGTCGCTGAGCCTCGACAACATCTTCGTCATCGCCATGATCTTCCGCTATTTCCGGCTGCCCTCCGAGCTGCAGCACCGCGTGCTGTTCTGGGGCATCCTCGGCGCCATGGCGCTGCGCGGGGCGATGATCGCCGCCGGCGTGGCCCTGATCCGGAGCTTCTCCTGGGTGACGATCGTCTTCGGCGCGATCCTGCTGGTGACCGCCGCGCGCTTCCTGCGCCGCGACGCCGACGAGCCGCACGTGGAGCGCAACCCGGTGCTGCGGTGGTCGCGCCGGCTGCTGCCGTCGACCGACGGGTACCGCGGACAGGCCTTCCTGGTGCGCGAGAACGGACGGCTGCTGGCGACGCCGCTGGTGCCGCTGCTGCTGGTGGTCGAGACCAGCGACGTCGTCTTCGCGGTCGACTCGATCCCCGCCGTGATCGCGGTCACGCGCGACCCGTTCCTGGTCTTCACCTCGAACATCTTCGCGATCCTGGGCCTGCGCGCCCTCTTCTTCGCGCTGACCGGCGTCCTGGACCGCCTGCGCTACCTGAAGCCGAGCCTGGCGCTGGTGCTCGCGTTCGTGGGGCTGAAGATGCTGGCCGCCGAGTGGGTGCACGTGCCGGCGCTGCTGTCGCTGGGCGTCATCGCGGCGATCCTCGCGGTAGGGGCGCTGCTGTCGCTGCGGCGACGGCCCGGCGACGCGGTCGCCGGGCGGGGTCCGCTCCGGGGGCGGCGATGAGCCGGGAGCGCGAGATTCGTCCGGCGCGCCCGGCGGCGAGGCGCATCGGAGCCGTCATCATCGGCCTGGCGCTGGCGACCGCGCGGCCGGCGGGGTCGGCGCCCGCCGCGGACGAGCCGGCGGCGATGCCATCCGCCGCGGCGGAGTTTCGCCTGCCCGGGGCCGCCGGGTTGGACTCGCTGTTCGCGGATGCGGACCGGCACTTGCGGGCCGGGGCGCCGGACTCGGCGCTGGCGCTCGTGCGCCCGGTCCTGGCGGCGGCGCTCGCCGCGCGGGACGAGCGCCTGGAACTGCGGGCCCGCCTCCACGAAGCCGGCGGCGAAGCGCTGACCGGCCGGCTGCGCGAGGCCGAGCGCTCCGCGCGGCGCGCCATCGCCCTGGCCGAGTCGTTCGCGGCCGACGGCCCCGGCCGGCTGGCCAGGCGCTGGCTGGGCTTCTCGCTGCTGGGCCAGGGACGGTCGGCGGAGGCGATCGCCGTCTACGCGGCGCTGCGCGACGACGCCCGCGCCGCCGGCGACCGGCGCGAGGAGGCCTACGCGCTGATGGGACTGGCCTACCAGGCGCTGGGCCGCGGCGAGGCGGTGGCGGCGCGCGCGGACTACGAACGCTCGGTGGAGCTCTTCCTGGGCGTCGGCGAGACGGCCATCGCGCTGGACGCGCAGGTGGGGCTGGCGCGGGCGCTGGGCGCGGAGGGTCGCTACGCGCAGATGCGCGGCCTCTACGAGCGGATCCTGCGGGAGGGGGAGCGCCAGGGCAATGCGCGCGTGGTCGGCTACGCACTGAACAACCTGGGCAGCTACGAGTACCAGGCCGGCGATCCGGGCCTGGCGGTCCGCTACTGGGAGCGAGCGCTGGAGCGCAAGCGCGGCGGCACCGACCCGGTCGCGTTCATCACGCCGACCGTGAATCTGGCCCTCGCGCGCATGGCGCTCGGCAGCTTCGACGAGGCGCGCGCCGGACTGGAGGCGATGCTCGCGCGCTGCCGCGAAGGCGGCTATCGCGAGCAGGAGGCGCAGGTGCTCGGGCAGCTGGCGCTGCTGGAACAGGCGCACGGCCGGCAGGCCGCCGCGCGCGGACTGTGGCACGGGATCCTGGACCTGGGCGCCGACGCCGGCCGCGAAGGCCCGGAGGCGGCGCTCGACTTCGTGGCTTCGCTGCTGGCCGCCGGCGAGGCCGTCCGCGCGGGCGCGCTGGCCGACAGCCTGGCGGCGGCCTGGCCGGCCGGCGGCGAGGACTACCTGGCCGCGCGCCTGCGGCTGGCGCAGGCGCAGGCCCGGCGCGCGACGGGGCGGCCGGCGGCTGCCATGGCCGCCGCCGCGGCCGCGCGCGAACAGTTCCGCGCCGGCGGTTTCCGCACGGACGAACTGGCTTCCCTGGTCGAGATGGCCGCCTGCGAGCGCGACCTGGCCCCGGCGGCGGGCGACCATGCGCAGCGGGCGGAGGCACTGTTGCGCGAAGCCCGCGCGCTGTGGGAGTCCGTGCGCGCGGTGCCGCGCGATCCGCAGTGGCGGGAGCGGCGCGGCACCCTGGGCACGACCATCCACCTGGAGCTCGCCCGGCTGCTCCTGCAGGCGCCGGACGCCGACGCGGCCACGGCGGGCGAGGTCTTCGACCTGCTTCAGGGCTACAAGGCGCGCACGCTGCTCGAACGGAGGCTCGGGCCGGACGCGTTCTCGCCGGACGCCGCCGTGTCGCTGGTCCCGGCCACGCTGGCCGCCGTGCAGAAGGACGCGCTGCGCCCGGGCGAGATCCTGCTCGACTACTACCTGGGCGCGGACCGGTCCTGGGTGTTCGCGGTCTCGCGGGACGGGTGCCGCGCCTTCGCGCTGCCGCCCGCGGCCGCGCTGCGCGACCGGGTCTCGCTGTTCCTGGACCTGCTTGCGGCGCCGACGCCGGCCGGCGCCGCCGCGGCGGCTCCTGACGCTGCGGCGCGCCGGCTGGCCGCCGACCTGCTGGGCCCGTGCGCCGGGGACCTGGCCGCCGCCGCCGGCGTGCTGGTCGCCGCGGACGGCTTTCTCAACCGCGTGCCCTTCGAGATGCTGCCCCTGCCGCAGGATCCCGCGGGGGCTCCGCCGGCCGCCCGCGTCGTGACGCGCGTGCCGTCGGCCGGCGTGCTGCTGCGGGTGCGCGCGGCCGCCGGCGTCGGGGCGCGCGGCATCGCGCTGCTGGCCGACGGCCGGGCCTCCGCGGCCGAGCGCCTGCCCGGCGCCGCGCGCGAGGCGCGCCGTCTGGAACGTGACTACCGGCCCGTGATTCAACTGCGGTCGGCGGCCGTCGCCGGCGAGGGCGACTTGTCGGCGGCCGCCGCCGGGGCGGCGGTCCTGCACGTGGCCGCGCATTCGGAGGCCTTCGACCAGCGGCCGTGGAACTCGCGCATCCGCGTCGGCACCGGGCCCGACGGCCAGGCGCAGTGGCTGACCAGCGCCGGGATCGCGGCGCGGCCCCTGGCCGTGCCGCTGGCCGTGCTGTCGGGCTGCTCGTCGGCCGGCGGGCAGGCGCTCACCGGCGAAGGGGTGCTCGGACTCAGCGGCGCCTTCCTGGCTGCCGGCTGCAGGGCCGTGGTCGCCTCGCTGTGGGATGTCGACGACGAAGTGGCCGCGCGGTTGATGGCCGTGTTCTACCGCGAACTTTCCGCCGGCGCGCCGGTCGCCGCGGCCTTGGCCGCGGCGCGGCGCGACCTGGCCTCGCGCCCGGCGACGGCGGCCCCGCGCCACTGGGCCGCGTTCGTGGTCGTCGGCGCCGCCGCCCTGGTCGCCCCGGTGGAGCGCCGCGCAGCCCGGCCCGCGGCCGTGGCCGGCGCGGCGCTGCTGGGTGGTGCGGTGGTGGCGGGGGCGTTGGCGCTGGCGGCGCGCCGTCGCAGATCGTCTGTGATTTCCGGAACCGGCGAGGCTCTTCCATGAGTGACACGGCCGCACTGGCGCGGGCGGGCGACGCGGAACTGGTGGCCGCGATCCGCGGCGGCGGGAACCTGGCCGAGGCGGCGGCCGGCGAGCTGTTCGGCCGCTACCACGGGCGCGTCTACGCCTGGTGCCGGCGCTACCGCCGCGACCCGGAGCAGGCCTTGGATCTGGCGCAGGACGTCCTGCTGTCGGCCTGGCGCTCGCTCGCCACCTGGGAGGGCAAGGCGCCGTTCGGGGGCTGGCTGTTCGTGGTCACGCACCACGCCTGCCTGCGCGCCGCGCGGTCGCGGCCGCCGGCGGGCGACGGCGAGATGCTGCTGGAAGAGCTGCCGGACCCGCGCCCGGATCCGGCGACGGTCTACGAGGACGAGCAGGAGCGCGCGGCGCTGCTGGCGCTGGTGCGCGAACACCTCGATCCGCTGGAGCAGCGCGCGGTCTGGCTGCGCTGCGGCGAGAAGATGCCCGTGGACGAGATCACCCGCGTGCTGGGGCTCGACACGGCAAGCGGCGCGCGCGGTCTGCTGCAGACGGCGCGCCGGAAGTTGCGGGCCGCCCGCGCGCGCCGGGACGGAGCGCCGGGCGCCGCGGATCCCGACCCCGGGCCGAAGGGGGAGTTGTGAGTCACCGGTGCCTCGAGCCGAACGAACTGGTCGGACTGCTGGACCTGCCGGCCGCCGACGAGCGCCGGCGCGCGGCGGCCGCCTGCCCGCGCTGCGACGCGCTGCTTAGCGCGGCGGCGGCGTTCATGGCCGGCGACGACACGATCCCCGCCGGCGAGCGCGCGGCCGCCCAGCGCCGGCTGGCCGCGCAGGCGGCCGTCCTGGCC
>CAYNPY010000064.1:0-21254 GCA_964399195.1 uncultured Fibrobacteraceae bacterium
GTTCGTGACGCGGACGGCGTTGCCGCAGCGGTGGGAGGACTACTACTGGCGGCGGTTGCGGACGCGGGTGCTGGCCCGGCAGCGGGCGCATGAGTTGAAGTACGCAGCGTGAGAGGGCGGGAAGAGCCGTCCGCGCCTGCGGACGGCGCGGACGGACACAATTTCCACGGCACAACCGAGCGGTCAGATGCCAGCCTTTGCCAATGCGCGGCGCAGCTGCTCCTCGTTCTGCGCCCCGACCAAGTGGGCACGTATAGTCCCATCCTTGTCGATCACGAAGCCCGTGGGGATGCTGGTCGCCTTGAACCTGCCCTGCGCGTCCGCCTCGCTGATGCGTACGATCCGCATCGTGTAGGGGTTCTTCTGCAGGAACGACTCGATAACCGGCTGCGCCTCGCTGCTGGCCGCGACGAACGCGACCTGCTCGCCCAGCTCCTTGTGCAGCTTCTCGAGGTGCGGCATCTCGATGCGGCAGGGTCCGCACCACGTGGCCCACAGGTCGAGGAAGACGACCTTGCCGCGCAGGTCCGACAGGTTGAAGGTCTTGCCGTCCAGGTCGGTCAGCACCGCGTCGGGCGCCTGCTGCCCCACCATGGACTCGGGGTTCGCCAACTGCTCGAGCGTCGAGGCCACGCGCACGCCCTCGGGCGCCGTCCAGGCGAAGCGGTCGTCGCCGGGGCCGTCGCCCGCTTCCAGCTTCGTCAGCGCGATGGTGACGTTCTGCGTCACCGGGCCGCCGCGCCCGTTGATCGTGTTCGAGGCGACGACCTTCACGCAGATCCCGGTCTTCGGATCCAGCCAGAAGCGGCCGGCGCCCGGCGTGCCGCCCGGGTTCTGCGGATCGGGCGCCAGCGCCGGCAGGCTGAAGACGCGACACTCGATCTGGCGCCCGCCCACGTCGACCTTCTCGGTGACCGGCGCCTCGACCGGCGCGCGGTCGGCCGGCAGCAGCAACTGGCTCAGGCCGGCGTAGAAATTGAAGAGGCTCCGCTCCTCCAGTTCCATGCGCACGGCCGCCTCGAGGTCGCGCACCAGCGCCACGGGAGCGCCGCGGTAGGCCGCCCGCATGGGCGCGTAGTGGAACCAGGAGGCGTCCGGCCCGGTGCCCAGGTCGAGGATGCGCTCGTTCTCCGTCTGCGACACCGTCAGGCGGTCCGGCCAGCGCGCGGCGGCCGCGAACGAGAGGTCGCCGGTCATCGGCTCCCCGCCGCCGACCGGCACGTTCTCGATCCGGATCGTGCCTGCCAGGTCGTACGCCTGCAGCGCCTCGAGGCGTCCGGCCGCCTCCTCGCGCGCCGCGGTGTAGGCCGCCGCCGGATCGGCCGGCGCGGCCTCGGGGGAGCGTCCGGCCGCGCAGGCGACCAGCCCGGTCAGAGCGACGGTGGCCAGGGTCATCGCGGCGCCGCGGCGTCCGGCCGCGGGCAGGTGGGGTCGGTGCATCTGGGGATCCTCTCCGGTTCGGCGATGGTCACGCAAACGGGCCGGCTCCGGGGCCGGTCCGCGGCAAACAACTGTCAACCCGACGCGGGCATGATCGTTCCCGGACGGCCACGGCGCAACGGGAGGCGCCCGGCGGCGGGCGGTCAGCCCTCCACGCGCAGGTGATGGTGGCGCTTCTTGCCCAGTTGCAGGGCGATACGCCCGTCCTGGACGTCGGCAGCGACCAGGCGCCGCTGCTCGTCGGCGACGGTCTGGCCGTTGACGCGGACGCCGCCCTGCCGGACGAGCCGGCGAGCCTCTCCCTTGCTCTCGACCAGGCCGGCCGAGACCAGCGCGTCGATCAGGGCCAGCCCGCCCGCCGCCAATCCGGCCGCCGCGAGCGCGCTGGACGGGATGGCCGCCGCGTCGCCGTCGCCCCCGAAGGCCGCGCGGGCCGCGTCGGCCGCCGCCTGCGCCGCCGCCTCGCCGTGCACCAGCGTGGTGACCGCCAGCGCCAGATCCTGCTTGGCCCGGCGGATGTCCGCGCCCTGCAGCGCCTCCAGCTCCTCGATGCGGCCGGGCGGCAGCAGCGTGTACAGGCGCAGGAAGCGGCCGACGTCGCGGTCGTCGACGTTCACCCAGTACTGGAAGAACTCGTAGGGACTGGTGCGGTCGGCGTCGAGCCAGACGGCGCCGGCGGCGGTCTTGCCCATCTTCTCGCCGGCGGCCGTCATGATCAAAGGGTAGGTCAGGCCGAAGACCTCGGCCCGGTCCACGCGCCGGCAGAGATCGATGCCCGAGCAGATGTTGCCCCACTGGTCGCTGCCGCCGACCTGCAGCCGGCAGCCGTGCTCGCGGTTGAGCACCAGGAAGTCGTAGGCCTGCAGGATCATGTAGTTGAACTCGAGGAAGCTCAGTCCGGTCTCCATGCGGCTCTTCACCGAGTCGCGCGCCAGCATCTGGTTGACGCTGAAGTGGCGGCCCACGTCGCGCAGGAAGTCGATGTAGGTCTTGTCGAGCAGCCAGTCGGCGTTGTTGACCATGAGGCCGTCGCCGGGGCCGTCGCCCAGGCGCAGGAAGCGGCCCAGCTGGGCGCGGATGCCGGCCAGGTGGCGCTCGATGTCCGCGACCGTCAGCATCTGCCGCAGCTCGGTCCTGCCGCTGGGATCGCCCACCATCGCGGTGCCTCCGCCCACCACGGCGATGGGCCGGTGGCCGTGCCGCTGCAGATGCACCAGTCCCATGATGGGGACCAGGCTGCCGATGTGCAGGCTGTCCGCGGTGGGATCGAAGCCGGCGTAGCCCGTCACCGGCCCGGCGGCCAGCAGCGCGGCCAGCGCGGCTTCGTCCGTGCACTGCTCGAAGAAGCCGCGCCACTTCATCTCGGACAGGTAGTCGGGGAAATCGGGGCGCGCGTTCATGCGGTCACCATCCGTCCGTGTCCTCGCGTCCGTGCCTCGCGTCCGTGCCTCGCGTCCGTGCCTGGCGTCTGTGCCCTCGCGTCCGTGCCCTCGCGGCGGCAGGGGCGCGCCGCGTCAGTCAACGCTGCGGCCCCGGAGGCCGCCCGTCCCTCTGGTGGTCCTGACAAGGTCGCGCCCGAAGGCGAACCTTCCACCGTCGAACGGACGGCCTTCAGGGCCGCGGCCGTGCGCCCGCCTCGAGCAGGCGCTCCATCACTCCGAAGAATCCCGGGAATGATACAGCCACGCAGGCGCTGTCATCAAGTGCGGTTTCGCCTTCGGTGAACAAAGAGGCGACCGTCATCGCCATCGCGAGGCGGTGGTCGCCCGCGGTCTCCAGCACCAGCGGCGCGCCGCTCGCGCCGCCGCGCAGCGCGCGCGGCCCGTCGATGACCAGCCCGTCCTCCTGCTCCTGCACCGCGGCGCCGAGGCGCCGCAGGTTGCGCGCCAGCAGCGCCAGGCGGTCGGACTCCTTCACGCGCAGCTCGCCCGCGCCGCTGATCACGCTGCGTCCGGCGCACTGCGTGGCGACCACCGCCAGGGCGGGAATCTCGTCGACGAGCGCGGGCACCTCGCTCGCGCCGATCGCGAACGCGGACAGGGTGCCGGCGCGCACGCGGACAGTTCCGGCGGGCTCGCCGGCGGCGGCGGCACCGTGCGGCGCCTCTCCTTCGCCGGCGTCGGCGCTGCGCTCGACGCGCGCCCCCGCGCGCGCGAGCACGGCCAGCGCTCCCGTGCGCGTGTCGTTGAGCGACTGTCCGCGCACGGTCACGTCGGAGCCCGGCACGACGGCGGCGGCGGCCTGGAAGAAGGCCGCCGAGGAGGGATCGCCCGGCACGGCCAGCGCGAAGGCCGGCAGGCCGCGGGGCCCCGTCACGGCAGGCGAGCCGCAGGCAGCCCGCCGTCCGGCGCCCAGGCCGGACAGCAGCCGCTCGGTGTGGTCCCGCGAGCCTGCGGCGCCGCGCACGATCGTCGTCCCGTCGGCGCCCAGACCCGCCAGCAGCAGCGCCGACTTCACCTGCGCCGAGGCCACCGCCAAGTCGTGCGCGCAGCCGCGCAGGGGCGCCCCGCGCACGGTCACCGGCAGGCGGCCCTCGGCGCCGGCCCAGGCCAGGTCGGCGCCCATGCGGCGCAGCGGCTCGACGACGCGCGCCATCGGGCGCGTCCGCAACGAGGCGTCGCCGTCAAGGGTCACCGCGGCGGCGCCGGGCGGAAGCCAGCCCGCCAGCAGGCCCAGCAGCAGCCGGGCCGTGGTGCCGCTGTTGCCGCAGTCCAGGCGGAGATCGCGGCGCGGCGGCGCGGCGGGTGGCGTCAGCGTGAGCACGCCGTCCGTCAGGGATGCGGTCGCCCCCAGCGCCACCGCGGCCGCCAGGCTGCTGCGCGTGTCGGCGCAGTCCAGCCAGCCCGCGGCCCGGCACGGCCCGTCCGCCAGCAGGGCCAGCAGGACTGCGCGGTGCGAGATCGACTTGTCGCCGGGCACGTCGAGCGTTCCTTGCAGCGGGCCCCGGGCGCGGGGCAGCGGGTCGGGCATGGCGGTCTCCGGTCGGCGCGCCGGCGGTGGCGCGGCATCGTGGCTTGGACGGGCGCGCGCCCCATCTTAGATTAGCCGGCGTCGTTGGCAAGCCCCCGCCGAGGATTCCCGTGAACGGACAGCCGGACATTCCCGCCGTCGCGCGCCGCACCGCGGCGTCGCTGGCGCGCGTCCACGATGGGCGCGAGATCATGATCCTGGCGCTGCCGAACATCCTGACCATGCTCTCGCAGACGCTGATGTGGACGGTCGACACGGCGCTGCTCGGGCGCGTCGACTCGGCTTCGCTGGCGGCCGCCGGCCTGGGCGGGATGATCACCTGGTGCGGGTATTCGCTGTTCAACAACCTCAGCCGCATCAGCGGCACCTTCGTCGCGCAGGCTCACGGCGCCGGCGACGACGACCGCGTGGGGCACTTCGCGTGGCAGGGGCTGTACATCGCGCTGTTCACCGGCGCGCTGCTGACGATCGCCGGCTGGTACAGCTACCTGGTCCTGCCCTGGACGCGCAATCCGGCCGAGGTCCAGGAACTGACCTACACCTACATCCGCTGGCGGAGCCTCAGCGCCGTGGCGACCCAGGTCTCGTTCGCCGTGACCGCCTTCTTCGTCGGCCGCCGGGACGTCAGGGTGCCCATGTGGTGCGGCATCGCCGGCAACGTGGTGAACGTGGTGCTGGACGTGTGGCTCATCTTCGGCTGGGGGGGAATCCGCGTCGGCGACGCCACCTGGCTGGCGATGCCGCCGCTCGGCGTCCAGGGCGCCGCCGTCGCCACCAGCATCGGCACCGCGGTCAACGCCCTGGGCCTGGTCGGCTTCGCGCTGGCGCCGCGGCTGCGCGCGCGGTACCGCATCCACCGGCCGCGCCGGCCGGACCGCCGGGCCCTGTCGCGGCTGGTGCGCGTGGGCAGCCCGGCCGCCGGCGAGAATTTCGTGGACATGGGCGGCTTCGCGATGTTCTCGGTGTTCGTCGGCACCGCCGGCGCGGTTCAGCTGGCCGCCAGCCAGATCACGATCCAACTGCTGTCGTTCTCGTTCATGCCGCTGTGGGGCCTGACCATGGCCGCCGGGGTGCTGGTCGGCAACTCGCTCGGGGCCGGCCGGCCCGATCGCGCGGCGCACTACGGGCGGCAGGTGTACAAGCTGGGGACGTACTATTCGCTGCTGCTGGCCCTGGCCATGGTGTTGCTGCGCGAGAAGGTCTTCGGCGTCTTCAGCGCCGACCCCCAGGTGCTGGCGCTGGGACCGCCGCTGGTCCTGGCCGCGGCGGCGTTCCAGTACTTCGACGGCGTGCGCATGCTCAGCAGCGGCATCCTCCAGGGCGCCGGCGACACGCGCTACGCGATGATCGTCACCGTCATCCTCATGTGGGGGCTGTTCATCCCGCTGACCTGGTACCTGGTCGTGGCGCGGCAGGGCGACGTGGTGGCGGCGTGGCTGGGCGCGGGCATCTGCTACCTGCTGCAGGGGCTGGTCCTGTGGCGACGGTTCGCTTCGGGCCGCTGGCAGCACGCGCGCATCTTCGGCTGACGACGCGCCGCCGGCCCCCGCGCTCCGCGCCCTGCAGCCGGTCTGCCTCAGTCGCCGCCGCCGGACTCGGGTGTTCCCGCGACCACCGCGCCCAGCGCCTGCCTCAGGGCCCGCTCCAGGTCGCTCCGGTGAAACGGCTTGGGCAGGAAGGCCAGTCCCGGACGGAGCTGCCCGGGATCGATCACGCCCTGCTCGGCATAGCCCGACATGAAGACCGCCCGCAGGCCGGGCCGGATCCCGTCCAGGCACTCGTGCAGTTCGCGCCCGTTCATCCCCGGCATCACGATGTCCGTCACCAGCAGCCGGATGGCGCCGGGGTTCGTCTGGAAGACCTGCAGCGCCGCCAGCGGCGTGGCCGCCGCCAGCACGGTGAAGCCCAGCCTGGCCAGGATGGCGCCGGTCAGCTCGCGCAGGTGGTCGTCGTCCTCGACCAGCAGCACGGTTCCGCCGCCGGACACGGCCGGCGCGAGTTCGCCCGCGGCCGGCGGCGTCACCGCCAGCCGCGTCCGCGGCAGAAGGATGCGGAAGACCGTGCCGCGGCCGGGCGCGCTCTCGAGCCCGATATGGCCGCCGTTCTGATCGACGATGCCCTTGACCGTGGCCAGGCCCAGGCCCGTGCCCTTGCCGGCCCCTTTCGTCGTGTAGAAGGGCTCGAAGACGTTGCGGCTCGTCTGCTCGTCCATGCCCACGCCGTCGTCGCTCACGCTGAGCAGCACGTAATCGCCGGGCTCCACCCCGAGGTGCTCCTCGCAGAAGGCGGCGTCGGCGGTGACGTTGCCGGTGCTGATGACCAGGTGCCCGCCGCGCGGCATCGCGTCGCGCGCGTTGGCCGCCAGGTTGGCCAGGATCTGGTCGACCTGCGCCGGGTCGATCATCACGCGCCAGAGATCCGGCTGCGGATGGAACTCCAGCGCGATGTGCTCGCCGATCAGCCGTCCGAGCGTCTTCGCCAATTCGGCCACGCGTTCGTTGAGACACACCGGCCGCGGCTCGATGACCTGCTTGCGCGAGAAGGTGAGCAGCTGCCGGGTGAGGTCGGCCGAGCGCTGCGCGGCGCGTTCGATCTCCCGGATGTCGGCCGCGACCGGGTGGTCTTCCGGGAGGGCCTCGGCGGCCATCTCGGCGTAGCCGATGATGACGTTGAGCATGTTGTTGAAGTCGTGGGCGATGCCGCCGGCCAGGCGCCCGATGGCCTCCATCTTCTGGCTCTGCCGCGAGCGCTCGTCCATCTCGCGCAGTCGCGTCACGTCCCGCTTGGCCGCCACGAAGTTCGTGATGTTGCCGCCGGCGTCGAACACGGCGGTGATGTTCATGTTCTCGGTGTAGAGCGTCCCGTCCTTGCGCCGGTTGATCAAGTCGCCGCGCCAAGGGCGCCCCGCCAGGATCGTCGTCCACATCGCCTCGAAGAAAGCCCTGTCGTGCAGGCCGCTCTGCAGCAGGCGCGGGTTGCGCCCGATCACGTCGCGCAGGGCGTAGCCGGTCATCCGCTCGAAGGCCTGGTTGACGTAGAGGATGGTTCCCTGGCGGTCGGTCATGACGAAGGCGTCGTCGGACTGGTCGATGGCTCGCGAGAGGATCTCGCGATCGCGCTGCAGGCGCTGTTTCTCGGTGACGTCCTCGACCAGCGACATCACGCCGGTCACGCGCCCGGCATCGTCGTGCAGCGGCACGTTGTACCATTCGCAGCGGATCAGGCGGCCGTCGCGGCGCTGGTTGTCGTTCGTCGAGCGCCGGCCGCCGCCGCCCTCCAGCAGCGCGTCCCAGACCGCATCGACCTGGTCGCGGGCGTCGGCCGGGACGATGAAGCGCGCGTGGCGGCCGAGCGCTTCGTGCTTCTCCCAGCCGAACACGCGGGCCGCGGCGTGATTCCACTCCGTGACGCGGAACTGCGTGTCCCAGCCGATGATGGCGGTCGGCGCCTGCGCCACCAGCGACTGCAGCTGCTGGCGCGAATCGCGCAGTTCGTCCTCGGTGCGCTTCTGGAGCGTGATGTCGCGCAGGAGGTGAATCACGACGCGGCGGTCGCCGCGCCCGCACAGGCGGGCAGTGACGCCGACCCGGCGCGGCCGGCCTTCACGGCCGACCAGCGTCGCTTCCCCGGCTGCCGAGCCCAGTTCAGGGACGCGGCGCAGGATGTCGTCGAGACCGGACTCGGGACCGGCGACCAGCAGCGTCGCCAGCAGGCGCCCGTGGAGCGCCGGCGCCTCGACGCCGCAGCACGCCGCGAAGGCGGCGTTGGCGAACACGATGCGGCCGGAGAGGTCGGTCACGCACATGCCGTCGGGGGCCCCGGCCATGGCGTCGAGCAGTTCGTCGGGCGTCGGCTGCCAACGTTCCATCGGGATCACCGGGTCGGGGCGGCGGCTGCGGGTGCGGGCGAAGCCGGCCCCGGGGCCGGCGCATGCCCGCCATGATAAGAACGGGGCGGCGCCGCCGCCGCCCCGCCGCAACTCGTGGCCGTCGTCCCGGGTCGCGCCCGGGGCGCGCGCTCAGAATCGCCTGCCGACGCTGGTGGTCAACAGTCGTCCCGGCAGCGAGACGCCGGGCACCTCCTCGCGCGCGCGGTCCAGCGCGTTGGTCAGCACCGCGCCGCCGAACCAGCGGCCGCCGGCATCTTCCCAGTCCGCCCGCAGATCGAGCGTGGCCTGGTGCCGGAAGGGATCCGGGCCGCCGGAATGCGCCAGGTACCGGACCGCCGTCCCGGCCGCCAAGCCCCCCCCCAGCACGACCTGCGCCTGCGCCGCCAGCACGCGGCGCGGCGCCAGCAGCGCGTATTTGCCCTCGTAGCCGGCCAGCAGCGTCGAACGCGTCTCCAGCCACGTCCAGGCCACGGTCGCGGAGTGGCCCCGCGGGTGCCGCCAGCCCGCCTGCGCCTCGGCGCCGCGCACGGTCGCCTCGGCGACGTTGAGCACGCGCCAGACCGTCTCGCCCAGGGGCCGCGCCCACTCGATGCGGTCGCGCTCGCGCCGCTCGAACCAGGCGGCGCCGGCCCGCCAGCGCTCGCCCTCGCGCCAGAGGCCCGCTTCCCACGACCAGCCGCGCTCCGGTCGCAGGTCGGGATTGCCGAGGTTCGCCGGGTCGGCGTAGTAGAGGTCGGTGAACGTCGGCACGCGGAACGCCGTCCCGGCGCCGGCGCGCGCCACGAATCCGCCCGTGGTGGTCCAGGATGCGGCGACGCTGCCGGAGCCGCGCGCCGCCCGCCCCTCGCGGCCGTCCAGTCTCAGGCCGGACTGCCAGCGCAGCCGCTCGCCGTGGCGGTCGACCTCAAGGCTGAGGGCCGCCTGCCGCCGGACGTGGAAGCCGAGCGCGGCGGCCGGCGCGCCGCCGCGCACGCCGCGGCTGTCGATGTCCTCGTAGCCCGCCTCGACGCCCACAGCCAGGCTGTGCAGGCAGCCCAGGTCGGCCAGGCCTCGCAGTTCGGCCGCGAAGCGCCGGGTCAGGTGGTTGTTCTCGTAGGAGGCCGGGTCGTGCCGCCGCAGCCAGAAGCGGTCGCGGTGCGTGCGCGCCGACAGCCGCGGCTCCAGCGTCAGCCACGGCGCGGCGCGGCCGCGCGCCCGCGTCCAGGCGAAGAACGAGCGCGTGGCCTCGAAAGAGGGGAACGGCGCGTAGAAGTCCCGCGCGCCGAAGGCCCGGTCCGCGAAGCCGGCGAAGGACTCCACCTCCCACGCGCCCCAGCGGTCGGCCTCGCGCCAGGTCGCAGTCGTCGCGCGGGCGTCGGCGCCGGCCGGTTCGCGCGCGCCGCCCGGCGCGATCTTGTCGTGCCCGTCGGTGCGGAAGCGCTCCAGCGAGAAGCGCGCCCGCCGGCCGGCGGGGCCGTCCGGCGCCAGGTTCAGCGCGCCGCGCGCCGACCAGGTGCCGTCGCCGCCCGCGGTCACGGCGGCCTCGCCGCCGGTGCGGCCGCCGGGCGCGCGCGTGGCCACGTTCAGCGTGCCCCCGAAGGCGCCGGCGCCGTACAGCGCCGAGCCGTGGCCCGGCAGCACCTCCAGCCGCTCGACGTCCGCCAGCGCCAGCGGCAGGTCCAGCAGGTGGTGGCCGGTCTGCGGGTCGCCGGCGGCGAAGCCGTCGATCAGGACCAGCACCTGGTCGAACGTCGAGCCGCGCACCGTCAGGTCGCCCTGCACGCCGTGCTGCTGCCTCTGGCCGACGATGACGCCGGGGACGGCCTGCAGCGCCTCGGCCACCGACCGCGCCGGCGCGCGCGCCAGGTCCTCCTGGTCCACCACGCGCACCGGCCGCACCACGCCGGGCAACGCCGCCGGCACGCGCGAGCCGACGATTTCCAGCGGCGCCGCCAGCCACAGCGTGTCGCCGTCGACGACGAGGAACGGCGCCGGCTCCTGCGCGGCGGCCCGGGTCGGGCCTCCGAGCACGGCGGCCGCGAGGCTCGCGGCCGCCATGAGGTTCGGGAACTTCGCCAACCGGCATTCCTCCCTGATCCCGGGTTCCTGTCGCCGGCGGTCGGCTGTTGCCCGGCGGTCTTCTAGTGCCCGGCGGTCTTCGGTTTCGGCTTGGCGTTCCACAGCCGCGCGGCCAGCACCAGGCCCAGCAGCGCCACGGGAATCATCGAGATCGGCCAGGCCTGCCAGTTCGCCGGGTCGGTGGCCGGTCCGGTCAGCTTGCCGGCGGCGTCCAATTCCACCTTGGGCAGGATCCACGCGTAGAGCAGCGACATCGTCCCCGTGCCGAGGTAGACGAAGCCGTCGATGATGCCCACGGCGATGCCGGCGTTCTTGGCCCCGCCGAAATCCATGCTCGCGGTGCCCGACAGCATGCCGTGCACGCCGATGACAGCCATCGACATGACCACCACGAGCCAGCCGACGATCGGCGTCGTGTAGGTGAACGTCAGCAGCACGGCGCCCGCCAGCATCACCGCGTAGAGGAAGCCCGCAACCGGGCCGCGCCGCGACTGGAAGAGGTGATCGCTGATGAAGCCCGCGAAGACGCCGCCCAGGATGCCGGCGATGCACAGCAGCAGGCCCCAGTTCTCGTTCACGAAGCTGGATTTGAGGCCCAGCGCGGCGTCGGTCTGCTTGGCGAAGGAGCCGTACCACTGCATGATCGCCTGGCGCAGGAAGCCGCTGCAGAATTCGACGACCGAGATCGTCATGATGATCGGGTTGGTCAGCATCTTCTTGAACACGGCGACGGCGCCCATGCGCGGCCCTTCGTCGCCGCTCGTCGCGTCGCCGGTGTTGAAGTCCACCAGGCCGGCCTGCGCCGGCGAGTCGCGGACCAGCACCCAGTCGATGACCCAGAAGATGCCCAACAGCAGCGCCGGCATCAGGAAGACCCAAGACAGGCCCATGCCGCCCAGGATCATGTCGCCGATGTCGAAGGCGAAGTAGATGCCCAGGGCGATGAGGATGCCGAAGATCGCGCCGAACACGCCGCGCTCCCGCACGTGGAACCAGGGCGCGTTGACCTTCACGATGGCCACGGCGCCGAAGCTCTGGAAGTACATGTTGGCGGCGTAGAGCACCGAGAAGATCGGCAGGAAGTGCAGCGCGAGCGTGCCGGACAGGGGGCCGCGCTCGACCAGCGACAGCGACGCCAGGCCCATCAGGAGATTGATGACGGTGGCGCCGGCGGTGCCGATCAGCATCGCGACGCGGCCGCCCAGGCGGTCGGTCAACGGGCCGTTGATGATGAACGAGATGCCGTAGATGATCGTGCCGACCATGAAGATCAGGCTGAAGCCCTCGTTGCCCATCAGCGGGCCGCCGCCGGGGCCGGCCATCTCCTCGAAGGCGTACTGGCTGACCTTCAGGTTGTAGCGCCCCATGTAGAGGAAGGCGTAGGTCAGGCCCAGCGGGAGCCAGTTCATGACCCGGCGGCGCAGGTAGCGCTTGTCGTGGCCGACGTCGATCGACGGCAGGCGCCAGAACACGAAGCCGACGACGGCGAGCAGGATGAGGACCGGCAGGAACTCGTGCAACCACTGCGGCATGACCGACTCCCGGGTTGGACCGGACTGATTGTGCGGGCCGCCAACGATACGCCATCGCGGGCCGCCTGGCCACCCGCGATCGCGACGGCTACTCCTGGCGCCGGATGACCACCAGCGTGATGTCGTCGGACTGCGCCTGGCCGCGCGTGTGGTCGGCCACGGCGGCCAGGATGGCGTCCTGGATGCCGCTGGCCGGCAGGTGGCGGCTGCGCCGCAGCACCTCGCACAGGCGCTCCTCGCCGAACATGGCCTCGGGATCCTCCTCGTCGGCGCCCGGCGCCACGGCCTCGGTGATGCCGTCGGTGTACATGACGATCACCTCGCCCGGAGCCAATTCGACGGTGTCCTGCTGGTAGATCATGTCGCCGACCATGCCCAGCAGCAGGCCGCCGGTGGTCAGGCGCTCCAGCGAGCCGTCGCGCCGGAGCACGAGCGGCGGGTTGTGGCCGGCGTTGGTGCAGGTGAAGCGGCCCGTGGCCGTCTCCAGAACGCCGTAGAAGAAGGTGGCGAACATGTGCGGGTCGGTCGAGCGCACCAGCAGGTCGTTCACGCGCTGGACGACGCTGGCCACCGTGCCGCGGTGCAGCACCTGGCCGTGCAGGCTGGCCTGCAGGTTCGACATCAGCAGGGCCGCCGGCATCCCCTTGCCCGAGACGTCGCCGATGGCGATGCCGATCGCGTCGTCCCCCTGCGCCAGGAAGTCGTAATAGTCGCCGCCGATCTCGCGGCTGGGGACGCTGGCGCCGGTGACCTCGAATCCGGGCACCTGCGGCTGCGCGCCCGGCAGCAACCGCACCTGGATGGCGCGCGCGGTGGCCAGCTCCTGCGTGAGCCGTTCGTTGGCCAGCGCCAGTTCGCGCCCGTGCTTCACCGCGAAGGTCATCTCGTTGAAGCTGCGCGCGAGGTCGCCGAACTCGTCCTCGTTCGGGATCGCGATCACGGTGTCCAGATCGCCGGCCGCCACTGCCCGCGTCCCGCGGTGCAGCGCGTGCACGCCGGCGACGATGCCCTCGCTGATGCGCACCCCGAAGAACACGGCGAAGCCCTCGAGGATGAGGAACAGGAAGGCCACCACGCAGAGTCCGACGACGATGGCCACGTTCAGGTTCGAGTCGCCCTCGATGAAGTCGGACTTCAGGTCGGCCGGCCCCACCCGCAGGCGCAGGAAGGCGCCGTGCTCGCGCAGGCGCCCATCGCGCAGTTCGTGCATGGCCAGGAAGGTGCCGCCGAAGAAGAGGCCCTCGGGGAACCAGCCGCCGGTGGTGGCCGGATCCCGGTAGCTGGCTTCCAGGCCCATGAACCTGCGGCCGGCGCCGGCAGCCCCGGCCTGCACGCCGTCTTCGCGGCCGCCGATGACCAGATCCCCCTTCGCCGAGCGGCCGACGTTGCCGGACAGCGCCACGCCGGCGCGCAACACGCGCGACAGCTCGGTCAACGGCTTGCGGCCGAGCTGCCAGGCGCGCGCCTGCGGCTGCGGGGTGTCGAGGCCCTGCCAGCGGACCAGCCAGACGTCGCCGGCGGCCAGGAACCAGCCGGTCGAGTCGCGCGGGATGGCCGCCAGCGCCGTGGACCGGGTGCGCGCCGGCAGCGTCACCTGCACCGCGCCGCCGCCGGCGGCGACCGTCTCGGCCGCGTCCCCCTCCTTCGCGCCGTCGGCCTCGGTATCGCCCGCATCGCCGGTGCCGGCCACCTCGTCGGCCAGCGCCCGGCTGAACGCGGCCGCCAGCTCCGGCGCCCAGGCCGGCGCGCCCCCGGCCGGGTCGGGCCAGCTGAAGGCCGTGTCGAACAGCGCCGGCGCCAACTCGGCCCCCTGCGCCGCCAGGCGCCGCCAGCTCTCGAGCATCGCCTCGGCGCGCGAGGCCCGCGCGCCGCCCAGGCCGGTGTAGAGGATCATCAGGCCGAGCCCGACGACCAGGATCAGCGGCACCACCCCGATCAGGACGGCGCTGACCGCCAGCTTCGGGCGCAGGCGCAGGAAGTGCAGTCGCATCCCCATCGCCAGGTGGAACAGCGACCAGGCCCAGAACAGGACCAGCGAGACCAGCGACCACGTGCCCAGCCCGCGCGCGGCGGTCGGCACCGTCCCTTCGCCCGGCTTCCAGAAGCCCCAGCAGGTGATGGCCAGGGCCACCGAGAGCAGCCCCAGCCCGAACGCCACGGCGCGTCGCCGGTCGGACACGCGACGCCAGCACCGGTAGCGGCGGACGGTCAGGAACGCCACGGCCCACAGGACGCCCAGCACGCGCCCGACGCCGCCGGCCAGCAGGGTCAGCACGAGGACCAGGACCAACGAGACGGCCCACGCCCGCTCGCCGCGGATGCCCGGCAGCAGGAACCGCGCCGTGAGCAGCCAGGAGCCGGTCAGCAGCAGGGCGATCAACGCGGCGGGCGCCGCCTGGCCGCCCAGACCCGCGGCGGCGGCCGCCAGCTTCAGCAGCGCCGCCGTCACCAGCAGCAGGAACCCCAGCAGCAGGCTGCGCCAGTGGACGGCGGGGGTGCGCGGGTCGGGCAGCTTCACGACGGTTCCGGCTCCTCGGTGGCGCGGCGGGGCGTGGCGGAGGCATCGTAACCTCCCGGCGCGGCCGCGCCAAGCGGCGGTTGCCCCCCCGGCGCGCAGAGCCTAACGTGGCGGGTGGAGCACCGGCGCTCCGCCGTCCGCGAACCGCCTCCCCTGCCGCTCCGGACCGAACAGACCGAGGAGATCGCCGTGAAACCCGCGATGCCCGACCCCGCCGCGCTCCTGCCCCCGTCGTTCGCCGCCGTCGCGCCCGTCCTCGACGAGGTCGTCGAACGCTGGCACGGCGCCGAGCCCGCTCCCGGCGACTGGCCCGAGGCCCTCGGGGCCCTGCCCCCGCGCGAGCCGGAGGGCTGGGCGCGGCTCGTCGAGCAACTGCAGCTGATCAACACGTTCCAGTGGCACGAGGAGGACCGCAGTCGCGCGCACGGGGCCGGCGACGCGGTGCTGGCGGCGGTCAAGCGCTCGATCGACGAATCCAACCGCCGGCGCGTGCAGGCGGTCGACCGCCTGGACGCGGTGATCCACGCCGGCTTCTCGGCGCTGGGCGTGATCGACCCTTCGGCGCCGCTCAACAGCGAATCCCCGGGCAGCATCATCGACCGCCTGAGCGTGCTGGCGCTGAAGGCGTGGCACGCGGCCGAGGCCGTGGTGGAGGCCGCGCCGGCGGACCGGCGCGCGATGCAGGACCGCCTGGCCATGCTGCGCGAGCAGCAGCGCGATCTGGGGCAGTGCCTGGACGACCTGCTGATGGGCATCCGGCAGGGACGCGTGGGGCTCAAGCTGTACCGGCAGATCAAGCTCTACCGCGATGCGGAGACCGGGCGCCTGGTGGCCGACCTGGATTGACGCGGGCCGCCGCGCGCGCCGCTACTCGGCCAGCAGGTCGGCGGCGCGCCGCCAGTCGCCCTCGGTGGTGATCTTCCAGTTGCCCAGTTCGCCGTCGACGACCGCGGGCAGATGGCCGCGCGCGGCCAGGAGGCCGCCGTCGTCGGTGAACGAGGCGCGCGAGGCCGCGGCCCAGGCGTGGGCTTCGCGCAGCTGATCCCAGCGGAAGACCTGCGGCGTCTGCACCGCCAGCAGCGTCTCGCGCGCCAGATAGCGCGCCTGCCCCTGCTCGCTGTGGACGATCGTGTCGTGCACCGGCACCCCCGGCACCGCGCCGCCGCGCGCGGCCGCCGCCGCCGCCAGCCGCGCCAGCAGCGCGGCGGTGGCGAACGGCCGCGCCGCGTCGTGGACCGCGACCAGGTCGCCGGACCGCGGCGCGAACGCCGCCTCCAGCGCCAGCAGCCCGTTCCAGGTCGAGGCGGTGCGCGTCGTGCCGGCGTCGGCCAGGGCCAGCGGCAGGGCCAGGTCCGCCAGTTCGTCCGCGACCTGCCGGTGCCAGGCAGTCGGCGCGGTGATCGTCACCGAGCGCAGCGGCGCCGGCTGGGCGGGATCGCCGGCCAGGAAGGCGTCGACGGCCACGCGCAGGAGCATGCCGCGGCCGGTGGGCCGGAACTGCTTGGGCACCTCGCCGCCGCCGGCCGCGCGCAGGCCCCGCCCGCCGGCGACCACCAGCAGGTGCAGCGGCGGCAGCGCCGGCGCGTTCACGGCGTCGCCTCGCGCGCTCGGCGCGCACTCACGGCGCGGCCGCCGTCGAGCGCCAGCGCCACGGCCTCCTCCACGCTGGTCGCGGTCACCAGTTCGAGGCCCTTGACGCCGCGCGGCCGCCGGCCCGCCGCCGCGGCCAGGACCACGCGCGCGAAACCGTGGCCCGCCGCCTCGCGCAAACGGGCCTCCAGCTCCGCCACGCCGCGAACCTCGCCGGTCAGCCCCACCTCGCCCAGCACCAGCGTGCCCTCGGGCACGGGCCTCTCGCGCAGCGAGCTGGCCAGCGCCGCGATCACGGCCAGGTCGGCGCCCGGATCGTCGATGCGCCCCCCGCCGGCCACCTTGACGAAGATGTCGCAGCCGGCCAGGTCCAGGCCCGCGCGCTTCTCGAGGATGGCCGCCAGCAGGGCCACGCGCTTGCTGTCGACGCCCTGCACCACGCGCTGCGGCGTGCCGTAGCGCGCCGGCGCCACCAGCGCCTGCACCTCGACCAGGAACGTGCGCGAGCCGTTCTTGACGGCGCAGACCGCCGCGCCAGGTTCGACGCCGCGCCGCCCGCTGAGGAACAGCAGCCCCGCCTGGTCGACGGGCACCAGGCCCTCGCCGCGCATCTCGAGGACGGCCAGCTCTCCGGTGGTCCCGAAGCGGTTCTTCACCGCGCGCACCATCCGGATGGCGCCGCCGCCCGAACCCTCGAAGTACAGCACCGTGTCGACCATGTGCTCCAGCAGCTTGGGACCGGCCAGGTCGCCCGTCTTGGTGACGTGGCCGACCAGGAACACGGGCCAGCCGCTGCGGCGCGCGAAATCGGCCAGCACGCCGCCACAGTAGCGGATCTGCGCCGGGCTGCCGGGGAAGGCGTCCACGACGTCGCTGTGCAGGGTCTGGATGGAGTCGGCGATGACCACGGTCGCCGGCGGGGACGGCGCGCCGGGCGCGTCGCCGGCGGCGGCCGCCAGCGTGGCCTCGTCGAGCGCGCCGAGGATGGTCTCCAGGTGCACTTCGGGCAGGATCAGGAAGCCGGCCTCGCGGTCGGGCTTGAAGCCCAGGCGTTCGGCGCGCATGCGGATCTGCGCCGGCGATTCCTCACCGGCCAGGTAGACCACGCGCACGCCCTGCCGCACCCACCACAGGGCCAGCCCGGTCAGCAGCGTCGATTTGCCGACGCCTGGCTCGCCGCCCAGCAGCACGACCGAGCCCTCGACCAGCCCGTCGCCGAGCACGCGCGCGACCTCGGCCGGCTCCACCGGCAGCCGGCGCGTCGCCGCGGACTCCACCCTCGCCAGCGGTACCGGGCGCGGCGCGGCCCCGGCCGGCGCGGCGCCGGCGCGCCCCCCGTCGCCGAACCCCACCGGGCGCTTGCCGGCGGCGCTGTAGCCGCGGGCGCCCTTCGAGGCGCCGGCGGCCGGGGCGACCTTCATCTCGGTGAACGTGTTCCAGGCCTGGCAGGCCGGGCACTGCCCCAGCCAGCGCAGTTCCTCGTGCCCGCAATCGGCGCAGAAGAAGCGCGTCGTGCTCCTGGCCATGATCCTCCGCGCGCCGCGCCGATCGCGGCCGTCAGCGCACCAGCTGCAGTTTCTGCTGCGACACGGCGCCGCCGGCCGACAGCCGGCAGAAGTAGACGCCGCTCGGCGCGGCTCGACCGTGATCGTCGCGGCCGTCCCAGACGGCGACATGATCGCCCGCCGCCCGCGCCCCGTCCAGCAGGGTCCGCACCCGCCGGCCGCGCGCGTCGAAGATCTCCAGCCGCGCGGGCCCCGCCGCCGCCAGGCCGTAGCGCAGCGCCGTCTGCGGGTTGAACGGGTTGGGCGCAGCGGGCGCCAGCCAGGCCGCCGCCAGGGCCGTCGGCGCGTCCCCGACCGGCGACGTTCCCGGCGCCACCGTGAACGCGAAGGGCGCCGCCGCGCCGCCGACCGGCCACGTCGTGGCGAAGCCGCCCGCGTCGACCGCCGCCAGGTAGTACTCGACGGCCACGCCGGCGGCGACCGCCGGCAGCTGGCCGCTGTAGAGATCGGGAGGCCCGCCCGCGATCAACGTCGATTCGCGCCAGGCGCCGCCCGCGATGCGGTAGCGCAGGGTCGGGGCCGCGCCCAGGCCCAGTCGCGCGGTGATGGAGGCGCTGACGGACCAGGGCCCGGCCGTCACCTGCGTTGCGCCCAGCGGCGCGTGCGCGTACACCGGACCGAACCAGGTCGCGGCCGCATAGGCGTCGACGATGCCCCAGCCCAGGTCGTTGTCCGGCGCCGTCGCCCGGCTGGCCGTCCGGCGCAGCGCCTCGAGGACCTGCATCGGCAGCAGCCCCGGCACGCGCTCGAGCACGAGCGCGGCCACGCCCGTCACCAGCGGGCAGCTGAACGAGGTGCCGGAAGCGTTGCGGTAGGCGCTGTCGTTGTCCGGATCGACGACGCGGTTGGACTGCCCCAGCGCCGCCACGTCGGGCTTGGTGCGGCCGTCGGCGGTCGGTCCCGGCGACGAGAACCAGGTGACCGCGCCGGCCGCGTCCACGGCGCCGACGGTCACCACGCTGTCGCCGTCGGCCGGGGCGATCAGGTGGCCGCTGCTGGCGCGGTCATTGCCCGCCGAGTTGACCACCAGCAGGCCGCGCCCGGCGGCCAGGTCGGCCGCCACCGTGGTCACGCAGGTGGCCACGTCCAGGTCGGCGAACTCGTACCAGTCGATGTAGCCGAGCGAGGAGGAGATGATGTCCGCGCCCTGCGCCTCGCACCACTCCAGGCCGGCCACCCAATGGTCCTCCTCCACCGGCACTTCCTGCGCGACGTCCTCGGTCTTGCCCAGCAGCACCGCCACGTTCCAGGCCGGGGCGACCAGCGCACCGGGCGCGTGGGCCGCCACCGTCGAGAGCGTCATCGTGCCGTGGCTGCGGCTGGTCGCCGGATCCTCCGGCTCGTTGTCGACGACCGGATCGTCGTTGACGAAGTCCCAGGCGCCCAGCACCGGGACGTGCGCCAGCGCCACGTGCTGCGTGCGGAAGCCGGTGTCGAGCATGCCGACGACGACGCCCCGGCCGGTGACGCCCAACTGCTCGTGGGCCGCCGGCACGTTTATCTGCGCCATCGCCGCGGCGTTGTCGCCGTAATCAATGACCGTCGCGGACTTCGGCGCCGGCGCCGCGGGCGCTCCCGTCTCGGCCACCGGCGTGGGGACGGCCGCGCGGGCGAAGCGGGCCACGGGCTCGATCGCCGCCACCTCGGGCAGCGCGGCCAGGCGGCGCACCTGCGCCGGGTCGGCCAGGAAGCTCGCGGCGTTCAGCCAGCGGCTCTGCCGGTGGAGTTCGGCGCCGGTCGCCGCGCAGCGCGCCAGATAGCGCGGCGCGACGGGCAGGTCGCGGGCGTCCACGGCCGCCGAGCCGGCCGCCGCGGCCGCGCGCTCGCGTCGGGCCAGGGCGCGCGGGGACAGCGCGTCGCGGGCGGCGGCCAGCTCGGTCGCCAGCCGGTCGGCGCCGACGTCGCGGTCGCGGAAGCGCACCCACACCTTGAGGCGGCCGTCGGCGCGGCGCAGCGGATGGGCCGGATCGGCCAGCGCGGCGGCCAGGGACGGCGGGATCACGACCGGGTCGGGCGCCGAAGCGGCGCCGGCGCCGCCGCGGCCGGACGACGGCGCCGGGGCCGTAACGAAGGCCGGCGCCAGGGCCAGCGCGAATGCCGGCACCAGACCGATCAGGATTCCGAGGCGGATGGAGATTCGGCTGCGCTGCACGTCGTGTTCCTCCCGGCGGGCGGGGCGGGGCGCCCGCATCCGCCCTGATGATAGCACGAAACGCGGCTCACGACCCGCCGGCGAGCGCCCGGAAATCGGCGATCTCCGCGCGCAGGCGGGGCAGGATCGTCGCCGAATCGGGCTGCGCCGCCGCCTGCGCCAGCGCGCGCTCGTAGAGCCGCGCCGCCGCCGGCCACGCGCGCTCGCTCACCTCGAGCCGGGCCAGATCGAGCACGATCTCGGTCGCCTCGCGGCTGTCCGGGCCGTAGTGCGCCTCGCCGCGCGCCAGGACCCCGGTCAGCAGCTCGCGCGCGCGCGCGAACCGCCCGGTGTCGCGATAGAAGGCGCCCAGCTGGCGCCGGCTGGTGATCAGGCCCGGGTGCGCGGGGTCGAGCGTGGCGGTGAAGATCCGCTCGACCTCCTCGGCGGCGGCGATCGCCTCCTCCAGACGGCCCACGTCGGCCAGATCGCGCGCCAGGTGGTCCAGCGCCATCGCATAGGTCGGATTCTCCGTGCCGACGGCCTTTTCCCAGATCCCCAGCGCGCGGGTGTGCATGGCCAGCGCCTCTTCCAGCCGGCCGTCCAGCCGCAGCAGGTTCGCCAGCACGTCGAGCGTCTCCGCCACATCGGTGTGGTCGGGCCCCAACGCTCGCTCCTGGACCGCCAGCGCCTCGGTGGCCAGCTCGCGCGCGCGGGGCAGGTCCACGCCGTCCAGATACAGGCGGCTGAGCGTCGACAGGCTCCAGGCCAGGTCCAGGTCGTCGGGCGCCAGCTCGCGCCGCTGGATCTCGACCACGCGCTCGAGCTTCACGCAGGCCGAGTCGATCTCGCCCAGACGCCAGTGGACCAGGGCCAGACCCGACAGGTGCGAGGCGTAGCGCGGCGAGTCGTCGCCGGCGGTCGCCGCCGTCAGCGCCAGGGCCCGCCGATAGAGGCCCGCCGCTTCCGGCAGCCGGTTGCGGTCGTACTCGAGGTTGGCCAGCCCGGTCAGGCTGGCGGCCAGGTCCACGGGTTCGCCGATCCGCTCACGGATGGCCAGCGCCGCCTGGTAGTGCGCGCGCGCGTCGTCGAACTCGCCGAGCCGCCGCAGCAGGCCCGCCAGCGTGTAGTGGCCGCGCGCCACGCGCGGGTCGTCCGGTCCCAGGGTCTGCCGGTCCAGATCGATGGCCTGCTCGAGCAGCGGGCGCGCGTCGCGGTAGAGTCCCAGTTGGCGGTAGGCCGTGCCCATCACGCCGAGCAGGCGGCCGCGCACCGCCGGCTGGCCGGCCAGCGAGGTGTCGATGCCGGCCACGGCGTTCTGCAGCAGCTCGCGCGCGGTGACCTCACTGCCGCGTCCGCTGCCGGGGTCGGCCACGCGGAACACGGACTCCAGGAACTTCGCGGTCTCGGCCGCCGTCTGCGCCTCGGCCCGCGCCGCCGCCTCGGCGCGCCGCGCCTTGAGCAGGCCCCAGGTGGTGCCGCCCACGGCCACCAGCAGCGCCAGCGCCAGCGCCGCCGCGAAGCCCAGCGCCGCGCGGTGCCGCGCCACGATCTTGCGCAG
>CAYNPY010000065.1:0-1134 GCA_964399195.1 uncultured Fibrobacteraceae bacterium
TGGTTAGAACGCCGGCCTGTCAAGCCGGAGGTCGCGAGTTCGAGTCTCGTCGCTCCCGCCATCTGCCAACCGCGGCCCCGGTCGCGGTTTTTTGCTGCCCGGCGCCGAGCCCGGCGCCCGGGCTTTCCCGAGCCGAGGAGCCGGAACCATGTACCGTGCCGAGTCCAGCCGCCGCCGCCTGGCCGTCGCCGGGCGGGCCGTCTGCGCCCTGGTCCTGCTGCTGACGGCGGCCGCGGGCTGCCGGAAGGAAGCAAGAGCCCCGGAGGTCGCGATGAAGGAACCCGCCGCACTGGCGCCGGTCGACTGCAGCTGGGCGCGCGCGGACGCCCTGCCCCTGGTCGAGGATCTGGACGCCCGCGCCGCCGCCTACGTGCCGACCGTGCTGGACCCGCCGCTGGACCACCTGGACGCCGGCGAGCAGGCCGTGCTGGAGAAGCTGGTCGAGGTGGCGCGCATCATGGACGGGCTGTTCGCCATCCAGGCCACGCCCTGCGCCGACGAGCTGGCCGCCCACCTGGCGCGGCTGCCGGCCGACCGCCAGGAGGCGGCGCGCCGCTATTTCGCCATCAACAAGGGGCCCTGGGACCGCCGCTTCCACTTCGAGCCCTTCTTCGGCGACTGGGTCCATCCCGCAGGCGCCAATTACTATCCCGTGGACCTGACCGACGCCGAGAAGGCCCGGATCGCCGACCCCGCGAACGGCCTGGACGGGCTCTTCACGATGGTCAGGCGGGACACGACCGGGCAGCTGGTCGCGGTGCCCTATTCGCAGTACTTCGCGAGCGAGCTGCGGCTGGCGGCCGCGCGCCTGCGCGAGGCCGCCGCGCTCAGCGGCAACGAGAGCCTGCGGGCCTTTCTCGAGTCGCGCGCCGACGCCTTCCTCAGCGACGACTACTACGCCTCCGACATGCTGTGGATGGACGTCGACAGCCCCGTCGAGATCACCGTGGGCCCCTACGAGACCTACGAGGACGGGCTCTTCGGCTACAAGGCGGCGTTCGAGGCCTTCGTCACCGTGACCGACCCGCAGGAGAGCGAGCGTCTGGCCAAGTTCAAGGACGAGCTGCCCTGGCTGGAGTCGCAACTGCCGATCGACGACCGCCACAAGAACCCGAATCGCGGCGCCGAATCGCC
>CAYNPY010000065.1:1144-20841 GCA_964399195.1 uncultured Fibrobacteraceae bacterium
GGTGGACGAGGTCTACTCCGCCGGCGACACCCGCGCCGGGATCCAGACCATCGCCTTCAACCTGCCCAACGACGAGCGCGTGCGGGAGGCCAAGGGCTCCAAGAAGGTCCTCCTGCGCAACGTGATGAAGGCGAAGTTCGAGCAGATCCTGGTGCCCATCGCGCAGGTGGTCGTCGTCGAGGACCAGCTGGCCGATCTGACGTCCGAGTCGTTCTTCCTGCACACGCTGTGGCACGAGATGAGTCACGGCCTGGGCCCCGGCAAGATCACCGTCGACGGGCGCGAGACCGAGGTGCGCCTGGAGTTGAAGGACACCTACTCGACGCTGGAGGAGGCCAAGGCCGACGCCATGGGCGAGTGGACCATCTTCAGGCTGGCGCGCGCGGGCAAGGGCGACTTTCCGGAGACGATCTTCCGCCAGCAGGCCGCGACGTACCTGGCCGGCATCTTCCGCTCGGTGCGCTTCGGCATCGGCGAGGCGCACGGCAAGGCCAACGCCATCCAGTTCAACTACCTGCTGGAGAAGGGCGCCATCCTGCCCGACGCGGCCAGCGGCCGCTTCCGCATCGACGTGCCCGTGTTCGAGAAGGCGGTCGCCGACCTGGTGGGCGAGATCTGCACGATCCAGGCCGAGGGCGACTACGCCGCCAGCGGGGCCTTCATCCAGCGCTACGGCGGAATGCCGGAGGTGCTGGCGGCGACGCTGGCGAAGCTCGACCATATCCCGGTGGACATCGAACCGGTGTTCCCGCGCTGGGACCGCTAGACCGGCGCGCGCGGAGGCCGGGCGGCCGCCGGGCCGCCCGGTCCCCGCGCGCCATTCCCTCTCCAGGCAGGCCATGCTCCAGGTCAGCGAGATCTACAAGTCGATCTGCGGCGAGTCGCTCCACAGCGGCCGGCCGTGCACGCTCGTGCGCCTGTCCGGCTGCCATGTCCGTTGCGTGTGGTGCGATTCGGCGCATGCCTTCAACGGCGGACGGGCGTTGACGGTGGCGGACGTGCTCGCGCGGGTGCGCGAGCTGGGGCCGCGCGCCGTGCTGGTCACCGGCGGCGAGCCGCTGCTGCAGCCGGCGGTGAAGGACCTGCTGCGGTCGCTGCTGGACGACGGGCGCGACGTGCTCCTGGAGACCAGCGGCACGCTCGGCCCGCGGGCGGCCGTGCCGCTGCGCGAGGTGCCCGCGGGCGTGCACCGCATCGTGGACCTGAAGGCGCCCGGCAGCGGGCTCGGACCGGAAGTGATCGACTGGCCGGGAATCGCCGCGCTGGGGCCCGGCGACGAGCTGAAGGCCGTGCTGGCCGACCGCCGCGACTACGAATGGGCGCGCGACCTGGTGCGCGAGCCGGGGCGGCTGCCCGCCGGCGTGCCGGTCTCCTTCTCGCCGGTGCAGGACGGCCTGGCGCCCGCCGAACTGGCCGCCTGGATCCTCGCCGACGGGCTGGAGGTCCGCTTCCAGCTGCAGCTGCACAAGGTCGTCTGGCCCGGCGTCGAGCGGGGGGTCTGATGGCGGCGGCGGCGAAAGAGGCGGCCATCGTCCTGGTCAGCGGCGGCATGGACTCCTGCGTATGCCTGGCCGAGGCCGCGCGCGCGCACGACGTGGCGGCGCTGCACATCAACTACGGCCAGCGCACCGAAGCGCGCGAGCTGCGGGCGTTCACGGAGCTGTGCGACCATTACGGGGTGGCGCGGCGGCTGGTGGCCGACATCTCCTACCTCAAGCAGATCGGCGGTTCGTCGCTGGTCGATGCGGCGCAGCCGGTCGAGACCGGCCTGCCGCAGCCGGGCCAGGGCGTGCCGTCGACCTACGTCCCGTTCCGCAACGCGCACATCCTGGCCGTGGGCGTGTCCTGGGCCGAGGTGATCGGCGCCCGGTCGCTGTGGATCGGCGCCGTCGAGGAGGACGGCAGCGGCTATCCCGACTGCCGGCGCGAGTTCTACGACCGCTTCGAGGCCGCCGCGAACGCGGGCACCCGGCCGGACACCGAACTGCGCATCGTCACGCCGCTCATCAGCCTGGACAAGGGCGCCATCGTGCGGCGCGGGCTGGAACTGGGGGCGCCGCTGCACCTGACCTGGTCCTGCTACACCGAGCAGGACGAGGCCTGCGGCCGGTGCGAGAGCTGCCGGCTGCGTCGGCGCGGCTTCGAGCGCGCCGGAGCCATCGACCCGATTGCCTACCGGCGCTGAGCGGCGCCGGTCCGGCTCTCAGCCGCCGCCCGTCCCGGTCGCGAAGCGGCCGAAGTCGTAGTCCTGGTAGGCGTTGCAGCGGCTGCAGAGGTGGATGAGGTCGCGGCGGCCGTCGTCCAGCAGCTCGCGCAGGCAGCGCGCGGCGTGGCCCTGCCAGATCTCCAGCACCGACTGCTCCAGCACGTTGCCGATCACGGCCTTCCCGTGCACGTCCCAGCAGCACAGCGTCGCGCCGCCGTCGGTGTAGAAGAACATCTCGTCCAGCACCTTCAGGCACGGCTTGAGCACCACGTCCTGCGGCTTCTGTCCGGTCCACGGCCACTGGTAGAGCTGCGTGATCAGCACCTCGCTGCAGCGCGGGCCCCAATAGGCGCGGTAGTCGGCGATCTCGTGCCGGTTCTCCGGCACCTCGATCATCCGCACCTCGGTGAAGACCTTGTCGCGCCAGCCCTCGCGGTCCCAGATCTCCAGGAAGCGCGTCGTCCGCTCGAGCACCTTCTGGTAGGGGATGCCCACGCGCGAAGGCTCGTAGGTCGCGGCGCTGAAGCCGTCGATCGAGAAGCGCATGATGTCGACGCCGGCCTCCAGCAACTCGCGGCCCAGCGCCTCCGTCAGCAGCTCGGCGTTGGTGTTGAACTCGACGCGCGCGGTGGGATCGTTCTGCTTGATGTAGCGGACGATCTCGGGCTGGCGCTTGTCGACGAACGGCTCGTTGGTCAGGAACGGGCGGTAGGTGACGCCCCAGCCGCGCGTGTCGTCGACGATCTTCTTCCACATGGCGTCGGGCATGCGGGCCGGGTCGCGCACGATCTCGTTCTGCGGGCAGAACGGGCACTTCGCGTTGCACTTGGTGACCGTCTCCAACTGCAGGAAGCGCGGGCGCTCGGCGTAGGGCAGCCGCCAGCGGGGTCCCTGCCCGCGGGCGGCGGGGACGGGGACGGTGGACGCGGTGAACTGGTCGGCCTGGGCCGGGCGCATGCGGTTCCTCCGGGCGCGGCCGCCGGCCGCGGGGCTCAAGTCAGGTCGAGCAATGGTTCGAGCACGGCCAGGCTGCGCGCGGTGGCGCCGCGCTGGTCCAGCACCACCGCGCGCGCGGCGTCGGCCGCCGCCCGGTGCGCCTGGTCGTCGCCCAGCAGCCGCAAGGCGGCGGCCAGGGCCTCGGCCGGCCGGCGCAGCACCTGGCCGGCGCCGCGGCGCACCAGTTCGCCGGCCTCCTCGGCGTTGTCGATGACCGGTCCGAACAGCACCGGCAGCCCGGCCACGGCCGGCTCCAGCGTGTTGTGGACGCCGGTGGTGAAGCTGCCGCCGACGTAGGCAAGATGCCCCGCCCGGTAGATTTCCGCCAGTTGCCCCACCGTGTCGACGAGCACCACGCTCGGCGCGTCCGCGCCCGCGCCCGCGCCGGCCACCACCGCCGACAACCGGCGGCAGGTCAACCCCGCGGCCGCCAGCCTGCGCTCGAGGGCGCCCAGCCGCCCAGCCGTGGGCTCGTGCGGCGTCAGCACGACGCGCACGTCCGGACAGGCGGCCAGCAGGGCGGGCAGGACCGGCAGCCACAGCTGCTCGTCCGGCGGCCAGGTGCTGCCCAGCACCAGCCGGCGCCCGCCCAGCGCCTGCAGCGCGGCGGCGACCGGCCCGCCGCGGGAGGCTTCCCAGCGCAGGATCACCTGCTCGGCGCGCGTGTCCCCGGTGACGCTCACCGGGCAGCTCACGCCGAGCTGCTCGACGAAGCGCCGCCGGTCGTCCTCGGTGCAGACGCCCAGGTGCGCGAAGCGGTCGAACAGGTCGCGGTAGAGCGGTCGCCCGAGCGGGCGCAGCCGCTTGCTGCCCGGGCGCAGCGAACCGGCCATCAGCACGATGGGCACCCCCGCGCGGTCGGCCTCCAGCACCTGGTTGGGCCAGCAGTCGAACTTCACGAACACGAGCAGGCGCGGGCGCCACTGCGCCACCAGCCGCGCCATCGCCGCCGGGCGGTCCAGGGGCAGGTACTCGTGGACGTCGGCGCAGGGGCGCCGTTCGGCGAACCGGCGGCCGGACGGCGAGAAGTGAGTGACCGCCAGCGGCAGTCCCGGCCGGCGCTCGCGCAAGGCGGCCACCAGCGGCCGGGCCTGCTCGTACTCGCCCACGGAGGTGACGTGGAACCAGACGCAGCCCTGCGCACGCGCGGCGGCCGCCGCGATGCGCGCGTCCAGGCCGCGCCGACCCGCCAGCCCCTCGCGCAGCTTGGGCAGCAGCGGGGCCGCCAGATGCGCCGCCGCGGCCAGGGCCGGCGACAGCGCCCGGTAGGCCCGCAGCGACAGGCCCGGCGCGCGCGCGCTCACGACCGGCCCTCGGCGCGGCCCAGCGCCGCCAGGGCCATGGCCGGCGTCACCGACACGAGACAGGCGAGGTCGCCGCGATGGCACGGCCGCTTCCCGTTGCGCGAGCAGGGGCGGCACTCGAGCTCGTGCTCGAGCACACGGCTGCCTGCCAGGCGCGGGAAGTAGCCGAACTGGCGCACCGTCGGGCCGAAGAAGGCCAGCACGGGCGTGCCCGCGGCCTCGGCCAGGTGCAGCAGGCCGCTGTCGTTGGTCACCAGGCGGCGGCAGGCGCCGAGGGCGGCGGCCACTTCCGGCAGGCTGGCGCTCTCGACCAAAGCGGCGCCGGCGGCGGCCGCCGCGTCGCCCAGCCGGCTGCCGGCGAACCACCGCCGTTCGTCGGGGCCGAGAAACAGGCGCAGGTCGCGCTCCCCGGCCGCGGCCAGGCCCTCGATCAGCGCGATCCAGTGTGGCTCGGGCCAGCGCTTGGTCTCCCAGCGCGCGCCGGGCGCCAGGCCCAGCGGTCCGGGCCGGTCGTCACGACCGTCGGCGGCGCAGGGCGCGAGCGGCGGGCGGCGGTTTCCAGCGTCGGCCGCGCCCGGCAGCAGGCAGCGGTCGAAGCGGTCGACCATCGTGCTGGTCAGCGATGCCGAGTCGGGGCCGCCGGCCAACAGTCGCAGGCGGGCGGCGGTGTCCTTGGACAGGCGCGCATCGGCGCGGCGTCCGAGCAGCCCCAGCAGCGCGTGGCTGCGCAGCACGTTGTGTGCGTCGACGACGCGGTGCCAGCGGCGGGCCCGCAGGCGGCCGGCCAGGTCGCGCAGCGGGACCAGCCCCGGACCCGCCAGCGGCTCCACCCGGTCGACGCCGTGGAAGCGCGCGACCAGGGGTGCAAAGGCCGCCTTGGTCGCCACGGTCACGCGCGGGCGGTCCGGAGCGCCGGTGTCGGCCAGCGCCGACAGCGACCAGCCCAGCAGGCACAGGTCGCCCAGCGAACCGAAGCGCAGGATCAGCCAGTCGTGCACGAGACCATCCGTGGCCGGGAGCCGTTCTGCCGCCGGGCGCGCGTCGGCAGCGCATGGACAGGGGTGACGGGGCGCTCCAAGTGAAGCACATCGCCGGCGGCTGCGCCAGCGGACAGCGCCCCGCCGGGCGCCGCGCGCGTCCTTGCCGCACCCGGCGCCCCGCGTTACCATCGCCCCGCCGCCGGCGGCGCCCGAGGCCGCCGGCGCAGCCCCGGGGAGCCCGCGCGTGGAACTGGTCCTGCTCGTCGTCCTGTTGGTGCTGTCGGCGTTCTTCTCCGGCTCGGAGACGGCGCTCTTCTCGCTGACCGCCGGCGAGCGGGCCCGACTCGAAGCGGGCGGCGGACCGGCCGGGCGCCACGTCGCGCGCCTGCTGCGCCGAGGCCACGAACTGCTGTCGGCGCTGCTGGTCGGCAACCTTCTGGTCAACACCGGCGCGAGCGTCGTGGCGACCGGGCTGTGCCTGCACTGGTTCGGTCCGCGCGGCGTGGCCGTGGCCATTCCGCTCGTGACGTTCCTGCTGCTGCTCTTCGGCGAGATCACGCCGAAGCTGCTGGCGCTGGGGCGGCGCAGCCAGGTGGCGCCGGTCGTCCAGCTGCCGCTGCGGGCCTGGGTGACCATCGCCCGACCGGTCGTCTGGTTGACCGGCCACCTGGTGACGGGGCTGTTGCGCGTCCTGCCGGACGACCGGCCGGGGTCGCGCGCCCTGAACACCGCCGAGCTGCAGACAGCCTGCGACCTGGCCATCGAGGACGGCACCCTGACCGAGACCGAGGGACGATCGCTGGCGCGCCTGCTGCAGTTGTCGGGCCTCGAGGTGCAGCACGTCATGGTGCCGCGGCCGGCGGTGGTCTCGCTGCGCGCGGACATGACGCGCGGCGAGATCCTGGCGGTGGCCCGCCGCGCCGGCTTCAATCGCTATCCGGTGCTGGGGGCCGACGGCGCGCGCCCGGTCGGGATGTTCCACCTGAAGGACCTGCTGGCGGCGGGCGCCGAGGCCGACCAGCCGCTGCAGGGCGGCACGCGCCCGCTGCTGTTCGTCCCCGAGAGCAAGGACGTCGACGCGCTCTTGACCGAGATGCGCCGAGGCGGCTCGCATCTGGCGGCGGTGGTCGACGAGCACGGGGACTTCACGGGCATCGTCACCATGGCCGACTGCCTGCAGGCACTGCTCGGCCCGGTGGCCGACGCCTCGGCCCGCGATCCGGAGGTGATCCCGCTGGGGGAGGGCCGCTGGGTGGTCAGCGGGCGCACCGACCTGCGCGGACTGGAGGAAGCCTGCGGCGTGCGCCTGCCGCCGAGCCGCGACTATGTCACGGTGGCCGGCTTCCTCATGACGACCCTCGGCCGCGTGCTGGCCCCGGGCGACCGCGTGACGCTGCCGCAGGCGCGCCTGACCGTGCTCGAGATGGACGGCCTGAGCGCCGCGCGCATCCAGGTGACGCGGCGAGCGGCGCCGGGCGGGGGCGGACGGTGAGCGGCCCGAACGAACCGCTGCTGTGGGCCGGCCTGGCGGCCTGCCTGGCGGGCTCGGCGTTCTTTTCGGGGACCGAGACCGGGCTGATGAGCGTCAGCCGCGTGCGTCTGCGCCGCTCGGCGGCCGGCGACACGCCGCGCGGGCGCAGCCTCAGACGGCTGTTGCGCGACCTCGAGGACGCCGTGATGACGTGCCTGGTCGGCAACAACCTCGTCAACGTGGCGTTCAGCGCGTTGGTGACCCTGGTCCTGACGGAGCGATACGGCGACTCCGGCCAGGGCCTGGCCGTGGCGGTGGTCTCGGCGGTGACCATCGTCTGCGGCGAGATCCTGCCCAAGGTCGTCTTCCGCGAGTATCCGGAGCGCCTGTGCCTGGCGGTGCTGCCGGTGTTCCGAGCGGTGATGGCGGTGCTGTGGCCGGTGCGCCTGATGCTGGGGGCCTACCGGCGGCTCTGGGGTCGGGTGCTGCCGCCCGCCGGCCAGAGCTCGCGGCGGCTGGATCGCGGCGGGCTGGCCGCCCTGATGCGGACGCACGCCCAGCCGGCCGACCAGGAGCGGGGCTTCACCGAGATCCTCGAGCGGTTCCTGCAGCTGGCGCACCGGCCGCTGACGACGCTGATGCGTCCGCTGGAGTCGGTGGTCGCCGTGGGGCCGGCGGCGACCGTGTCCGAGTGCCTGGCGGTGGCCGCGCGCTCGGGGCTCAGCCGGCTGCCGGTCGCGCCGCGGGCCGGCGCCCCGCTGCAGTCGTACGTGACGGCGCGCGACCTGCTGTTCCTGCCCGCGGAGCAGGCGGGCCAGGTCGTGCCCCGGCGGCTGTGGCGGCCGTTCGTGCTGGTGGACGCGCGCATGACTCCCTACGAGGTGTTCGAGGAGCTGCGCGGACAGGGCAACCAGATGGCCGCCGTCTGCGACGCGGCGGGGAACCCGGTCGGCCTGATCACGTTGGAGGACCTCATCGAGACCGTGATGGGTTCCATCCACGACGAGTTCGACCCGCAGGTCGCCGCGCTGGCGGCGGCAGTAGCCTGAGGAGGGCGCATGAGCGACGATGCCGAACTGACGAAGCATGACCACGTGCTGATGGGACTGGTCTTCTCGCTGCAGCACGCGGCGATGACGCAGCTGGGCAAGCTGCAGGACCCCGCCAGCGGCGAGGTCTACCGCGACCTGGATCAGGCGCGCGCCACCATCGACATCCTCGAGATGCTGAAGGCCAAGTGCCGGACCGGGACGCCGGCCGACCTGCTGCGGCTGCTCGACCAGGCGGTGCTGAACCTGCAGCTCAACTACATGGACGAGCTGAAACGTCCGGCGACCGGCGACCAGCAGGAACCGGCCGGTGGCGGCGAGGCGGCGCCGGCCGCCGGTGGCGGCGAAGCCGAGTCGGCGCCGCCCGCGACCGACCAGGGAACCGGCGCTTGAGGCGCCGCCGGCAGGGCGGCCTGCGCGCAGGCGGGCGCCGGTTCGCCGTCGCGGCGGCCGCGTGCGCGACGCTCGCCGCGGCGCTCACGGCGGCCGCGCCGGCGGCCGCCAGGACGGTCCGCGAGCCTGCCCGTCTGCAGGACTCGATAAGGCTGGTGCGCCTGTCCGCGGCGGCAGACGTGCCGGACGGCCTGCTGACGCTGGGACTCGGCGGCCGCACCTGCAGCACCGTCCACCTGATCGACGGCGACCGCTACCGCGTGCAACGGCAGGAGATCTTCGCCACCGCCGAGTGGAGTCCCCTGCCGTGGCTGGACGCCTGGGCCGAGGTGCCGTGGCGCACTTGGTCCGGCGGCGCCGGCTGGGTGCCCACGAGCGGCAGCGGCCTGGGCGACGGCCTGTGGGAAGTGCGCCTGTCGCGGCACCTGGCCGGCGGGGTCCTGCACGGGGCCCTCAGCGGCGGCGGCAACCTGCCGCTGGGCGACGCCGCGTCCGGCCTGGGCGAGGGCGTGCTGTCGCCCCGCGCGGCGGCGGCCCTGACGCTGCGCCTGTGGCGCGACGCCAACGTGCCCGAACTGCGGCTGCACCTGCAGGCGGCGCGCGCCTGGAACCGCAACGAACAGGCTGGCTACGGCTGGGGCACCGACGGCTTCGACCCGTGGCCGTCGCGCTATCCGGCCGCCGATGCCGTGGGCGGCGACGGCGGCAACGACGTCACGACCCTGGGCGGCGCGCTCGAGTTCCGCCGCGGTTCGACCGCGCTGTGGGTCGAGTACAGCGTCGACCGCTTCCCGCGCCACGAAGCGGTCAGCCCGCGCGAGCAGTTCAGCGGCGCCGGCGCCGGGCTGCGCTGGGGTCTGCAGGAGGGGTGGGCGGCGCACGGTTCGTACCTGGTGTCGCTGGCGCGCGACGACGCGACGACCGCCTGGTACCCGGCCTTCCCCGACTGGACGATGTCGGTTTCGTTCTCGCGGCAGTTCGGCGTCGGCGGGCGCGACCGCGACGGCGACGGCATCGTCGACCGCCGCGACCGCTGTCCCGACCTGCCGGAGGACATCGACGGCTTCCGCGACGGGGACGGCTGCCCGGACCCGGACAACGACGGCGACGGCATCCCGGACGCGCGCGACCTGGACCCGGACCGGCCGGAGGACTTCGACGGCTTCGCCGACCACGACGGCGCCCCCGACCCGGACAACGACGCCGACGGCGTGCCGGACGCCGACGACCTCTGCCCGGACGAGCCGGAGGACCGCGACGGCCACGCCGACGACGACGGCTGTCCCGACGAGCTGAAGGACCGCGACGGCGACGGCGTCCCCGACGAGCGCGATGCCTGCCCGGACGTGCCCGAGGACCGCGACGGCGCCGCCGACGACGACGGCTGCCCCGATCCGGACAACGACCTCGACGGGATCCCCGACGACGAGGACGGCTGTCCGGACCACCCCGAGGACTACGACGGGGTGCAGGACGACGACGGCTGCCCGGACGCCGATTGAACCGGCGTCAGACCGCGGGACCGGGCCGCTCGCCGGCCCCGGTCCCGCCGGCGGCCGGACCGCCCTCGGCGGCCGCCAGCGCGCGCTTGGCGTCCTGCCAGGCCGCTTCGAGCTCCGCCAGGGGCACGGTGTCCAGGGGTCGGCCCTGCGCGCGGAACGCGGCCTCGACCAGCGCGAAGCGCGCGGCGAAGCGGCGGTTGGCCCGGCGCAGAGCCAGGTCGGGCTGGACGCGGTGCCAGCGCGCCAGGTTCACCAGCGAGAACAGGACGTCGCCCAGTTCGTGCTCGATCGCGTCGCTGTCGCCGGACGCTTCGGCCCGCGCCAGTTCGTCCATCTCCTCGGCCAGCTTCGCGCGCACGCCGTCCAGGTCGGGCCAGTCGAAGCCCACCTCTGCGGCGTCCTTCTGCCAGCGGTAGGCCAGGTGCAGCGGCGCGGTGGAGGCCGGCATCTCCTTGAGCGCGCCCTGGGCCTCCGGATCGACGCCGCGCTCCCGCTTCTCCTGCGCCTTGATCTCGTTCCAGAGCTTCTGACTGGTGCCCACCTCGTGCGCCTGGGCGTCGCCGAAGACGTGCGGGTGGCGGCGGATCAGCTTGGCGTTCCCCTGCCGCGCGACGTCGCGCATGGTGGCGCCCGTGGTCTCGCCCAGGATCTCGCAGCAGAAGCAGGTCATGAACAGCAGGTCGCCCAGCTCTTCGCGCACGTGGTCGAGATCGCCCGAGAGGGCGGCGTCGACCAGTTCCCCGGCCTCGTCCAGGAGGTAGCGGGCGGCGTCGACCAGCGTCTGCTTCCGGTCCCAGGGACAGCCGCCCGGGGCGCGCAGGGTGTGGATCGTGGACAGGAGTTCGTCGAATTCCTCTGCCATCGCGCGCCTTCCGGGGACGGAGAAGGGTGCCGGTGAAGGCTTCACGGTAATTGAGTTTGGCGGCGCGGCCAACTCCCGGTTATCCTGATGGGTCGCCCGCCCGGCGCGGCCAGCCAGCTTTGGGACGGAGGACCGACCAGGTGACCGACAGCGTGGATCCCCGCAGCGAATCCCCCCGCGACGCCGCCGAACGGACCGTTCTCGGCGCCGCCGCCGGCGACCTCGCGACGGCCGGCTTCCACGACACCGACGACTGGATCCGGATCAAGGGCGCGCGCCAGCACAACCTGCGCGACATCGACGTCGACATCCCGCGGGGGAAGTTCACCGCCGTCTCCGGCCTGTCGGGCTCGGGCAAGTCGTCGCTCGTCTTCGACACGCTGTACGCCGAGGGCCAGCGCTGCTACGTCGAGTCGCTGTCGACGTACGCGCGGCAGTTCCTCGAGCGGCTGCCCAAGCCCGACGTCGACTGGATCGACGGGGTCAGCCCCGCCATCGCCATCGAGCAGCGCAACGCCGTCACCAGCGGCCGCTCCACGGTCGGTACCGTGACCGAGATCAACGACTATCTGCGCGTGTTGTGGTCGCGCGCGGGCACCGTCCACTGCCCGGGCTGCGACGTCGACGTCGGCCGGCACACGCCGGACTCGGTCTGGCGCGAAGTGCGCAAGCTGCGGCCCGAAGGTGAAGGCGTGCTCGTCTGTTTCCCGCTGCCCGGCGGCGGCAATGCCGCGGTCGGCTGGTGGGAGCCGCTTCTGGCCCAGGGCTTCCAGCGCGTGGTGGCCGGCGACGCGGTGCACCAGCTGGACGATGCCGACGCCGATCGCCTGGCGGCGCTGCCGGCGACCGGCGGCGTCGACGTGGTGGTCGACCGCCTGCACCTCAAGCCGGCCGCGCGTTCGCGCTTCGTCGAGGCGGCGGAACTGGCCCTCGCGCAGGCGGGCCTGGTGGCCGTGCGCGACCGCGCTTCGGGCTGGCGCGCCGAGTTCTCCGGCGACCTGCGCTGCGGCGGCTGCGGGCGCGTCTTTCCCGACCCGGCGCCGCGTCTGTTCTCGTTCAACTCGCCCGAGGGAGCCTGCCCCGCCTGCAAGGGCTTCGGCAACAAGCTCGAGTTCGACGAGGACCGCATCGTGCCCGATCCGTCGCTGACGCTGCGCGAGGGCGCCGTCAAACCCTGGAGCACGGAGAGCTTCGCGCGTGACTTCACCGCGCTCCTGCGTTTCTGCGCACGGCGGAAGATCCCGACCGACGTCCCGTTCCACAAGCTGCCGCGGCCGCAGCAGAAGCTGGTGCTCGACGGCGGCGACGAGACCTATCCCGGCGTGATCCCGTTTCTGGAACTGATGCGACGGGAGATGCGCAAGGGCCACCACCGCTTCTTCACGCGCCGATTCATGGGCGACACGCTGTGCCGCGCCTGCGGCGGCAGCCGGCTGCGCGAGGAGGCCCTGGCCGTGCGCGTGCAGGGCCTGGACCTGGGACAGATCGGCCGCCTGTCGGTGGAGGAGGCGCTGCAGAAGGTCGAGGCGCTGAAACTGGGCCGTTCGGCGACGGCGGCGGCCGGCGAGGTGCGCGAAGAGGTGCTGCACCGCCTGCGCTTCCTCGAGCGCGTGGGGTTGGGCTACCTGACGCTCGACCGGCTGACGCGGACGCTGTCGGGCGGCGAGGCGCAGCGCATCCACCTGGCCAACGCGCTCGGCGCGCGGCTGGTCGACACGCTGTACGTGCTGGACGAGCCCACCTGCGGTCTGCACGCCGACGATGTCGACCGGCTGACCGCGACGCTGCGCGACCTGGTCGAGGCGGGCAACACGGTGGTCGTCGTCGAGCACGACCTGTCGGTCCTGCGCGCGGCCGACCATTTCGTGGAACTGGGCCCGGGCGCCGGCAGCGGCGGCGGGCGGGTCGTCTTCCAAGGATCGCTGGCGGCGGCGCTCGCGGCTGACACATTGACCGCGCGGCACCTGCGCGGCGAGGTCCGAGCCGGCGACCAGCGGCCGCGCCGCCCGGCCCCGGACCGTTGGCTGGTGGTCAAGGGCGCGCGCCTGAACAACCTGCGCGAGATCGACGTCAAGGTGCCGCTCGGCCGCTTCGTGGCGCTGACCGGCATCTCGGGCTCGGGCAAGAGCTCGCTGCTGAACGGCTGCCTGCACGACGGCCTGACCGCGCGCGTGGCCGGCGGCGCCGGCCGGGCGTTCCCCTTCACGTCCATCCAGGGGGCGCACGGCGTCGGGCGCGTGATCAGGGTCGACCAGACGCCCATCGGCAAGACCAGCCGCTCCAACCCGGCCACCTACCTGCAGGTGCTCGGGCCGGTCAGGGACCTGTTCGCCGCCACGCGCGACGCCCGCGCGCGCGGCTTCGCCGCCGGCCGCTTCAGCTTCAACACCGCCGGCGGACGCTGCGCCGGCTGCCAGGGCCTCGGCTACCACCGCGTCGAGATGCAGTTCATGGCCGACATCGAGGTGCCCTGCGAGGACTGCCGCGGCAGCCGCTTCAACGCCGCCACGCTGGAGATCCGCTACAAGGGCCTGAACATCGCGCAGGTGCTCGGGCTGACGATCGACGATGCCCTGAGCTTCTTCGGCGACGTGCCGGCGGTGGGGCAGAAACTGTGGCTGCTCAAGAAGGTGGGCCTGGGCTATCTCGGTCTCGGTCAGCCGGCGCCCACGCTGTCGGGCGGCGAGAGCCAGCGCCTGAAGATCGCGCGCGAACTGGCGCTGCCGTCCGGGAAGCAGAACCTCTACCTGCTGGACGAGCCGACGACCGGCCTGCACGCCGAGGACGTGCGCGCCCTGGTCCGCGTGCTGCACGAGCTGGTGGAGGCCGGGCATTCGGTGCTCGTGATCGAGCACAACCTCGACCTGGTGGCGCAGGCCGACTGGGTCATCGACCTCGGCCCGGGCGGCGGCCGCCACGGCGGCAAGGTCGTGGCCCAGGGCGCGCCCGCGGACATCGCGAAGGTCGCCGCCTCGCGCACCGGCCGCCATCTGGCCGGCCTGCTGCGACCCTGATCCCCGCGCCGGCGCCGTCCCGGACCGGCCCCGTCCCCGCCGCTGCGCGGCGTGGCACCCGCCTTGCAACCTTTCGGTCGCGAAGCCCGGCTCCGGGCCCGCGGCGGTCCGGCAAGCCGGCCCGGCGCACGGGTTCCGGCCGGCCGGAGCCACCAGCGGACGCGAAAGTGGGAAAAAGATGCCGCCCGAGAACCGGCAGATCCAGCCCGGCGCAGAGCCCGCAGCGGCGGCGCTCGCGCAGGTCTGGCACCAGGCGCCGGTGGGCCTGGCGGTTCTGCAGGATGGCAACCTTCTCGCCTGGAACCCGCAGGCGCGGCGTCTGCTGGCCGACGCGGTCGGCGGCGCGCCCGCGGCTTGGGCACGCTGGCTGGAAGCGGCCTGCGCCCGTCTGCCGCAAGCTGCCGGGGGCCGCCTGGCGCTGGAGCCGCGCCGGCAGGGCGGCCCGGCGCTGACCGTGGCCCGCGCCGCCTCGAGTCCGGACGGCGGCCTGGTCACGGTCGTGGTGGACGCGGCCGCGCCCGACACCGCGCGGGCGACCAGCGGCGGCCTGGTGGAGACCATCAGCACGCTCAGCCACGAACTGCGCACGCCGCTGGCTTCCATCCGCAGCAGCCTGTCGCTGCTGCTGGCCGGCGACGCCGGACCGCTGACCGCGGACCAGACGCGCTTCCTGGGCGTGGCCGCCCGCAACGTCGCGCGCCTGGACCGCCTGGTCTGCGACCTGCTGGATCTCTCGCGCGACGACGCCGGGCGCCTGCGCCTGGACTGCCGCCCTGTCGACCTGGGGCCCGTTCTGCGCGAGGCCGTCGCGCTGGCCGTGGGCGGCGGCGGCGCCGGCGGGCCGAGCTTCGGCACCGGCGGACCAAGCGTCGACGCCGACGGCATCCCCGCGAGCTTCACGGCCTGCGTCGACCCCGACCGGGTCACGCAGATCGTCGCCAACCTGGTCGGCAACGCGCGCAAGTACGTGCCGCCCGGCGGCCGCGTGCGCGTGTGGCTGGACGCGCAGAGCGCGGCGCCCGAGCCGCTGGCGGCGGCTCTGGCGGAGGCCTGCCGCATCGACGTGCGTCAGTTCACGATCGTGGTCGAGGACAACGGTCCGGGCATCGATCCCGGGGTCATCGACCGCGTGTTCGAACCGTTCGAGCGCGGCCGCGCCGAGGTGATCGGACGCATCGGCGGGGCCGGCCTGGGACTGCACATCGTGCGGCGCCTGGCCGAGGCGCACGGCGGCAAGGTCAGCCTCGCCTCGGCGCCCGGCGCCGGGACTACGGTCTGGGTCCGGCTGCCGGTCGCTGCGGCAGGGGGACAGCTGCTGCGCGCGGTCGCCCACCTGCGGGGGGAACCGGCGCGCGGCGACCCCGCCGGCGGCGCAGAGGGCGCCGGGCCGGGCCAGCCGGCCGGGCCGGTGGCCGTGTTCGACGGCCGCGAGGGCGGCCCCGCCGCCGCGGGCCGCGCGCTCGCCGCCCTGGCGGAACTTGCGCCCGGCGCGGCAGGCCGGCCCTGCGAACCCGCCGCAGGGTGCCTGGCGGTGGCGGTGCTGGATCCGGCGGCCTGGACGGCCCACGCGGGACCGGCCGCCGCCGGGTGGCGCCTGCTGGCGCCGGGGGTGCCGGGGGCGCCGGCCGGGAGTGAACCCGGCGCCGGCGCGATCCCCGGTAAACCCGGGCCGGCGCCTGTCGATAACGACGCTTGAAATCGGTACCCGGCCGGCCGCGACGCCGGCGAACGAAGAGGGCAGGACCATGGACCGAGCGCTGAAAGTCCTCGTGGTGGACGACGAACCGGACATCCTCGAGACGCTGGAGTTCAGCCTGGCCCGGCGCGGATTCGACGTTGCCACGGCCGCCGACGGACTGGAGGGCCTGGAGAAGGCCAAGCGCGTGCCGCCGGACTTCATGATCCTGGATGTCATGCTGCCGGGGTGCAACGGCTACGAGGTCAGCCGCATGCTCAAGGAGTGGATGGACAACGACCCCGAGTCGGCGGCCTTCCCGATCATGCTGCTGACCGCCCGCAAGGTCGACACGCGCGACCGCGAGAAGTTCATCGCCACCTGGTCGCGGGCCGACGCCTGCATGTACAAGCCGTTCGAAATGGAGGAGATCGTCGCCTCGATCCACCAGCTCACGGCCCGCGCCCGGGCCTGAGCGGCCACGGTGGCCGTCGCCGCCGGCCGCCCGCGCGAAAAACCCGATCCCGCTGCCTTGACAACGGTTTGCCGCCCGTGTTTTATTGCCCGCTTGCCGCCCGCCGCGGCAACGGGTGCCTGGGTAGCTCAGTTGGTAGAGCACATGACTGAAAATCATGGTGTCGGTGGTTCGACTCCGCCCCCAGGCACCACCCGATTCTCTGGTTCCGCTGGTCTTTCAGGTTCTGTTTGCGGTTCGGTCGTCTCGGAGCTGGTGTAGCTCAGCTGGTAGAGCAGCTCACTCGTAATGAGCAGGTCCGCGGTTCGAGTCCGCGCACCAGCTCCAGACCGCCCCGCCGCGCCTCTGCTCGCCATGGGCCGCCTGCCCGTCCCCGCCAGTGGCGGCGGCACGGGTTTTTTTGTGTGTTGTGGCGATTGCGTCGCCGGTTACAGTCGCCGGGCGCGGTCGGGGGACCGCCGCCCGCGCCGGGTTTCAGGGAGGGACGCCTCCAGGAAGGACGCCGCATGCCGCTGCGCGTGAGCATCTCGGGAATCCGCGGGGTCATCGGCGACGGGCTCGACGCCGTCGGGGTGGCGCGCTGGGCCAGCGCCTTCGGGGCCTGGCTGCCGCCGGGGCCGGTCGTCGTCGGCCGCGACACCCGGCCCAGCGGCCCGATGGTGCTGTCGGCGGTGACCGCGGCCCTCAACTCGACCGGGCACGACGTCCTGGACATCGGCATCGCGACGACGCCCACGACCGAGGTGGCCGTGCAGCACGGGCCGGCCGTCGGCGGGGTCATCATCACCGCCAGCCACAACCCGCAGCAGTGGAACGCGCTGAAGTTCCTGCGCGGGGACGGGCTGTTCCTCGGCGCAGCCGAGGGCGCCGAGGTCGCCGCGCGCCTGGAGCGGGGCGACGGCCACGTCGCCTGGGACCGCCTCGGCCGCGTGTTCGCGCAGCCGGGTGCGGACGACCTGCACCTCGATGCCGTCTGCGCCGTGCCCTGGCTCGATGTCGCGGCGATCCGCGCGCGCGGCCTGCACGCTGTCGTCGACGCCGTGGAAGGCGCCGGCGGTTCGATCGTGCCGCGGCTGCTGGAACGTCTGGGCGTGCGCTGCACGCCGCTGTTCTGCGGCCTGAGCGGCAACTTTCCGCACGACCCCGAACCGACGCCGGCTCACCTGGCGGCCCTCAGCGCGGAGGTGCGGCGGCAGGGAGCCGACCTTGGCTTTGCCGTGGACCCGGACGCCGACCGGCTGGCGCTGGTCGATGGCGCCGGCACCGCGCTCAGCGAGGAGCTGACGCTGGTCCTGGCGGCGGATTTCCTGCTGGGGCGCACGCCCGCCGGCAGCCCCGGCGACCTGGCGGTCAACTTGTCGACGACCGGACTGATCGAGAAGGTGGCCGCGCGCCACGGCCGCCGCGTGTGGCGCACACCGGTGGGCGAGGCGAACGTGGTCGAGGCCATCCTTGCGCATGGTTGCCTGCTGGGCGGCGAGGGCAATGGCGGGGTCATCTACCCGACCGTGCACGCCGGGCGCGACTCGCTGGTCGGCATCGCGATGATCCTGCAGCACCTGGCCGACCGGAAGGCCTCGTTGAAGGACCTGGCCGCCGAACTGCCGCCCGTCGCGATGGTCAAGACGAAGGTGGAGGACCCGGAGTTCCCGTCCGGCGAGGCCCTCGCGCGTCGCCTGGAGCGGCTGGGCCCGGGCGCGCTCGATGCGCGCGACGGGATCAAGTGGACGGGGACCGACGCCTGGGTCCACGTGCGGTCTTCGAACACGGAGCCGGCGGTGCGGATCATCGCCGAGGCTAAAGACGAGGCTGCCGCGGTCGATCTCATAAACCGCGTCAAATCAGCCTGATGCGCCCATTCCGGCCCCCGCGGGGGCCGTCGCCCAAGGAGACGTGAGCCCATGTGCGGAATCGTCGGCGTCACCGGGACGCAGGAAGCCGCCTCGATCCTCATCGAGGGCCTCAAGCGGCTCGAGTACCGCGGCTACGACAGCGCGGGCATCGCGATCCAGCGCCCTCACGGCCAGTACGTGGTCAAGGAGCAGGGCAAGATCAAGAACCTCGAGGCCTGCCTCGACTGGCACCAGCTCAAGGGCACCTGCGGCATCGCGCACACGCGCTGGGCCACCCACGGCGTGCCCAACCGCGACAACGCGCACCCGCACGTCGCCGGCAAGATCGCGCTGGTGCACAACGGCATCATCGAGAACTACGCGGCGCTCAAGGTGCAGCTGGGCAAGAAGGGCCGCGTCTTCACCAGCGAAACCGACACCGAGGTGCTGGTGCACCTGATCGACGACCTCTACACCGGCGACCTGGTGACCGCCGTGCAGAAGGCCCTGGCGGTGGTCGACGGCGCCTTCGGCATCGCGGTCACGCATTCCGACGAGCCGGACCTGATCGTCGGCGCGCGCCGCGGCAGCCCGCTGGTGGTCGGCGTGGGCGACGGCGTCAACTTCCTGGCCTCGGACGTCGCGGCGGTGATGGGGCACACGCGCCAGGTGATCTACCTGGACGACGGCGAGATGGTGGCGCTGCGGCCCGGCGGCCTGACCGTGATGACGATCAGCAACGAGGCGATCACCAAGGAGATCGAGGAGATCACCTGGGACCTCGGGCAGATCCAGAAGGGCGGCTTCGAGCACTTCATGCTCAAGGAGATCTTCGAGCAGCCGCAGACCATCCGCGACGCCTTCCGCGGCCGCACGCTGCCGCAGACCGGCGACGTCAAGCTGGGCGGCATCCAGCTGACCGACTGGGAGCTGCGCAACATCCGCCGCATCATCATCCTGGCCTGCGGCACCTCCTGGCACGCGGGGCTGGTCGGCGAGTACATGCTGGAGGAGTACGCGCACATCCCGGTGGAGGTGGAGTACGCCAGCGAGTTCCGCTACCGCTCGCCGATCATCGAGCCCGGCACGCTGTGCCTGGTGATCAGCCAGAGCGGCGAGACCATCGACACGCTGGAGGCGATGCGCGAGGCGCGGCGGCGCGGCGCGAAGATCCTGGGCATCACCAACGTCGTCGGCTCGACCATCGCGCGCGAGAGCGAGTGCGGCGTCTACATCCACGCCGGGCCCGAGATCGGCGTCGCCTCCACGAAGGCCTTCACCAGCCAGGTCACCATCCTGGGCCTGATCACGATCCTGCTCGGCCGGCGCGGCCACCTCAGCGCCGACCGCGGCACGCAGATGCTCAAGGAGCTGGACCGCATCCCGGACCTGGTGCAGCGCGTGCTGGACCAGTCGGACGCCATCCGGAAGATCGCCGAGGTCTACGCCGACCACCACAACTGCCTGTATCTGGGCCGCGGCGTCAACTTCCCGATCGCGCTGGAGGGCGCGCTGAAGCTGAAGGAGATCAGCTACATCCACGCCGAGGGCTACCCGGCGGCCGAGATGAAGCACGGCCCCATCGCGCTGATCGACCCGCACATGCCGGTGGTCGTCATCGCCACCAAGGACGGCAGCTACGACAAGATCGTCGGCAACGTCCAGGAGGTGCGCGCGCGCCACGGCAAGATCATCAGCGTCGTGACCGAGGGCGACACCGAGATCGCCGCGCTCAGCGACCACGTGATCACGATTCCCGACACGATGAACTTCTGGATGCCGCTGCTGTCGGTGGTGCCGCTGCAGCTGCTGGCCTACCACATCGCGGCGATCCGGGGCGAGGACGTCGACCAGCCGCGGAACCTGGCGAAGGCGGTCACGGTGGAGTAGGCGCGAGGGACGGCTCGGGCGAGGGGGCGCAGGGCGGCGACATTCTGT
>CAYNPY010000066.1:0-20701 GCA_964399195.1 uncultured Fibrobacteraceae bacterium
GGCGGCCGCGGCCGGAGCAGGTCGCGCGCGCGCGCGTGACCGCCTTCGCGGCGGCGGCCCGCGCGCGCGCCGGCTTCGCCGGCGGCGACCACGAGGCGCTGTGGGCATGGTCGGTCGCGCAGCCGGAAGCGTTCTGGCGGCTCGTCTGGGAGGAATGCGGCCTGGTCGGCGACGGGCCGGGCGACACCGTGCTGGAGGGCGGCGATCGCATGCCCGGGGCCCGCTGGTTTCCGGCGGCGCGCCTGAACTACGCGGAGAACCTGCTGCGGGGCGCGGACGCCGACGAGGTCCTGGTCTTCCGCGAGGAGGGCGGGCGCGGCGCGCGGCTGACGCGGGGCGAACTGCGCGCGCTCGTGGCCGCGGCGGCCGGCGCCCTGGCAGCCGAGGGCGTGCGCCCCGGCGACCGCGTGGCGGGCTACCTGCCGAACGTGCCTGAAACCGTGGTGGCCATGCTCGGAGCGGCCGCCCTCGGCGCCGTCTGGACCAGTTGTTCGCCGGACTTCGGTCGCGCCGGGGTCCTGGACCGTTTCGGCCAGGTCGCCCCGACGGTGCTGGTGGCCGGCGACGGCTACCACTACGGCGGCCGCGGGCACGATCGCCTGGCCGCCGCGGCGGAACTGCGCGCGGCGCTGCCTTCGGTCAGGCGCCTGGTCGTGGTGCCCGTGCTGGCGGCGCGGCCGGACCTGCCCGCCGGCGCCGTGGCCTGGGACGACTGGCTGCGCCCGCACCTCGGGGCGTCCCCCGTCTGGGCGCGCCTGCCGTTCGACCACCCGCTGTTCATCATGTATTCGTCCGGCACGACGGGCCTGCCCAAGTGCATGGTCCATTCGGCGGGCGGCACGCTGCTGCAGCACGCGAAGGAGCACCGGCTGCACTGCGACCTGGGCCCGGGCGACCGCCTCTTCTACTTCACCACCTGCGGCTGGATGATGTGGAACTGGCTCGTGTCCGGGCTGGCCGCCGGCGCCGCCGTGATGCTCTTCGACGGCCACCCGCTGCAGCCGTCGACCGCCGTCTGGGACTACGCGCGCGACGAGCGCTTCACGGTGCTGGGCACCAGCGCGAAGTGGCTGGCGGCCTGCGCCAAGCTCGACCTGCGGCCGCGGGAGACGCACGCGCTGCCGGCGCTGCGGGCGATCCTGTCCACCGGCTCGCCACTCCTGCCGGAGACCTTCGACTGGGTCTACGCCGCGGTCGGTCCCGACCTGCAGCTCAGTTCGATCTCCGGCGGCACCGACATCATCTCCTGCTTCGCGCTCGGCAGCCCGGCGCTGCCGGTGCGGCGCGGCGAGCTGCAGACGCGCGGTCTGGGGATGGCCGTCGACGTCTGGGACGAGTCGGGCCGGCCGCTGCCCGCAGGGCGCGGCGAGCTGGTCTGCACGCGCCCGTTCCCATCCATGCCGACCGGCTTCTGGGACGACGCCGACGGCCGGCGCTACCACCAGGCCTACTTCGCGCGCTTTCCCGGCGTCTGGTGCCACGGCGACTACGCGGAACTGACCGCGTCCGGCGGGCTGATCATCCACGGCCGCTCCGACACGGTGCTCAATCCCGGCGGCGTGCGCATCGGCACCGCGGAGATCTACCGCGTCGTCGAGCGCGCGCCCGAGGTCGCCGAATGCGTCGCCGTGGGCGTGGAGCAGGGGGGGGACCAGGCCATCGCGCTGTTCGTCGTCCTGCGCGAGGGCCTGACGCTGACGCCCGAGCTGGCGGCGCGGCTGAAGGACGACCTGCGCCGGGAGGAATCGCCGCGGCACGTGCCGGCCTGGATCGTCCAGGCGCCGGCCATTCCGCGCACCATCAGCGGCAAGATCGTGGAAAAAGCCGTGGCCCTGGCGCTGGCCGGCCGGCCGGTGGACAACCTCGAGGCGCTGGCCGACCCGGCCGCGCTCGAGTGGTTCCGCCGTCCGGGCCTGCTGGAGACCTGAGCCGGCCGCCCGCGGCGGTCTCAGGCGCGCAGCAGGTCCGCGACCGCCGCGACGATCGCCTCGTTGCTGAACGGCTTGCGCAGCGTCCGGTCGGCGCCCAGGAGCTGCGCCGAGTGCAGGTAGTTGTCCGGCTCGACGCGGCCGCCCCCGGAGATGGCGATGAGCTTCAGCCCGGGACGGCCGCGGCGCAGGTCCATGATCGCCTCGATGCCGTCCTTCTCCGGCATGATGATGTCGGTGATGACCAGGTCGAACGGCCGCGCCTGGAAGGCGGCCACGCCGTGCTTCCCGTTGGCGGCCGATTCCACCTCGTGGCCTTCGCGCGCGAGCAGGCTCTCGAGCAGGGCGCGGACCTCGTCGTCGTCCTCGATGATCAGGATGCGGGCCATGGCCGGACCTCCGACGGCAGTCTCGGCAGACTCGCGGCCGCTGTCAAGGCGCCGCGGCTGATCTACGGGCGCCGCGGCTGATCCAGAGGCGCCGCGGCGTCGCCACGGCCGCCCAGCGCCCGGGCGACCGCCTGGAGCAGGGCCTCGCTGGCGAACGGCTTGGTGACGATCTCGCGGAGGAAAGGCGCGCCGGCCACGGCGGGCTCGTCCAGGCCGGTGACCAGGACGACCGGCAGGTCCGGCCGCAGCGTCGCCAGCCGACCGGCCAGTTCACTGCCGCTGAGGCCGGGCATGTACTGGTCCGTCACGACCACGTCGAACGCGGACGGATCGCGGACCAGCCGCTCCCAGGCGTCCGGGCCGTCGGCCGCCGTCGCGACTTCCAGCCCGGCCCGGCCCAGCAGCACCGCCGCCAGCTCGCGGATTTCCGGCTCGTCGTCGACGAACAGCACGCGACCCCGCAGCGGCGTTCCCGCCGCCGCCTCGGCGGGGGGCGGGGGCGCGACGGCCCGGCCGGAGTCGCCGGCGCGGGGCAGGTAGACCGAGGCCAGCGTGCCGCCCGCGGGCGGGCACTCGATGACCACGTGCCCGCCCAGGCCGGCCACCAGCCCGTGCACCACCGAGAGTCCGAGACCCGTCCCCTGGCCCACCGCGCGCGTGGTGAAGAACGGATCGAACAGGCGCGCGCGGATGTCCGCGGGGATGCCCGGCCCGGTGTCGGCCACCGTGAACACGACGGCGTCGCGGCCGCGCCAGCCCGCGGGGAAGCGCAGGTCGTCGGCCGCCGTCTGCGCCGGCGCGGCGGACAGCCGCAGCGTGCCGCCGGCCGCGCCCATGGCCTGGACCGCGTTCTGCGCCAGGTCGGTCAGGGCCTGCCGCAGGTGCTCCGGCGCCGCCCGCGCCCGGCCGCAGCCGGGGTCCGCCGCCACCTCGATGCGGATCGCGGGCGGCTGAGCAGCCCGCAGCCGTCGCGCGATGTCCTCGAGCAGCGGCAGCGGGTCCACGGGCGCGGCCTCGGCCTCGGCCGGGCGCGAAAAGCACAGGAGGCGCTGGACCAGGTCGCGTCCGCGCAGGGCGGCGCGCTGCACGCGGTCCAGGTCGGCCGTCAGGCGCGCGGTATCGGCCGCGTCCTCGCGCGCCAGCGCCGAGAAGCCGAGGATGGCCTGCAGGATGTTGTTGAAGTCGTGGGCGATGCCGCCGGCCATGACGCCCAGGGCCTGCAGCTTCTGCGTCTGGGCCGCCTGCGCGCCGGCCGCCTCCGCGGCCAGGCGCGATTGCACCAGCGGCGCCAGTTCCGCCGCGATCGCGGCGATCGTGTCGAGGTCTCCCGCGCCGTAGCCGCCGGGACGCCCACCGACCGCGATCACGCCGAGCGCGCGACCGCCGCCCGACAGTCGCGCCGCCAGCAGCGGGCCGCGCGGCGCGTCCGCACCGCCGCCGGCGTCCGTCACCACGAGCGGGGTGTCCGCCTCCAGCGCGCGCCGCAGCGGGGCCGGCGCGGATTCGGCGGCTGCGCGGACGACGACGTGCGCGCCGCCGTCGACGCAGTTGCAGGCCCAGTGCAGGCTTCCCGCGCAGTCCAACAGGCCGACGCAGGAACAAGGCGCCTCGAGCAGATCCTGCAGCAGGACGCCCAGGCTTGCGAGCGCCTCCTGCTCCCCGCCGACGAGGATCGCCTCGGCCAGGCGTCCGCGCCGCTCCAGGCGCGCGCATTCGGCGTGCAGGCGATCGCGCTCGGCCGCCAGCCGGTCAAACCGGTCCCGGTCGGCGGCCACGGCAAGGCGCTCGCGGCGCCGGCCGCGCAGCAACCCCGCGCCCGCGGCGAGCAGCCCGAGTCCGAGCACGAACTCGCCGGCGTCGAGCCAGTCTGGCGCCTCGAATGGAGTCATGCGGCGTGTCCTCCGGCGCCCAGTCTAGAGCGGGCGGGCGCGACGGGTCAACGCCGCCGCGCCCGCGGCGCCCGCTCAGACCAGGGCCAGGGCCTGCCTCAGGTCGGCGATGATGTCCTCGACGTTCTCGAGCCCGACCGACAGGCGCACCATCGCCGGGTGGATCCCCACCTTGAGCAACTCGTCCTCCGAGTAGGTGGAGTGGGTCATCGTCGCCGGGTGTTCGATCAAGGTGTCCACGTCGCCGAGGCTCACCGCCAGCGTGCACAGCTTGACGTTGTCCATGACCACGCGGCCGGCCTCGCGGCCGCCCTTGACCAGGAAGCTGATCATGCCGCCGGGGCCGCGCTGCTGTCGGCGGCACAGCTCGTGCTGCGGATGCGTCTTGAGGCCGGGGAAGATCACCTCGTCCACCTTGGGGTGGAAGCTGAGGAACTGCGCCACCTCGGTCGCGTTGGCCATGTGCCGGTCCATGCGCACCGGCAGGGTCTTGAGCCCGCGCAGCAGCAGCCAGGCGTTGAAGGGCGAAATGCAGCCGCCCACGTCGCGCAGCGTCTCCATCCGCGCGCGCAGGATCCAGTCGGCCTTGCCCACGAGGATGCCCGCCACGGTGTCGCCGTGTCCGCCGATGTACTTCGTCGCCGAGTGCAGGACGATGTCCGCGCCCAGCTTCAGGGGGTTCTGCAGGTACGGCGTGCAGAAGGTGTTGTCGACCAGCACCGGCACGCCTCGGCGGCGGGCGATCGCCGCCACCGCCGCGATGTCCGTCAGCACCAGCGTGGGGTTGGCCGGCGACTCGAGGTAGACGAGTCTCGTCTTGCGCGTGATGGCGCGCGCGAAGTTCTCCGGGTCCGTGGCCGGCACCTCGGTCACCGTGATGCCCAGGCGCGGCAACGTCTGCGTGAACAGCTGGTGCGTGCCGCCGTACAGCGTGTCGCCGGCCACGATGTGGTCGCCGGCGCGGCAGCAGGTCAGGATCGCCGTCGTCGCCGCCGCCATGCCGCTGGCCAGGGCCAGCGCGGCCTCGCCCTGCTCGAGGTAGGCCATCTCGGTCTCGAGCGCCGTCTGCGTCGGGTTGCCCAGTCGCGTGTAGACGTAGCTGGGATCCTCGCCGCGGAACACGGCGGCGCCGTGCTCGGCGTTCTCGAAGGCGAACGTGGAGCTCTGGAAGATCGGCGTGCTCACCGCGCGGATGGGCCGGCCCACCTCGTGCTTGTCCAGGTGCTTCTTGCCGTGGATGCACAGCGTGGCGAAGCCCGGCCCGTCCTGGCGTCCGTCGTCCTTCATCATGCGCCTCCCTTGGCTCGCGTGGCGCGCTTGACGCCGGCGCCGGCGCCGCCCGGCAGGTGCCGGCGCAGCGCCTCCACGCGGTCCAGACGCTCCCAGGTGAAGCCGTCCTCGTCGCGCCCGAAGTGCCCGTAGACCGCCGTGCGCCCGTACACCGGGCGCCGCAGATCCAGGCTCTCGATGATGCCCGCCGGCGAAAGGTCGAACTCCGACTGGACGATCCGCGCCAAGGTGGGGTCCGGCAGCGCGCCGGTGCCCTCGGTGTGCACGGTCACCGACAGCGGCTCCGGCATCCCGATCACGTAGGCGACCTCCACCGCGCAGCGGCGGGCCAGCCCCGCCGCCACCAGGTTCTTGGCCACCCAGCGCGCCGCGTAGGTGCCGCTGCGGTCGGGCTTGGTGGGGTCCTTGCCGCTCAGCGCGCTCCCGCCGTGGGGACAGGCCGGCCCGAAGCAGTCCACGGTGATCTTGCGGCCGGTGAGCCCGGAATCGCCGCGCGGGCCGCCCTCGCGGAACGCGCCCACCGGGTTGATGAAGACCTGCGCGTCGGCGCCCAGCAGCCCGGTCGGGCCCAGCACCGGCGTGACGACCAGGCGCTTGAGGTCGCGCCGCAGCTGCGCCAGGTCGGCCTCGGCCCGGTGGTGGGCCGAGACGACGACCGCGCTGATCGCCTCGGGCCGGTCCGCGCGGTAGCGCACCGACACCTGCACCTTGCCGTCCGGGTACAGGTAGGGAACCTTTCCGGCCTCGCGGACGTCCTGCAGGCGACGGGCCAGCTGGTTGGCCAGCAGCGTCGGCACCGGCATGTAGTGGGTGTCCACGGGCAGCCCGCGGCCCTCGTCGGTGGCGTAGCCCACGCAGACGCCCTGGTCGCCGGCCCCCTTGCGGTCGACGCCCAGGGCCACGTCGCCGGCCTGCTCCTCGAGCATGACCAGCACCGAGCAGCTGCGATGGTCGAAGCCGGTGGCGGGGTCGTCGTAGCCGACGCGGCGGATGGTCGCGCGGACCAGTCCGGTGATGTCCAGGTAGCACTTGGTCGTGATCTGGCCGGTCACGATGACCATGCCGGTGGTGGCCATGACCTCGCAGGCCACGCGTGCGTACCGGTCCTCGCGCAGGATCGCGTCGAGGATGTCGTCGGCGATCTGGTCGCAGATCTTGTCGGCGTGGCCGGCGGTGACCGATTCGGCGGTGCGGATCCAGGTGGGGTCGCCGGCGGCGCGGGGGCGGGCCGGCTGGCGGGAGGCGGTCATGCGAGGCTCCTTGCTGACGGCAAGGTCGGTGCCCGCCGTCGAAAAACGGTTCCCAAGCGCCCGGCGACCTGAAACAATGTGGGACCGGAATCGTCTAGGGACGATTCCCGGTCCCTAAACTGGAGGCGACGACCATCAAAGTCAATCGCAGCCGAGACGGGCAGCAGACCGGCATCCGCGTGTCGGCGCTGACCTTCGCCTACGTGACCGAGCCCGTGCTCAAGGGGGTCGATTTCGCCCTCGACAAGGGCGCGATCGGCCTGCTCGGGCCCAACGGTTCGGGCAAGACCACGCTGCTGCGCTGCCTGCTCGGGCAGGTGCCGCTGGAGCGGGGCCGCGTGGAGGTCCTGGGCTGGGACATGGCCGTCCACGCCAAGGCCGCGCGGGCCGGGCTGGGCTGGATGCCCGAGCGCGGCGGCGTCATCCCGGGCCTCAGCGGCGTCGGCCTGGTCGCCTACATGGGCGAGCTGTCGGGGCTGCCGCCGCGCGACGCGATGCAGCGCGCGCACGAGGTGCTCCATTACGTCGGCCTCGCCGACGAGCGGTACCGGTCCTGCCAGGACTACAGCCAGGGCATGAAGCAGCGCCTGAAGCTGGCGCAGGCCCTGGTGCACGATCCGGACTGGTTGTTCCTGGACGAACCGACCAGCGGCCTGGACCCGCGCGGCCGCGTCGCCGTCCTGGAGCTCATCCGCGACCTGGCCTGGAACAAGGGCCTGGGCGTGATCCTCTCGACGCACCTGCTGGCGGACGTCGAGGCGGTGTGCCACGAGATCCTCGTCCTGCGCGCAGGCGAGCTGCTGGCGCGCGAGACGGTGGACGGTCACACGCGCCAGGCGCGTCAGGTGTTCGAGGTCGAGGGCTTCGGCAACGAGGAGTCGTTCGTCGCGGGATTGCGGGAACTCGGCTGCGAGTTCGAGCAGGACGGGCGCCTGCTGCTGGTGACGCTCGACCTGGACCTGGTGCCGGGAGCCCGCCGGGAGACCGGCTTCGACGCCACCGCCGGCGTCACGGCCATCCTGAAGGTGGCGGCCGAACGCGACTACGCGCTGCGCCGCCTGCGCCGGCGGCCGGTGTCGCTGGCCGAGGAGTTCTATCGCATGGTGGAGGCCTGAGCGATGCCCGTCTACGAGCGCGGCTATACGCACTGGCAGCCGTCGGGCCGCAGGGCCCGGCCGGCGTGGCTGGTCATCGCCCGGCGCGGCGTCGTCGAGCCGCTGCGCCGCCGCTGGCTGTTCCTGCTCATCCTGGCCGCCTGGGTGCCGGCGATCGTCAAGGGCGGCTTCATCTACGCCAAGCTCAAGGCCGGGAACATCCTGGACCTGATGGGCGGCGGCTGGACCAGCATCGAGCCCGAGGGCTTCCTGCGCTTCCTGGAAGGCCAGCGGTTCTTCGTCTTCGTGCTGCTGGCGATCACGGGCGCGGGCCTGATCGCCACCGACCGCCGGGAGAACGGCCTGTCCCTCTACTTCTCGCGCCCGCTCGGGCTGGTCGACTACGTGGGCGGCAAGGCCCTGACCGCGGTCTTCTTCTACTGCCTGGTGACGCTGCTGCCGGTCTGCGCGCTGAGCCTGTTCGCCTATCTCATCTCGCCGGAGGCCACCGGCGCCCAGATGCTGCTGGGCACGCCGCTGCGCGCGCTGGTCTACTGCCTGCTGGCCGGCACCAGCACCAGCCTGGTGCTGCTGGCGTTCTCGGCGCTGGGCACGCGCAGCATCTTCGTCATGGTGTGGTGGACGCTGCTGGTGACCGGGTCCGACGCCGTCGGCGGGATCGCCGCAGGCCTGCTGCACAGGAGCGAGCTGCAGGTCGTGAACTTCCTGGGCCAGTACCACAACGCGGGTTCGCTGCTGTTCGCCGCGCCGCGCCGGCTCGACGGCGTGTCGCCGTGGGTGAGCCTGGTGACGATCCTGGTCTGGACCGCGCTGGCCCTGTGGGTGCTGCGGCGCCGGATCCGGCCGGTGGAGGTGGTCTCGTGAAGGGCGCCGGCGTCGACAGCAGCCAGGCCCGGATCACCGCCGACCGCGTCGGCAAGTGGTTCGGCGAGGTCATCGCCGTCAACAACTGCACGCTCGCCGTCGGCACCGGCGTGGTCGGCCTGCTCGGCGCCAACGGCGCCGGCAAGAGCACTCTGTTCAAGATGCTGGCCGGCCTCATCGAGCCCAGCCACGGCACGGTGCGCGTCTTCGGCCGCCGCCTGCGCCAGGACGTCGGCTGGTACCGGCGGGTGGGCTTCTGCCCGGAGAGCGACGCGCTGCCGGACTGGATGACCGGCCGCGAATTCCTGGCCCTCATGCTCCGGCTGATGGGCTTCGACAAGGCGGAGACGAACCGGCGCGTCGATTTCTGGCTGGAGCGGTTTGAGTTGACGGACGCCGCCAACCGCCGCCTCGGCGGCTATTCGAAGGGCATGCGGCAGAAGATCAAGCTGGCGCAGGCGATGGCCCACGACCCGGACGTCATCTTCCTGGACGAGCCCCTCAACGGCATGGACCCCGTCTCGCGCAAGCAGTCGATCGACCTGGTCCGCGAGCTGGGGCAGCGGGGACGCACCATCCTCGTCTCCAGCCACATCCTGCCCGAGGTCGAGTCGATGACCAGCGAGATCATCCTGATCGACCGCGGGCGCGTGCTGGCCGAGGGTTCCGTCGCCGAGATCCGCGACAAGATCCCCGAGCACCCGACGACGGTCGCGCTCGTCTCGTCGTCGCCGCGGGCGCTGGCCGGCTTCCTGATCGGGCGCGAGCACGTCGTCGGCGTGCAGGTCGACCAGGAGAACCGCGTCGTCGTCAGCACCGACCACGCCGTCGCCTTCTACCGCGCGCTGCCGGGCTGGCTGCTCGGCAACGGCCTGGTCGTCGACGAGATCGTCACCCTGGACGACAGCCTCGAGGCCGTTTTCCAGTACCTGACCGAGAGGTGAGCCGATGAAGGCCGCGGCCCCCGCCGTCCCGTCCGGCGTCCATGATGCGCACGCTGAAGGCAGCCTGAAGGCCGCCGCCTGGCTGGCCTGGTTCTCGCTGCGCGAGATGGCGCGGCGGCGGCGCCTGGTGGCTCTGGTCCTGATGAACCTGGTGCCGGTGCTGGTGGTCGCGGCCATCCGCATCTGGTTCCCCGGCTCGGGCATCACGCCGCACATGGTGCTCTCGGCGCTCACGCACGAGGTGTTCATGCCGTTCCTGATCCCGGTCGTCGCGATGTCGGTGGGCGTGCCGGCCATCGGCGAGCAGGTCGAGGACGGCACCATCGTCTTCACCTGGACGCGACCGGTGCGCCGACGCGCCATCTACCTGGGGCGGCTGCTGGCCGCGCAGGTCGTCTCCGCGCTGGTGCTCAGCCTCTCGCTGGTGCTGTGCTTCCTGATCATGGCCAGCGAGGGCCCGCAGGTCCTGACCTGGGACTTCCTGAAGCTGTACCTGCAGTCGTTCGCGATCGTCGGGCTCGGCGCGTTCGCCTATGCGGCCCTGTTCGCGGCGCTCGGCACGCACTTCCGCAAGCCGGTCGTGCCGGCCATCGTCTTCTGGTTCGGCTGGGAGAACCTGGTCAGCAACATCCCGGCGCGCGTGCAGGAGCTCAGCCTGCGCTTCCACCTGCAGAACCTGGTCACGCGGCCGGAGTCGGCGCCCGCGGACCTGCCGGGACTGCTCAGCGCCCTGCTGTCGACCGCCTTCCAGCGGGAGCCGGTCCCGCGGCTGCAGTCGGTGGCCGTGCTCGTGGCCGTGACGCTGGCGACGACGCTGCTGGGCATCTGGCTGCTGCGGCGCAAGGAGATCGCGCGCTAGAGGCATGCACCGGGCAGGATCGTTTGCCCCGGGGAGCCGCACCGTGACCTACGACCGCGCCTTCTTCGCCGCCGACCCCGTGACCGTCGCGCGCGCCCTGCTGGGCGCCGTGCTGGAGGTCCGGGCCGGGAGCGACGCCCCCGTGGCCGTCCGCATCGTGGAGGTGGAGGCTTACGGCGGCCCGGACGACCCCGCCTCGCACGCGGCGCCGGGCCGCACGCCGCGCAGCGCCATCATGTTCGGCCCGCCGGGACTCGCCTACGTCTACTTCGTGTACGGGATGCACCACTGTCTCAATCTCGTGACCTGCCCCGACGGCAGCGCCGGCGCCGTGCTCGTGCGCGCGGTCGAGCCCCTGCGGGGCCGCGCCGTGATGGCCGTTCGGCGCGGGCTGGACCCGGGCGCGCCCGACCGCCTGCTGGGCGGCGGCCCGGGCCGCCTGTGCCGCGCCCTCGGCAACGACCTGGCCTGGAACGGCCTGCCGGTGGCGGCGCCGCCGCGGCGCCCGGCCGGCGCGGCCGGGCGGCTCAGCGTGATGGCGGGCGGCGGGCCGCCGGCGCGGATCGTGGCCTCCCCCCGCATCGGCGTGCGGCGCGGCGCGGACGCCCCCTGGCGCTTCTGCGACGCGGACAGCCCGTGCCTTTCGGCGCCGGCGTCGTCGCCGGCGGCGGCGGCACCGGTCGGCTCCCGCCGCGACCTGCGGCCGGTTTGACACGCCTGCGGGCCGATGGTACGTTGCGGCCGCCTTTCCCGGCCGTTTCTCGAACTCTCGCGCCCGGGATCGCAGACATCCCCTCATGCTGGCGCGCCGCCTCGGCCCGCGCCGGCTGCCCCGCCTGCCGCCACCGCGCGGCCGCGGGTCAACCTCCGGAGGCTCCCATGCCCGACCGTTTCCGCCGATCCGGCCTGCCGCTCGCCGGCCTGCTCCTGCTCCTCGCCGCCACTGCGGGCGCCCAGACCTACCTCGATCTGGAGGCCAAGGTGCAGGAGTTCACGCTCGACAACGGCGTGAAGTTCATCGTGCTCGAGGACCACGAGGTCCCCGTCTTCTCGTTCCGGACCTTCGTCAACGTCGGCAGCGCCAACGAGGTCCGCGGCACCACGGGCCTGGCGCACATCCTCGAGCACATGGCGTTCAAGGGGACGCCCGAGATCGGCACGACCGACTACCGGGCCGAGCTCAAGGCGATGGCGGCCGAGGACGCCGCGTTCGCCGCCCTGAAGGCCGAGCGCCTCAAGGGCACGGACGCCGACCCCGCGCGGCTGGCGGAACTGGAGGCGGCCTTCACCGCGGCGAAGGACGCCGCGCGCGCGTTCGTGGTGACCAACGAGTTCGGCCAGATCGTGGAGAACAACGGCGGCCAGGGGCTCAACGCCTCGACGAGCACGGACGTGACCGTCTACCTCTACAGCTTCCCGAGCAACCGCCTGGAGCTGTGGGCCTACCTCGAGGGCGCGCGCATGTCGCGGCCCGTGCTGCGCGAGTTCTACACCGAGAAGGACGGCCCGGTGACGGAAGAGCGCCGCATGCGCACCGACAACAACCCGATCGGCCGCCTCATCGAGCAGTTCCAGAACCTGATGTTCATGGCCAACGGCTACCACCACTCGACCATCGGCTACCTGTCCGACCTTCAGAACGTCAGCCGCGCCGACTGCCGCGAGTTCTTCGAGGCCAACTACGTGGGCTCGAACATCGTGGTGGCGATCGTCGGCGACGTGAAGCTGGCCGACGTCCGCAGGTACGCGCAGAAGTACTTCTCGGCCATCCCGGCCGGCAGTCCCGAGCCGGTCGAGACCTTCGAGCCGGCGCAGATCGGCGAGAAGCGCTTCATCATGAAGGACGAGTCGCAGCCGATCTACGCGGCCGGCTACCAGATCCAGAACCTCCGCCACCCGGACTGGCCGGTGTACGAGGTCATCGCCGGGGTGCTCGGCCAGGGCCGCACCAGCCGCCTCTACACCAAGCTCGTCAAGCAGGACAACCTCGCCGTGCAGGCCATGGCGTTCGCGGGCTTCCCGGGCCAGAAGTACGAGACGGGCCTGCTCGTGCTGGGCATCCCGGTCAAGGGCAAGACGGCCGCCGACATGGAGGCGGCGATCGACGCCGAGGTCGAGCGCCTGGTGACCGAGGGCATCACGGAGCAGGAACTGGCCGCGGTCAAGCAGCGCGCCCGCGCCGAGTTCGTCCGCAGCCTGCAGGGCAACGGCGGCATGGCCGAGCAGCTCGCCTTCTACCAGACCATGTTCGGCGACTGGCGCCGGCTGTTCGATGCGGTCGCGCGCATCGAGGCCGTCACGCTCGAGGACGTCAAGCGCGTCGCGGCGGGCGTGTTCCAGGAGAGCAACCGCACCGTCGCCATCATCGAAACCGAGAAGGACTCCTAGAGTTCGGGAACGCGTCCCCCGCCGGATGGGCGGGGGCCGGAAAGGACCTGTGGACATGAAGCGAACTGATGATGCGCGGCGGGCGCTCCCGCACGCGAGGTTCCTCCTGGCGGCACTCCTGCTCGCGACGCTGACCGCGACGGCCGGGACGGCCCACGCCGCCCCCAAGAAGCCCTGGGAGAAGATCCCCGTGCCGGCGCTCAACCGTTTCACCATGCCGTCCTACGAGCGCGTGGCGCTGGACAACGGCATGGTCGTGTACCTGGCCGAGGACCGCGAGCTCCCGCTGGTCGAGCTGAGCGCCACCATCGACGTCGGCTCGATCTACGAGCCGGCTGAACTGGTCGGCCTGGCGCAGATGACCGGTTCGGTGATGCGCACCGGGGGCACGGCCAGCCACCCCGGCGACGCCATCGACGAGATGGTCGAAGCCCGCGGCATGGCGGTCGAGACCGGCATCGGCCAGACCGAGGGGACCGCCTACCTGTCGGCCCTGACCGAGGACGCCGGCCTCGGCCTGGAACTGCTGGCGGACATCCTGCGCAACCCGACCTTCCCCGAGGACAAGATCAAGCTGGCGCGCGAGGAGCAGAAGGCCGAGATCAGCCGCCGCAACGACGACCCGATGACGATCGCCCGCCGCGAGTCGGCGAAGGTCGTCTTCGGCGCCGACCACCCGCTGGCCCGCGTGGCGGAGTACGAGACGATCGCCCGCATCCAGCGCCAGGATCTGGTGGACTTCCACGCCCGCTACTTCGCGCCGGACCGGATGTACCTGGTCGTCGTGGGCGACTTCGACGCCAAGGACATGGTCGCGAAGATCGAGGCGGCTTTCGCGGGCTGGCCGCGGGCGACGGCGCCGCTGCCGGCCGACCCGGAGATCCCGGATTTCCCGCGCACGGTCAACGTCGTCGACAAGGACGACCTGACGCAGACCACCATCATCATGGGCGCCCGCGGCATCCGCGCCAGCGACCCGCACTACGCCGGCGTGCAGGTGGCCAACAAGATCCTCGGCGGCGGCTTCGCCACGCGGCTGTTCAACGAGGTCCGCAGCCGCCAGGGGCTGGCCTACTCGGTGGGCAGCATGCCCGGCACCGGCTGGCGGTATCCCGGCCTGTTCGCGGCGTTCACGATGACCAAGTCCGAGTCCAGCCAGAAGGCGACCGCCGCGATCCTGGCCGAGATCCAGCGCATGGTCACCGAACCTGTCACGGCCGAGGAATTGGCGCGCGCCAAGGACAACATCCTCAATTCCGAGGTCTTCAACTACGACAGCAAGCGCGAGATCCTCGATCGCCTGGTCATGTTCGAGCGCTTCGGCTACCCCGCGGACTTCCTGCAGACCTACCTGGAGCAGGTGCGCGCGCTGACGCCGCAGGCCGTGCTGGCCGCGACGCAGGCCGCCTGGCGCCCCGAGCGCCTGAGCATTCTCGCGGTGGGCAACTACGAGGATTTCGACGGCGACTTCAGCACCTTCGGCCCGGTCAACATGGTGGACATCGCCATCCCCGAGCCCGCCTTCGAGGTGCCGGCCGCCACGCCCGAGAGCCTCGAGCAGGGCCGCAAGGCCATGGACCGCGCCATCGCCGCCGCCGGCGGCGCCGCGAAGCTGGCGGGACTGAAGGCGTATTCCGAGACGACCGTGCTCGACGCCACCATCCAGGGCATGGCGCTCAGCTTCACCATCCAGAAGACCGTCAGCTACCCCGACAAGGTCCACACCGTGCAGAAGACGCCGTTCGGAAGCATGACCGCGGTGGTGGCCGGCGACGCGGGCTGGCAGCAGTCGCCCATGGGCAGCAAGGACATGTCCGCCGATGAACTCGCCGAGGCGCGCGAGGAACTGCGCACCGACATGCTCGGCACGATGCGCGAGCCGGGAGCCTTCACCTTCCAGGCGCTGGCGCCCCAGGAGATCGAGGGCAAGTCCTGCCTGCCGGTCTACGTCACGGGCGTGGGCGAGGACTACCGTATCATCTACTTCGGCGACCAGGACGGCCTGCCGGTCATGGTGCAGCAGCCGGGCACGTCGCCGGTCTCGCGGGCGCCCGCAGTCCAGAAGACATATCTCGACGAGTACAAGGCCTTCGACGGGATCATGATGCCCAGCCGCATGCGCCTGTTCTTCGACGACGAGGAGTTCGCCAAGGGCCGCACCGAGGCCTTCGCGGTGAACCCCAAGGTCGACCCGGCGCTGTTCGTGAAGAAGTAGCCGCCGCGCCGCTGTGGCCGCGGCCAAGGCGAAGGCCCGGGACCCCAGGTCCCGGGCCTCGCCGTTCCCGCCGCCGGTGCCGCGCCGGGGCGTCGGCGTTGACCGCGGCGGGCGCAGGGTGCTAGCCTGCCAAGTGCCGGAAAAATATAGCTGCTTCACGGTCTACGTGGGCGGTCATGGAAGTGCGCGAGCTTCAACAATTCCCACGGGTTGTCGCCGGTGAAGCAGCTATGGGCAAATTATAGGACGTTTGAGATGTAATTGTCCACAAGTTTTTTCTGTTTCGTGACATGGTTCGTGAAACGGGGCGATTGCGCCGGTGCGGGCACGGACCACCGCCGGCGGACGGAATCCGAACCTGAACAAGCCGAGCCTGGGGAGGGTATGATGGACGGCGATGTCGACGACCGGCGCCGGTGCGGCCGGGGACTTCGCCGGATCCGCCTGGGGATCGGCGCTGCCGGCGCGAGGCCGGCGCGATCGGTCCCGCTCGCAGCCGTGACCGCCCGCTGGAGGCCGGACCATGTTCGAAGCGATCGTCGTCCTGGTACTGCTGTCCCTCGTCTTCGGGATCGGCCTGCTCGCGCTGAAGGTCCTGGTGGCCCTGGTCGTGCTGCCGTTCAAGCTGCTGGCGGGCCTGCTGGGCGGCCTGGTGACGCTGCTGGTCGTCGTGCCGCTGCTGCTGGCGGGCCTGGTCGTGCTGGCCGCGCTGCTGCCGGTGGGTTTGATTCTGCTGGCTGTCGCGCTGCCGTTGCTGCTGATCGGCGCCATCGTGGGGGGCCTGCTCGGGCTGTAGCCTTCGCCCTGGCGCTGGCGGTGTCGCCGGCGCCGGTTCCGGCCGTCCGCGCTGCGGTGGCGCCGACGCCCGGTACGTCCGGCGCCGCGGCTCCGGCCGGCGACCTCGATCCCCGCCTGTTGCCCTGGGACACCTTGCGCCGTCTCTGCCTGCTGGCCGGCCTGCAGCCGCCGGCCGACCAGCCCCTCAGCGGGCCCGAACTGGCGGGTCTGTGCGGGAGGGCTGCGGCGGCGGGCGTCCTGCCGGACGTGGCGGGGGCGCTGGCCGCGCGGCACCTGGCGCCCGGCGCGCGGCTGCCGGCCGGGACGCGCCTGCTGGTGGGTGCCGGCGGCCGCGGCGGCCTGCAGCCGGGCGAGGCGGGCCTGGCCTGGGCGCCCGGCTGGAACATCGCGGTGGAGACCGGCGCCCAGGCGGCGCGCGGACCCTGGTGGGCGGCGGTGACCCTGCGCGCGCGGCTGCGCACCGGCTGGGGCGCCGGCTCGGCGCCCGCCGAGGCGGCCGCCGGGGCGTCGTCGACCTGGCCCGGCTGGGATCCCGCCACCGGGCCGGCGCAGGCCAGGCGGGCGATGCTGCTGGGAGAGGGCGCGGACCTGGACGCGGCGCGGGCGGTCGTCGGCCACCAGGCCGGCGGCTGGTCGGCGTCCCTGGGCTGGGAGCCGCGCCGCCATGGGCCGGGCCTGGGCGCGGCCCTGCTGGTCGATCGCGAAGCGCCCCCGTTCTGCGCGCTGACCGTGCGCCGCACCGAGCCCTGGCGTTGGCCCGGCGCGCTGCGACCGCTGGGCCCGCAGGCGCTGCTGGTGCGCGCCGGCCGGCTCAGCGAGCGGACCGTCGGCGCCGGGGACGGCGAGTCCGCGCGCGCGGACCGGCCGTGGTTCTTCCAGTGGCTCGTGCGTTGGCGGCTGACCGACTGGGCGCGCCTGGGCTTCACGCACGCGGCCCTGGCGGCGCCGCGCTCCGGCACGCTCTGGCCCGACCTGCTGCGCATCAATTTCCCGCCGCCGGGCGTCACGTGGGACGAGCAGGCTTCGGGTCCCTTCACCGATCGCCTCTTCTCGGCGCAGCTCGAGATGCGTTGGCGCGGGGCGCCGTGGCGCTTGCTGCCGCGCGCGGCCGGTCGTGTCTGGTGGGAGTACGCGGGCGAGGACTTCCTGCCGCGCGGCCCATGGGGCCTGGTGCCGGAGATCGCCGCGCCGGCCTCGGTCGCCGGCGTCGAGTTGGTGGACGCGCGCTGGGATCTCGCATTCGAGTATGCCGAGACCCTGCATCCCCTGGTGCTGTGGTACGCGAACGGCTCGTTCCCGTCCGGCTGGGAACACGAAGGGTGGCTGCTGGGCGCCTCGCTGGGCGGCGCGGGCGAGCGCCTCGGCGGGCTGGTGCGCTGGCGTGCCGGCGGCCGCGCCGAGTTCGAGTTCGGCTGTGCCTTCACCCAGTGGGGCGCCGAGGGCCACACGCCGTACCTGGCCCGCGAGCGGCACGCCTGGCTGCAGGTGGCGCGGCTGCGCGACGGCCTGCCGGGTCCCTGGCGCGCGCGCCTGGACGGCCGCCGCGGCGAGGCGCTGCCGTCCGGCGGCGCCGAGCGGGCGCACTGGTGGACCCTGTCCCTGGCGCATACCTTCTGACGGCGGCCCGGATTGCCCGACCGGCGGCCCTGTGCTAACGTCCGGGACCGGCCCGTCCTCGCGCGCGCCGGGCCATCGCGGTCGCCGCGCGGCGCGTTGCCAACGATACCGACCCGTCCCGGAAGGCCGTCATGTCCTCTTCGCCGCCCGCCGCCGCGTCCGGTCCGCAGCCCTACCGGCCCGCCCACCACGTCCGCATCGTCTCGGCCGCTTCTCTGTTCGACGGCCACGACGCCGCGATCAACATCATGCGCAGGCTGCTGCAGGCCACCGGCGCCGAGGTCATCCACCTCGGTCACAATCGCTCGGTGCGCGAGATCGTCGACTGCGCGGTGCAGGAGGACGCTCAGGGCATCGCGGTGACCAGCTACCAGGGCGGGCACCTGGAATTCCTCAAGTACATGCACGACCTGGTGGAGGCTTCCGGGCGCCGGATCCTCATCTTCGCCGGCGGCGGCGGCACCATCCTGCCGGACGAGATCGAGCAACTGCACGCCTACGGCATCGCGCGCGTGTTCTCGCCGGACGACGGGCGCGAGCTGGGCCTGCAGGGGATGATCAACGAGGTCATGCGCCGGTGCGACTTCCCGGTGGGCGAGCCGCCGACGCCGGCCGGCCTCGCGCCGCTGCTGGAGGGGCTGCCGAAGCGCGATCCGCGCGCGCTGGCGCGCCTGATCTCGCTGGCGGAGAACTTCCCCGACCACGGCGAGGCGCTGCTGGCGGCCGTGCGCGCGGCGGCGCCGGCGGACCGGCTGCCGCCCGTGCTGGGCGTGACCGGGACCGGCGGCGCCGGCAAGTCGTCGCTCGTCGACGAACTGGTGCGCCGTTGGCTGCTGGAGCGGCCCGCGGCGACCGTGGCCATCGTCTCGGTCGATCCCTCGCGGCGACGCAGCGGCGGCGCGCTGCTGGGTGACCGCATCCGCATGAACGCGATCGACGACCCGCGGGTCTACATGCGCTCCCTGGCCACCCGGCAGTCGAACCTGGCCCTGTCGCGCTACGTGCGCCACGCCATCGACATCTGCCGCGCGGCGGCCTTCGACCTGGTGATCGTCGAGACCAGCGGCATCGGCCAGAGCGACACCGAGATCGTCGACCACGCCGACCTCTCGCTGTACGTGATGACGGCGGAGTACGGCGCCGCCTCGCAGCTCGAGAAGATCGACATGCTCGACTACGCCGACGTCATCGCCATCAACAAGTTCGACCACCGCGGCAGCCTCGACGCGCTGCGCGACGTCCGTCGCCAGTTCCGCCGCAACCGGAACCGTTTCGACGGTCCGGACGAGGACCTGCCGGTCTTCGCGACCGTCGCCTCGCAGTTCAACGACGGCGGGGTCAACCGCCTTTACGCCGCCCTGGCCGCGCGCCTGGACGCGCTGGCCGGGCGCCCGGCGGCAACCGCGGTCGCGGCGGGCGACGAACACCCGCACCCGGTGATCCCGCCCGAGCGCGTGCGCTACCTGGCGGAAATCGTCGAGCAGAGCCGGGCCGAGGACCGCCGCGTGGAGGCGCAGTGCGCCCTGGCGAGCCGTCTCTATCGTCTGCACGGCGCCCTGGCCGAGCTGCGCGCCGGCGCCGCCGACCCCGCCGCCGTGCTGCCGGCGGCGGCGCCCGCTACCGGCGACGCGCCGGCCGCGCGCGAACTGGCCGCGCGGTACGAGGCGCTGCGCGCGGAACTGACGCCCGAGTCGCGCCGCCTGCTCGAGGAGTGGCCAAGACTGGTGGCGCGCTACGCCGCCGACGAGTTCCGCTACGAGGTGCGCGGCCGCGCGATCGCGCAGCCCCTGCAGTCGCGCTCGCTCAGCGGCACGCGCATCCCGCGCGTCTGCCTGCCCCGCTGGCGGGACTGGGGCGACATCCTGCGCTGGCAGCTCACCGAGAACGTGCCCGGCTGCTACCCGTACGCGGCCGGCGTCTTCCCGCTCAAGCGCGAGGGCGAGGACCCCACGCGCATGTTCGCCGGCGAGGGCGGGCCCGAGCGCACCAACCGCCGCTTCCATTTCGTGTCCCTGGGCATGCCCGCGGTGCGCCTGTCGACGGCCTTCGATTCGGTGACCCTCTACGGCGAGGACCCGGCGCGACGCCCGGACATCTACGGCAAGATCGGCAACAGCGGCGTCTCGGTAGCCACCGTCGACGACGCCAAGAAGCTCTACTCCGGATTCGACCTGGCCGACCCGAAGACCTCGGTCTCGATGACCATCAACGGGCCGGCGCCGATGATGCTGGCCTTCTTCCTCAACGCGGCGATCGACCAGGGCTGCGAGAAGCACATCCGGGCCGAGGGCCTCACGGCGCAGGTGGAGGCGAAGCTGGCCCTGCTCGCGGGCTGCGAGGACCTGGCCCGTTTCGTGCAGGAACACCGCAAGAAGTAGCGAGCCAAAGCCGGAGATCGGCGGCGGGACGCGTCGCCCGCGTTCTTGCGTTAGCACTGGGTTGCGACCAACCCTGGCCGAAAGTGTACGACGCAGCCTATGCCCCAGCCGCCTCTACAGCCTGTCGCGATTACCGGCCTTGGCGTCATCGGCGCCTGCGGGCGCGGCCTGGCCGCCATGGAACGGGCCCTGCGCGAAGGGCGCGAGGGCGTGGGCAGATTGGACCTGTGGCCTTCCACCATCGGCGACTTGCCAGTCGGCCAGTACCGCAGCGACCTGGATGCCGACCTGGACTCCGTGCCCGGCCTGACGCCGCACCTACGCAAGCGGCTGTCGCGCTCCGACGCGCTGGCCCTGGTGGCCGCCGCCGAGGCCGTGGAGCAGGCAGGCCTTTCCTCGCTGCAGGCCACCGGCGCCTACGTGGGCCAGAGCGTGTGCGGCACACTCACCAGCGAAGCCCTCTACATAGAAGCACGCAACCGCGCCAAGGCCGGCAACCCCGAGAAGCTGGACCTGCGCGGGGCCTTCGTGCACGAGGGCGCCAACACACTGGATCGCCTGGCAGAAGCCTGGGGGCTGAGCGGGCCGACGCTCAGTTTCATGACCGCTTGCAGCAGCGCCGCCAACGCTATCGGCCTGGCGGCGGACGCGATCCGCGCCGGGCGCGCCGAAGTGATGCTGGCTGGCGGCGCGGACAGCCTGTCGCGCATCGCCTTCAACGGTTTCTGCAGCCTGAAGGTGGTAAGCCCGGACGGGCCGCGCCCCTTTGACCGCGAG